>JBBRNT010000004.1:0-91762 GCA_038230095.1 Candidatus Saccharimonadia bacterium
ATGTTCAAGGAAGGCAGGGATAGACGAGAAGCTTCTCCTTCCCCTTCAGTCACCATCAGTAGTTAAACAACGAGCACCTGCCAGTCACCGGAAAGAAACCTCCTCTCTGAGCTTCTACTAAGTTCTATACTCCTGTCCGAGCATGGGTATAGGTAGAGGATAGTAGTTAGTAGCTATCCCACGTTGCACAGGACACCAAGCACAGTAGGAGGTTTCTACTCCGTCGGTGAAGGCAATGTGCGAGGCAGGTTTTGGCGCCTTTTGCCTGGACAAAAGGCACAGAAGGGAAAGGAAGCTTATCCCAGGATAGAAGCGGAAGGCCATGATGCTAATTGGTGTAAGGAAAGGAGATTCCTCACCTACGCCACGGTGAACCAAATTGGCCCAATGAGGTAACGGAGCGCTCCATCAGGTTCGTTATTCCCTTAATGCTTGCTACAATAAGGTAATGAAAGACCAAATGCGCTTGTCCCGCTACGGCATTGGCTGGGTTATCAGCCTCGTCATCTGCTTCACCCCCCTCTTCTTATGGTTCGCCGCCCAGGCTCCCGCCAGCTACCTCCTCTCTCGAAACGCCAGCTACGTCCTCCTGGCTAAGTCCAGCGCCCTCGTCGGCACCGCCATGTTCGCCTGGTCGCTCATCCTCTCGGCTCGACTCAAGTTTATTGAGGATTGGTTCAACGGGCTGGACAAGATCTATAAGATCCACCGTCTACTAGGTACTATTGGTTTTGGGCTACTACTACTCCATCCACTATTTCTCAGCGGTAAGTACCTGGAGCAGGGTCGCCTGGCGCGGCTGTGGTTCCATGGCTCGTTAACCAGTAATCTGGGTATTATTGCCCTGGCCGGCATGACGCTAGCCATTGTGCTGAGTGTATTTATGCGGCTGCGACACCAGACCTTCCTGGCCATACACCGTACCCTGGGCGCTATTTTCCTGGTCGGCGCCCTGCACTCACTACTAGTAGGTGGAGAGCTTCCCATCAATCCTCCCCTGCGTTGGTATATGACAGTCATTATTCTGGTATCTGCGCTCTGCTATGTGTACTACTCCATTATTGGCCAGCTCCTACTACGACACTATCGCTACCGGGTAAAGGGGGTCAATGTGCTGCCTACTGGCGTCACCGAGCTAGTACTCGAGCGCCGCGTAGGCCCGCCGCTCAGCTTTAATCCTGGTCAGTTTGCCTTCATTAGCTTGCAGGGTACGGTCGTAGATACGGAGGCCCATCCGTTCTCCATTGCCTCAGGCAAGTTTGATACAGACCTACGGTTTGTTATAAAGGGCCTCGGTGACTACACCCAGCTCTTGCCCGGTGTGGTAGTAGGCACCAAGGCCAGCGTGGAGGGCCCGTATGGCCGCTTCAGTTCCAAGCTACGTGAGAAGAACCAGGTCTGGATAGCAGGCGGCATTGGTATTACGCCGTTTCTTTCTATGGCCCGTAGCATCGTTCTCTCATCTACCCCGACCAGCTTGTACTACTGCGTCAAGACTGAAGACGAAGCCGTCTACATGGACGATCTGCAGAACATTGCCAGCCAGACGCCCCTCTTTACGGTAGTGCTCGTAGTCCAATCGCGCGACGGGTTTATTACCGCCGACCGGGTTGCTAGCGAACACGCAGTGACCACCGACACAGCTATTCTCATTTGCGGCCCAGGGCCCATGATGACTAGCTTACGCCAGGGCTTTGAGCACGCTGGGGTTGCCGCAGAGCACATCTACTATGAGGAGTTTGTCTTGTCGGGCGACAAGATCTAGCGGGTATCTACGGGGCGTAGAGCAGTTCGCGCCAGTTGAGTATGCTGTAGCTACCAGTAATCGGGAAGCTTGGCGGCGGCGCAAACTTCAGGAAACTATCAAACGAGCTTACGTTGGTGTTGAAGCCTGAGCACACACTATTGCCACTACTATAGCTCCAGGTCCAGGACCCATTACTGGCAATGGCGCCGGTAAAGTTTAGATTATTCTTCACCCTGGCAGGGAGTGAGCCGCTAAAGTTGCAGCCGCCAGAACCAGGTATATCAAAGCCGGCAAACCCGTTCTGGGCAAGGAGTGCGGCGTACACTGTCATGTTGGTAGGGGCGTAGTAGCTGATCAAGGTGTTGTTCTGAGCAATCAGCCCAACGGCGACTGTACCGTCTGTGGCGGTATAAGTAATATTGTCGACTATATGCACGCTAGTGCGGGTGGAGACTGGATCGGGCAGGCGACCTGTTGCAACAGTGAGGCGGCCATTGTAGGTACCCTCCACCCAAACGTTGTCTTCGACAAACACAATGCCATTGCTGGGTGCGGCTTGGTTGCGCACAAATGTCTTAGTAGTGAAGGCGTTTGTCTTGTCAGTTACTGTCCCCAAGTTCGAGTTCTTCTC
Organism: Candidatus Saccharimonadia bacterium; assembly: GCA_038230095.1. Taxonomy (GTDB): domain Bacteria; phylum Patescibacteriota; class Saccharimonadia; order UBA4664; family JBBRNT01; genus JBBRNT01. The sequence goes on from JBBRNT010000004.1 coordinate 2,379, forward strand.
GGTCACGGTGTAAATGTCGATAGTGCCATTGCTCTTGAGCGTGAGATAATAGCCCTTATTCGACTGGGCAGGCTTGTTCAAGGCAGCCAGGTATACGCCACTGGACTGGGCCAAGGACTTTAGAGCCGACAGGTCGGCCGTCACTTGATTGAAGTTAATACTAGGCACAGGCCACTGCCACTGTGACTGCGGTCCGCCATTGCCCCACACGCCAGTGTGCCGGGTGGAGCCGTTACCGCCGTAACCTGGCGATGGTATGTATGTTGAGCTCGCGCTTGTCACCGGGCCATCATTGGCGCCATCATAGTGGACACCTACGTTTGAGTGCACAGGTCCCACCGAGCTTTCGGTAGAGCCAAACCAGACTTCTGAGTTAGTGAGCAGCGCGTAGCTTGCAAACGAGGGTATGCCCAACTGCGCTAGTATGGTCCTGGTACTATTCAGACCAGACACCTGGCCCACTGATTGCACGGTGGTCACAGTCGAACCAGATGCGGGCGGTGTTATGGTTAGGGTAAACGTACCGATCTGCTTACCGCTTGTATCGTAGAAGTTGTGGACATACGGGCCGTAGGGACCACCACCAGTGCAGCTCGCCGCACCGTCACAGTAGTCGGTAGTGTTGTGCGACAGATGCCACAGGTAGTAGTTCACACCGGCCTCGGCCACGTTCAGCGCCGTGGCGCTCTTGGCCTCGTGGGTAGTGAAACGCAGATTGGAGATGGCAATGTTAGCCGTCGCTAGCGCCAAGGCGCTGAGTAGCATGGTTACTACAATAATAATCGCCAGTGTAAACCCGCTTTGTGTTCTCTGGAGCTTTACCAGGGTAGGGAAGTAGCGTTTGAGCAGTTGTTTCATAGGTTTGTCTTCATATTACGCAGGGTTACTCGCGTGGAAATGGTAATAGGCACCGGGAGGCGGTTGGGGTTGGGATTCGCGGACAGGAGTATGCCAATCTGCTTTATCTGGCCGGTGGTAAAGGCACCAGATAGCAGGCCGCCTAGGTCGTCATAGTAAGTAAACACTGGCGCCGGCGCCGTGGTGAGCTTAGTGGTAATAATGTAGGTCTTCATGTCGCTTACCAGGTAGGTGTAGTTCGGCGCTGTGCCACTGGCTGGGATCACGTCGGCAGTCAGGGTGGTTGTACCGGTAATGTAGTAGCGGATTTTATCCGGAGCATTATCCCGGGGCGAGAAATAGCCGTAGATAGTCAAGTCATTGGCGCCTGCGCTCACAATCTGGGTGGTGCCTCGGATTACCGTACTTACCCGTCCAATCTGGTTATTTAGATCTGTAGAGGTATTTGTCTGGGCCGTGAGGTAGTTGTAGCTGTTGAGCCCACTAATTGCAAAGTTACCTAGTAGCAGCACGATGACCCCAAAAATACTCGTCACAATAAGCAGCTCTATGAGTGTGTAACCGGTTTGTACTATTCGGTTACGGTGTAACATTGAAGCCTCCTGCTTGGTTTGCGGTACCGTTAGCGTTACTTACCACCAAGTCCCATGCGCCCGTTGCTGCGCCAGTCAGGTTAAATGTGCCGCTCAGAATAGTATTGCCGCTTGTCGAGGTCACCCCGGTGGCCACTATGTCGGCCTGGCCAGATTGTTTCAGCTTCAGAGTAGTGCCACTACTTAGATTCGTACCGGTCACAGACACGGGCTCCGAAGCAATACCGGTCTGGGCCGCCGTTGGGTTGGTGCTAGCGATAGTAGGGTAGGTGCTCGAGGAGCTCACCATTAGTGTGACATTGGCAGAGCTATTAGCAGCCAGAGCCACCGGCGCATCAGGTACAGACGTTACAATGTACTTGCCAGATGGTACCGCAAAGTTGTAACTGTCCCACTCAACCCCCGTCAGCGTAATTTTACCACTGCTATCAGTCGTCAAGGTCTGGTTGTACTTGTATACTGTTGGGTTAGTCATGGTCTTCTTACTTCCGGTAATTGTGACGGACTGGTTAGCAACGGCAGTACCATTGGTATCCACTACGGTCACAACCATACTAGAGACCTTGTCTATCGCGAGCGTTATGCTTGTAATCTGTTGCACCAGTATATTGGGGTTCGGGTTCACCGGAGTCTGCGAGCCACTAGGGTCGGGGTAAGTCTGCTCAGTGGAGTAGCCGCCCAACGAAACGGTTATTTTATAGTTGCCACCACTATCGGGCGGGAGGCCAGGAATAACCACCAGACCTGTTGCATCTGTGGTTGTAGTAATGTCTACATCTGGGCTTGGCACAACATTTACAATATGAACTGAGGCGTTTGGTACTGGCTGTCCTAGCGAGTCCAGGACTTTGAGGCTAAGAATACCAGTATTGCTGGCGGTTTCGGAAGCTTTAGCGGCCACATCAGACGTCAGCTTGGCCACCTGGATACTGTTGTTGGCTAGCACCACTGTCACCTCAACGCGCTTGTAGTCATACGGGTAGAGGTCTACCGGTTTTCCCGAGATAGTACCTGCTGCGTTGCCATCGTAGGGGTCATCAATGTAGACAATTTTCGTCTTGAGAGTGTATTTGTAGTTGGCGCGTGTCACTGTCTGGGTATCAGCAATGTTTCCTGGCGGGTAGATGGTGCCATACTGCGTGGCCAGTGAGTCATAGGGGAGATCGCGCAGGTACTCTAGCTGCTCATTCGCCAGCGCCAGCCCCATGGCCTTTGCCTTCCCGGTAGTCACCGTAGCCAGGTTTGACACAAACAGATTCGAAACCGCCAGAATGACCATACTTAACACCACGACGCTCGTAATGAGCTCGACGAGAGTGAATCCAGCTTGGTTCTGGTGATTGCGTTTACTGCTTATGCTCACAGGCAAATACTAGCCTAAAATGACCATATTTGCCAGATACGCCTTGCCTGAGCCAACAGATTGGGCTAATATGGTGACAGATTAGTGGGGCAACATGCAGCAACGACACAACTGGGTCACCCGGTTTACGGTGTACTTTCTCGATAACAAGCAGCTTAGCTGGCTTCTCCTCCTGTTCATAGTAGGTGGTGGACTACTTGGGTTCATCAACATCCGGCGCGAGGGCTTTCCCCAGGTACCGGTCAAGATCATTGTCGTGACCACGGTCTATCGTGGCGCTGGCTCGGCCGAGATAGAGCGCTCTGTGACCGCTCCGATAGAAGCTGCTATCAAGGACGTCAAGGCCGTAAAAGAGTTCTCGTCCACCTCCAGTGATAGCGTCTCTAGTGTGCGCGTTACCCTAGACGAGAGCGCCAATCTAGATTCCGCCACCCAGGACATTACTAGTAAGGTCAGCAAGCTAACCTTGCCCAAAGATAGCGATAAGTCCTCCGTTTTTGTACCCCAGACCGGAAATAGTGCCTGGACATTTGGCCTCAGCGGGCAGCTCACCCAGGAACAGTTGCTAGAGCAAGGCCGTATTTTCGAGCGCGAGATTGGTCAGGTTAAGGGCATTAAGAGCGTCAAGCTTCTCAGCAGTGCCGTACAGAAGGTGCGTATCACCTTCGACCCCGCCAAATTGGCCCAGCTCGGTATAGACCCTACCAGCGTCCAGACTGCCATTACCGGCAATAATGCCAATGTGCCTGCGGGTAGTCTCGTATTTGGCGACACCGCTACGGGCAGCTTGGTCGTGGGTGCGTACAGTTCGGTGAGTGATCTAGCTGCTACACCGCTCCGCACTGCCACTGGGTCGCTAGCGAGGCTAAGCGACGTAGCCACCGTGGCCACTTTCGTCGACCAGAGCGACCGCATTAATCGCATCGGCTACCGGGTGGATGGGCGCCTCGCTGGTCGCACTGGGCTAGTCTATAGCGTAGACATTCGCAATGACGCCGACATCCTGAAAGTAAATACCGATCTGGACGCCGCCACTACCCGGCTGCATGACACGGGCATTCTAGACTCTCGCCTAGACCTAGTGCGGCTGACCGACCAGGCCAAGGAGACAAATCGCCAGATTGCCGAGATCCAGTCTGGTGCTATCGGCGAGCTCTGGCACGGCATAGGGCCCCTGGGTGTCGTCGGGCTCCTGCTTGGAGGTATCTGGCTGCTTATACTTGCCATGCTCTTGTTCGTCAATCTTCGCGCCGCCATTATTGCTGGCGTTGCCATTCCACTCACGTTTCTGTTCACCGTCCTAAGTCTCTGGGTCTTCGGAGTGACTCTAAACACCCTCACGCTGTTCTCCATGATCCTAGTACTTGGGCTCGTCGTGGATCCGGCTATCGTGGTGCTGGAGGCTATCCAGCGCGAGATTGATGGCGGCCTACGTGGTCGCGCTGCAGTGGTCGCTGCCATGGACAGTATTGGCCCCGGCGTGTTCATGGCCGTTATTACCTCCATTGTCGTTTTCATACCGTTTGGTGTGGTCGGTGGTGTCTTTGGGCAGATCATCAAGTTTATCCCCATTACGGTGCTGCCGGCGCTTGTAGCATCATTTATCGTTCCAGTCATCTTCCTAACTGCGCTTGGAGGCCGCTTCCTCAAGCCAGAGCGTGGGACGCACCAGACGCTGGATGAGGAAGAGAACCTCTGGCGGGTGAGTCGCTGGTTCCACCGGACCAATCGCCGTATCCTGCGCCACATGTCTATCCAGGTCATCATTATTCTAGTGACGGCCGTGTTGCCGCTGGCTGTTGCTGGCTACTTCTTGGGTACGGGCAGGGTCAAGAGTGTGCAGTTTTCTAAGCCCAACGACACGCTTATTGGGCTTGCGAGCGTGAGCTATCCTATTAGCTACAGCCCGACCAAGGTAGATCAGCTAGCCGCCCAGGCGGAGGCTGCCGTTGCAAAGTACCCGGAGATTAGTTCGTACTACTACTTTAGCCAAGGCAGTGGTAGCTTCTCGCTGTACCTGAATTTCAAGCCCCGCACCGACCGCATTCGTACCAGTGAGGCGGTTATAGCCAGCCTGCGCGGCGACCTCCCGCAGAACGGCCAAGACATTTTCGCCAGCGCCGACTCACTGGGCGTTGGCCCGCCCGTACCTGCGTTCCCGATACAGCTCCAGATCTTCGACGCCAATGGAGACAAGCTCCAGAAGTTTGCCCAGGCCGTTGGCGAACACGCGCGCAGCCTCCCGGGAGTTACCCGAGTGGTAGACGGCACGGGTGCCAGTGCCGTACAACAGATAAGCATTACCCTCAATGAGGCAGCCGTGGCCAACGCTGGCCTAAGCACGCTGGCTGTCGCTGGCCAGCTCGGCGGCCTACTGGGTGACCAGAAGCTAACGCAGATCCAGGTAGGGGACAGCCGACTCGATGTGGTCGCTAGCTACCCTGCTAGCGCTCGCCCCGCCGCCCCATCGGCCATAGCCGACATTCGCTTGGCTTCGCCACGGGGCCCAGTCCGTCTCGGTACTATCGCTACGGTCACCGATGGCTCGGCTGCCGGTGCTATCCAGCGCCTCAATGGCAATCGCTATACGCAGGTGCAGGTAGCTGTGGCTGCAGATGGTGATGCAATCAAGACTGAGAAGGATCTTAATGACTGGGCCAAGGAGCGCCTGGGCCAGTATGGGCTCCGTGAAGACGCCCTAGAGGCGAAGGGGGAGCAGAACGACATTGTGACATCCTTTGGGCAGTTGTTCCTGGCTCTTGGTCTCTCGCTTGTGCTTACGTACTTCATCTTCGTCTTATTCTTCAAGTCCTGGCTCCAGCCTATTATGATCACCTTTGCAGTGCCGCTGGGCTTCATCGGTGTTTTCCCAGCTCTGTGGCTCGTAAAGTCGCAATTTGGATTCCTCGAAATCCTGGGCATGATTACGCTTGTAAGTATTGTAGAAAATGTTGGCACCTTTGTTATCGACTATGCCAACCGCAAGCAGACCAGCGGCGTCGACAAGAAGGAGGCTATCTCTATAGCTACCGCTGTCCGCTTCCGCCCGATCTTCCTTACCAAGGTAACAGCTCTCGGCGCCCTGCTACCACTAGCCATCCTGTCACCGTTTTGGCGTGGCCTTTCCTCGGTAATTATTGCTGGTATCCTCACCTCCGGCGTCCTCTCGCTATTTACGACACCCATTCTCTATAGTTGGCTCGATTGGTGGGGCAAGGCGCCCCGTCGTGCCCGCAACTTCTTCCGCCGCCAGCCATCATTAGATGTTTAATAATGGTCGCTTTGGCGGTATGATAGGGCTATGAAAAAGCCCACAAGATACTGGTTTGCGAATAAGCGCTTTGGTTACGGCTGGACCCCCAGCAGATGGCAGGGCTGGCTCGTAGTTGCCATTTATGTCCTGCTGGTTGCCGCCACCGTCTACACCTATCAGCCCATTGTTGCGCCGTCCGCCTGGCAGGTCACCAGTGGCATTCTACTTCCGGTCATTGGATTTACGCTTATTCTCCTAGGCATTACCATCTGGACCGGCGAAAAGCCGGAGTGGCGTTGGGGCAAGAAAGACGGAAAAGCCAAGTAGGGCTTTGACGTAGCTATAGGCGCCGTCGTATGCTCAGGGGTATGAAAACGCGTTATTTCCTTATCTTGGCCGTACTTGCAGCTGTTCTAGGCGTCTATGGCCTGCGGCAGAACAACCAAGGCCTGGCCGTACTCATCGATAAACTTGTAACAGCCGACCAGGCGATTCAGCCGACAGCGCAGCTTCGCGAGGACATCAAGCAGTACTCGGCCAACCACATGGGTGCCGATGCTACCTTCGAGCTCACCGCCAGCTACAATCGCGATCTAGCTACCGCTCAGGCCGCTGCCGCTGGGGGCAGTGCCGAGGGCAGTGTCTACGCCGCCGCTCAAGCCGCCTGTGCTGGTAAGGCCGACTCTATAGTTCAGGCCAAGTGTGTTACCAGCTACGTCTCGGCCCACGCCGCGCCGGCTTCCGGGCCACAGGCCCCGACGCTGCCTGTTCGCACTAGCTACCGGTACAGCTACCACGCGCCGGTTTGGACGCCAGACCTACCTGGCATTAGCTTTCTAGCAGCAGCAGCCAGCCTCATCACCGTCATCTCCATGCTTGCCATGCGCTTGTTCTCCCGCCTTCGCTTGCAGTAGTCCCTAGAACCAGCGATACTTAGCCCATGGCGAAGACGCTCCCAATACGTGGAATTACCCCCTCTCCTGCCCAGCTTGCAGGCTTTCCTCTGGGTATGCTGCTCGTCTTATTCTGGTTGTTCCGAGACGACCTGGCCCGACGCATCATCCCGGCCGTTCCCCAGGACCTAGCGGCTTCTCGCACTGACTATGCCCACCAAATCCTTACCCGGCTAGATACGCCTGCTATCCATAGTGTAGTAATTGTAGTCTTCTGGAGTCTAGTCGGGCTCGTCGCTTACACGCTGGTCTGGGGACTGAGCAATCTGGCGCTAGAGGCCCGGAACGAAGTGGTGATAGAGTCTGCCTACGTCAACAAGGGGCGGCCCATCGACCGCGTCGCTGCTGTGGGGTGGCAAGTAGCACGTGCCACACTTCTTTTTGCCTTTCTACTGCTTACAGCCTACATCTTGGCCCCCTTCTGGGTTGATGCCTTTGGCCAGCTTGTGTACCGCCCCCGTATCGACGCCCTGGGTGTCTTGGCTGCACTCGGTGCGGTCCTCGGCGCCTCAATAAATGGCTATATTGCGTGGGTATTAGCCCGTCTTGCGCTGGGTCGTCTACATTAGCATTTACAATTCACAAAAAATAGAGTATAATGTAGCTGTTATATCAATGGGTATAAAACGCCCTTCGTCCTAGTCACTGTATTGTGCTAGCCGAACTTAAAAAAGGAGCCAATAATCGTGGCTAAGAAACTATTTGTAGGGAATCTTCCTTACTCGACTACTAGTGAGTCGCTAAATGAAATGTTCGCCGCTCTCGGTACTGTCGACAGTGCAACTGTTGTTACCGATCGCGACACAGGTCGTTCAAAGGGCTTCGGCTTTGTTGAAATGTCCAACGATGACGAAGCCGCAGCCGCTATCAAGCAGCTTGACGGTAGCGAACTCGAAGGTCGCCGTATGACCGTTTCAGAAGCTCGTCCAAAGGCTAACTAAGCCTCGGAATCGAGAACTAAGAGAGCCCCGCAAGGGGCTTTTTTAGTTGAGCCGTACTGCGCCATGTACCAAAAAACCGCCTTTAGGGGCGGTTTTTTTGGTAGTTCAGTAGAACTATTTCGTGCCGTTGGCCTTGTAGTCCTTGATAGCGGTTACAACCTTACCGTCGTTCTTCAGGTTCTCCCAGAACAAAACCTGTGTTCGGTCGACGTACATAACGTCTTCTGGACCGTGTAGCTCATTGCCCAGCTTGGCGAGTGAGACCTGTGGCTGCTGGTTGGCAGCAGCCTTAGAATCAGTCGGCTGCACTTGCTGCTGCACTTGGAGGTAGTAAATGTCGGTCAGTTTGACCCAACTATTATTAATATCAGCGAGCTTACCAAAGTAGACTTGGCCATTGGTCAGGAACAGTGCTTGGTACTGCTTGCCCTTAATGGCTGAGCTAGTACCGGCTAAGCTACCGCTGAGCCCTGCAGCCGCACCCAGGATGAATACAACCGAAGCTACGATTAGTAATACAACCAGAATCTTGCTAGCCAATGACGGCTTCATGAACGGCATATGCTCAACGCCTGCCTCGTGTGCTCGTGGCCGCGCCGCTGGCGCTGCCTGATGTGAGTTTGGAGCTAAATCCATAAGAACAACCTACCCTCTTACATTAACATTACAAGTATTCTAAGAAATATCGGGCAACAGTGCAAGTCTCGGTATCTGGAAACAGGCTGAGGCACAGCTGAGAGGGAAGTTCTGACTCACTTTTTGTACCAGTTATTGTGAATAGGCATAACAACTTTGCTATAATCAAGCTATAATTATCGACAGCATGACATTGTTTAGCCAGATAGTTGAGGTGGGGGTGTTCGCAGCTCGTCGGAAGCCGGTGAGCGCGCGCAGGGTACGGTGGTTCCAGGCTGCTGTGTGTCTTTTGGCTGCTAGTCTACCCACACTAGTTATGGCCGCCGCTGGTCTGGCGCAGGGCTATCGTGCCACCGAGGCTCTTACGCCAGGGTCCGTTGTCAGTGTTGATAGCCAGAACTCCAATAGCGTAGTTTCCGCCAATACTGACCGACTTGATGGCCTGGTGGGTGTTGTGGTGGACAGCCAAGACGCCTTGCTGCTGGTCTCGTCTGGTCTGGACCAGGTACAAGTAGCTACTACTGGTGTGGTTACTACCCTGGTAAGCGATCTGGGTGGCGACATTAAGATTGGCGACAAGATTACCCCCTCCGCAATTAGCGGTGTTGGCGTGAAAGCTACGACAAGTACCAAGGTAGTAGGAATCGCCCAGTCGGAGTTTAATTCCAAATCAGAAGGTGCAGTTAAGCGCACAATAAAGGACAAGGCTGGCGCGTCCAAGGAGGTCTACGTCGGTCGTATCCCAATAATTGTCGGTGTAGCTTACTACGTGTCTGGTGTCGCGAGCGACAAGACTGTCATCCCGAGCTTCATCCAGAATCTTGCAAACGAGATAGCCAACCGCAAGGTGTCTCCGCTACCTATCATCGTCAGCGTCATCATTATAGTCATCGCCCTCATAGTCATCACTGCCCTGGTTTACGGGGCTATCAAGTCGAGCATTATCTCCATTGGCCGCAATCCGCTGTCGCAGGGCGCCGTCTACCGAAGCCTGCTCCAGGTGTCGGCACTGGTGATGGGCATTCTGACGGTGGCTATGGTGACGGTCTATCTAATACTTTCGAGAGGCTAAATGAATCAACTTGTTGTTATTATCATCGCTGGGGTCGCCGCCGCTCTTGGTGTAGCGGGCATTGCCTGGGTACTACTGCGCGCCAAGCCAGCCGCCGGGGAGCACACCCTAGCGAGCACTAAGCCAGCTGGCAGTAGTGCCACCTTGTCCGGCGGACAGACTATCCCGGTCCTTGGTGATGAGCAGCGCGAGCGGCTGATTAAGCAGGCAGCTGCCGAGTTTGAGGCCGTAGTGCAGGATGGTACGAAGCAGTTCCGGGCCGACCTAGCAGCCACCTCCAATCTGCTCAGTGAGCAGGTCAAGCGTATGACCACTACCATTATTACCGAGGAGCTAGAGAACTATCGCCATAGCCTAGAAGAGCTGCGTAAGCAGGCTCTAGAGGTCATGGCTGGCGTGCAGGCTGCTGTAGAGGAGCAACGCAAGGCCCTGGCTAGCGGACTAGAGACAGAGATGAAGGCCGAGCGTGAGCGGCTCAGTCTGCAGCTAGACACCAAGCTGGCCGATATTGTCTCGTCCTACGTCCTCGAGGTGCTGGGTAATAAGGTCGACATGGGCGCTCAAGGGGCCTATCTTTTCGAGACGCTTGAGGCTCATAAGGAAGAACTGAAACGAGAGTTGAGCGATGGCGTTTAAGCTACCAGACAGCATTTACTCAGTGGAGCAGCTTGAGGCGATTATTTTCGAATTGCGCGAGTATGTGGACTGGTCACGCTCGGCCTCTATTAAGAATAAGCTGAAGGCCGATTCAACCCCACTACCAGCGCCCGCCTGGTCTTCGGAAATGCAGGCGGTAGTGGCCAGCTTTGGCGCTGGGAAGGCTCTCTCTACGGGAGATATTGAGGAGCTTATTAAGGCTCTTGAGACGTTTAAAAAGAAGGCCCCGCTAGTGCACCTGACCCTAGCCGGCATGCCTGGTCCCGCCCAGCGGGCTCAGATTATGGCCTGGTTCCGCGACAATGTGAATCCGCATGTCCTGCTCACCTTCGCTGCCAATCGGACCATTCTCGGCGGCATGGTAGTGCGCGCCGGCAGTCATATCTACGATCTCAGCTGGCGTCGAGAGTTTCTAGCCAAGCGCGAGAAGCTAGTGGAGGTGGTCAGCAATGTACGAAAATGAAACATTCGCAACGCTGGTAGAGGCCGGTCAGCCATCAGGCGAGGTTATGGCCGTCAATCGCTTTGCCATTGAGGTAAAAGGCCTTGAGGGCGTCCCCATTAACTCACTAATTTTGTTCAGCGATGGGCAGCGGGGGATCGTCCGCGAGATCCACGAGGACCACGTCACAGTTCTAAACATGGACAAGGAAACCATCCAGATTGGGACGCTCGCCGTTCTGCAGGACGAGATACTGCGGGTCAACGTGGGCGAAGGGCTTATTGGCCGCGTTGTCTCTGTCTTGGGCGATCCACTCGATGGCAAAGGGCCAATTAGTCTTACAGATAAGCGCGACGTATTTGCCAAGGCGCCCGGAATAGCCGAGCGTGCCCTACTCGATGAGCGCCTTCCGTTCGGGGTGGCTTTTATCGACATGCTCTTCCCAATTGTTTTGGGCCAGCGTATTGCCCTCCTGGGCGACTCCAAGTCTGGTAAGAGTGCCGTGCTTACTCAGATGGTACTGAGCCAGATCAACGCTGGTCGCGTCGTGGTTATCTGTATGATTGGCAAGCGGAAGGTGGAGATCGATCGTCTGCTAGCCACGCTGGAAGACACTGGTGCTATTAAGCACACCATCGTCATGGTGGCCGACATGTTTAGCTCGCTAGTCCAGTCCTATATAGCGCCATACGCCGCCTGTGCCATGGCCGAGTTCTTCTGGTACGGCGGACGGGATACTATTGTCATTTACGACGATCTCTCCAGCCATGCCAAGGTCTACCGTGAGCTCTCACTTATTATGCGGGTTAACCCCGGCCGCGATTCCTACCCAGGCGACATGTTCTATGCCCACTCGTCGCTACTTGAGCGCGCCGGCAAGCTAGCCAGTAACAACAAGACGATGGCTACCATGCCCGTCGTCCTGACGCCGAGCGACGACATTACGGCCTATCTACCCACATCCATTATGTCTATCACCGATGGCCAGATTATCTTCGACCTTATCAGCTTCCGCCAAGGCATTCGCCCAGCTATCAATGCTGGTCTGTCAGTCACCCGCGTTGGTGGTGTGGGCCAAGACAAGGCCCAGAAGGCTCTTACCCAGGGCATATTCAAGAAACTAGCCGACTACCATCAGGCCGAGGAGTTCTCGCACTTCGGTTCTGAGCTCTCGCCAGATTCCCAAGCCGATCTGGAGCTGGGCAAGCGCATCTACGAGGCCTTTAAGCAAACTCCGGGCGAGATCTACACCATTACCGAGCAGCAGCTAGTGCTGCAGACTATCATGCAGACAGCTGGTCGCAGCAAGATTAATGTCGGCCTGCTTAAGCAACATGCGCACGAGCTCTCACTCCAGGTGAAAACACCCGAGGACATTACTAGGTTTGTCGAGCAGCTACTTACCGTCAGCTCGGTTAATCAGGCGCCCGCTACGGCCGGGGGCACGAGCGTCGCACCAGCACCGGCCGCTGCACCAGCTGCCCCTGCGCCAGCTACCAAGCCCAGCAAGGAGGCCAAGAAATGAAACGAGCTGCCGCTATTAAAAAGGACCTTATGGAGATCACTACCATCCAGGATCTTACTTCCGTCTTCGAAAGTATCGCCAGTATCCGCATTTCCAAGATTAAGAACCGCGTGCTCACTAGTAAGCTCTTCTTCTCCGAACTGTGGCAGATCTACACCCAGCTGCGTGTCAATCCAAAGGAGCGTATTACCAGCGCCGAGCGGGTGGTCGCCAGAGGTCAGCACAGCCGGGCCTTTATTGTCATCACCAGCGAGGGTGGTCTGACCGGTGACATTGACGAGCGCATTGTGGCCGAAGTGGTGCGCGACCACGACCCCAAGAACACCGATATTATTGTCGTAGGGGACCATGGTATTAAGCTATTTGCCCAGCGGGGCGTAGCGGTCAAGCTCTTCTTCAAGACGCCGGATGCCGCCAGCTACATTGACGTCTCGCCGATGATCAACGCGGTCATGGGCTACAGCCAGATCACCGCCTACTACGAAACCTACGTGTCGCTCTCCATCCAGCAAACGGCCCATATAGACCTCATCGCCGCCGTCCGCTCTATGAGTGACGAGGTGGACACCGCCGATGGCACCATCTCCAGCCGCGACTACGTCTTCGAGCCCAATCTAGGTGACATTATTGAGTACATGGAAAGGACCATGCTCTCACTTGCCCTCAGCCAGGTCATTCTGGAGTCCAAGCTGGCCCAGGACGCAAGCCGGTTCAACGCCATGAACGCTGCGAAAGAAAAGGCCAAAGAATTAGTTGGAGACTACCGGACTCTGTTTAACCGTGCCAGGCGTGCCGAGTCTGACGGCCGTCTCAAGGAAATAATTGTCAGTATGAATAATAGTGGTGGTGCAGCATGAATACCGGCATAGTAGGCAAGGTCAAAACAGTTCGTGGGCTTATGGCTGAGGTACTTATTACTGGCGAGAAACCAGAGACGAAGGAACTACTTGTCATGCCCGACCATCCGGAGGTCATGCTAGAGATACAGTCGTTTAAGGACCAGTCCACCGTTATCTGCCTGGTCATGGGCGGCCAGAGCATGGTTCGCCGTGGCACCGAACTTATCCGCACTGGTCAGACTATTTCCGTGCCCGTTGGCAAGGCTACCTTCGGTCGGGTTTTCAATGCTCTAGGCCAGCCAATTGATAATGGTCCAGCCATCCCTGCCGACACCCCCCGCAAGCCCATCTACGCGGCCTCTGGCCAGAACCAGGTGGCGCCGCTTAAGACCGATTTGCTCGAGACCGGTATTAAGGTGATCGACTTCTTCGCTCCCTTCGTGAAGGGCCGCAAGATTGGTATTATCGGGGGCGCCGGTGTGGGCAAGACAGTACTTACCCAAGAACTCATTCATAATATTGCCAAAGACGAGACCAAGCTGGCCATGTTCTGCGGTATTGGCGAGCGTATTCGCGAAGGCCACGAGCTTATCACCACCCTGAAAGAGGCAGGCATCCTGGACTCGGCTGTCATGTTCTACGGGCAAATGGATGAGTCGCCCGTTACTCGGTCAATAGTCGGCCTAGCTGCCGCCACGGTGGCCGAGTACTTCCGCGATGAGGAGAAACGAGACATTCTATTCTTCGTCGATAATATTTACCGGCACGTCCAGGCCGTGAATGAGCTCTCCACCACCATGGGCCTCCTGCCGTCGGAAGGTGGCTACCAGCCTACGCTGTTCTCAGACCTCCGCCGCTTGCAGGACCGGCTAGCCAGTAACGCCAATGGCTCTATTACATCCGTCCAAGCTATCTACATCCCGGCCGATGACTTGTCTGACCCCGCGGTGCAGGAAATATCCCAACAGCTAGACTCCGTCGTTGTTCTTTCCCGCGCCGTCGCGGAGGCTGGCATCCGGCCAGCTGTAGATCTTATTCACACCACGTCCTCCCTCCTGACACCGGAAGTAGTGGGGGAGCGGCACTATGTCTTGGCCTCCCAGGTGCAGAACATTATGCAGAAGTATGAGTCGCTCAAGAACATTATTGCCATCATTGGCGAGAATGAGTTGTCGCCTACCGACCGTGCCGACTACCAGAAGGCCAAGAAGCTTATTCAATACTTCTCCCAGACCATGTTCGTTACCGAGAAAATATCCGGCAAGTCAGGGGAGTACTACACCCGCGACCAGACGCTTTCTGGCATTGAAGAGATCTTAATCTAGAGGTAAGCCATGGCTGAGAGTCCCGCCGCAAAAGCTATCCGCCAGGCCGCCGAGAAGCAGGCCAAAGCCGACCTTTACAAGCTGAAGGTCAAGCTATTTTCTCCCTTTCAAACCTACTTCCAGGGCGAAGCCGTCTCGGTTTCTGCCTTTAATGAGGTTGGTCCCTTCGACATTCTCGCGCAACACTCGAACTTCTTCTCGCTCCTTACCGCCGGGGATGTCACTATCAATACTGGCTACCAAGAGGTGAAAGTGAACGTGCCCAACGGCATCGTCCGTTGTTCGAACAACATGGTTACGCTATTCGTGAACATCTAGTATTATGTCCCGGAGTACCAAACCTGTTGACACCTGGTAACCATTAGCGTAATCTGAGGTCATAAGATAAGTAAGGAATCCAAATGGCATTTTCACACACAAATTCCAAGGGCCAGCTGTACTACCTGCACTCCAGGGATGTTACGCTCAAGGGCGGCCGCCAACAGCGTATTTTCTTCTTCGGTCGTGAGGCCAAAGAAGGTGCAATTGATGCACTTCCAGCCGGTTACATCATTGTAGAGAACGCACGCACGGGCTTACCTATACTCAAAAAGGGCTAATAGCCCCTTTTTCCGTCTCATTATCCCGCCACCTGGCGGGATTTTGTGTTGGGACACATATTTGTTAAGCTTACGCGTAGATGAAACATACCAACGCCCATTACCGCGCCCTGGCTAAGCCGCGCCGCTTCAGCATGGAGAGCTGGTTCGGTATTGCTGGCAGCCTAGCCCTTATTGGCATATTCGCCGTCGTGCTCATCCGAGCAAGTAGCTCCTTTGTCGTATTTGAGCCAGACAACGCCACGCCTGCCGGCCCAGCCGTAGTTACGACCGATCGCAATGCGGCAGGTGGTAAAGCTATTGTCTTCAACGCGCCGGTTTCCGCTCCAGCCCCAGCCCCCACGCCTACTTCAGCAACGCCCTGTGCCACGCCCAGCGCACGACCATTCTCGCCGAGTTCACCGTTTAACACGCTGACACCAGCAGTAACTCAGTGGTTCGATACACCCGCTTTGCACATCCGCCCTGGCGTTACGGGTACCAGTGACCACTGGTACGTCAACGTCGCCAGCGGAATCGTCTGGTGCGGCAAGCCTTCCGATCCAGTCTGGACATTTAATCTGACTGGCTATACCAATGCGCCCGAGTGGAATCGCACCCGTCCTGCCACCACATTCCATGTTCACGCCCCTGCTAATATGCATGATGGGACAGATAGTGATCATGTGGTATTTGTCATTGATGGCGATACTTATTATGAAGTCTGGAACGCCCATGTCGATCCAGCCACGATGACGGTGACACATGGCGACCCTACCGGCAGTCGCTCATATGCGACCGGCAGCATTACCACTAGCCCTGGGGCAGGTACGCTGGGTGGCCTGAATGATGGCACTAGGGCTAGTAATTTCTCGTGGGGAGCCGGTCTCATCACTGGCCGCGACCTTACAAATGGCAAGATTGACCACGCCTTAGCTATTGCTCTTACCGACGCCATGTACAGTAATGCCTATACTTCTTACGTCCCGCCAGCTACAGCGTGGGACAACGGCGGTCACACTGGTCTTATTAAAACTGGTATGAAGCTGGGAATACCCCCAGGCACCCCTAGGCCAGCTGGCCTTAGTAGCCTGGGCAGCATGGTATTTGACGCGCTGCAGAAGTATGGCGCCTACGTGGGCGACTTTGTTGGTGGTCAGTGGCCGACATTCTACACTGATCAGCTTACTGTAGCGCCTAGTCAAATGACACCCCTCTACGCCTGGTGGACCAATAATGGCTCCGCCGATATGGACAAGATTGGGCCCCTGCTACGGGTGGCGAACTACCACATCTAGGCGGTCTTGGCTCATGTCCGTAATTATAATGTCAGCCGCGGCGCTGTCCAGCAGTGGCACCAGCGCGGCCCGGGACGTTTTTCTTTGGGGGGTGTGGGGTTGGTTTGCTGGATGCTGGAAGGCCACCAATACCCTGATACAAGAGGTCCAGGAGTCTGGCGCTCAGCAAATCTGGAGAACCGCTAGTTTTATCAACCATCACGGCTAGTAGCAGTAGCCCCTATCAAGGCAGTAGTTGTAATTCACTTGAACCGTTTGTGCTAATAAGCAATACTATTAGTAATGTCTCAACCTATTCTCAAGGTCAAGAATCTCGTAAAGAACTATGGTAGTTTCCAAGCCGTCAAAGGCGTTAGCTTTGAGGTAGCCAAAGGCGAGGTATTTGGTATTCTCGGGCCCAATGGTGCTGGCAAGACCACCACTCTCGAGATGATCGAAGGCATGCGCTCCATCGACGGAGGTAGCGCAGTACTGAACGGCATTAATGTAGCCGAGAATCCTATGGGTATCAAAGAGATAATTGGTATCCAGCTCCAGGCATCGGCATTCTTCGAGCGCCTGAGCCTGGTCGAGCTCCTGCATCTGTTTGGCGATCTGTACGGCGAGAGTGCCCACCCGAAGGCGCTGTTGGCTGAAGTCAATTTACTTGAGAAGGCCAAGCAGCCAGTCAAGAGCCTGTCCGGTGGCCAGAAGCAGCGATTTAGTATTGCCGCCGCACTGGTGAATAAACCCGTTGCCATCTTTCTCGATGAGCCCACCACCGGGCTAGACCCTCAGGCTCGTCGCAATCTGTGGGACTTAGTCCAGCAGATACAAGCCGGTGGCACGACCATCATCATGACCACTCACTATATGGAAGAGGCCGAGGTGCTCTGCGACCGCGTCGCCGTTATGGACGATGGCAAGATTGTAGCGCTAGACACGCCCGAGCGCCTTATCCAGGCCTTGCTGAAGCGTGGCTTTAAGCCCAAGCGCACTATTGCCCAGGCTACATTGGAAGACGTATTTATCGACCTCACCGGAAAGGACTTGCGAGAATGAGTATGAAAAGGCAATGGCAAGCCCTCTCCAGCCTGACAGTAGCCTCGGTGAAAATGTACTTTCGCAATGTTTCCGCACTATTTTTCACCCTATTCATCCCCGTCATGCTAGTGCTCATATTCGGTTGGCTCAATAATGGTAGCGCCTCCAAGTTTGACCTGACTATCACCAACTACTCCAAGAGCGAAATTTCAAAAAGCTTTGTTGACGCCGTTAAGAAGGTCGATGCCTTCAGAATTACTGAGACTAGCGAGGCGGATGCCATGGATAAGCTCGGTAAGGCCAAGGTCGACCTAGCGGTGGTCATTCCTGCACAGTT
This sequence comes from Candidatus Saccharimonadia bacterium, assembly GCA_038230095.1. Lineage (GTDB taxonomy): Bacteria > Patescibacteriota > Saccharimonadia > UBA4664 > JBBRNT01 > JBBRNT01. The sequence continues at coordinate 20,072 of JBBRNT010000004.1, forward strand.
TGGTAGCTTCGAAGGTGGTAAGCCGGTCCCCAGCAAGCTGAGCGCCCGGTTTAACGAAGGTAGGCCCCAGAACGGTACCGCCGCCGGTCTTATTCTGGGCCAGATTACGGCTGGGTTTAATAATAGCCTTACCAAAACACCCGAGATTGTTGGCGTAGAGCTAAAGGGGGTCAAAACCAATAATCTTGGGGTTATCGACTTCCTCATCCCCGGCATTATCGCTATGAGCATAATGCAGCTGGGCATACTCAGCGTTGCTTTCGCCTTTGTCAGCCTCAAAACTACTGGCGCCCTACGCCGCCTACAGGCCACACCAACGCGGCCGCTGAACTTCATCATCGCCCAGTCTATTTCGCGCCTTATCATTGGTGTCCTCCAGGTAGCGCTCCTCCTGGGATTAGGCGTCGCCGTTTTCCACCTCCACATGGTCGGTAGCTTTCTCCAATTTGGCATAGCCGCCACCTTTGGCGTCATCGTTTTCCTGGCCTTCGGCTTTACGGTGGCTGGCTGGGCCAAGGACGAGAACCAGGCCGCCCCCATTGCCAATCTAGTGACTTTCCCCATGCTCTTCCTATCCGGCGTATTCTTTCCCCGCGACAGCTTCCCCGCGGTACTCAAAACCATTACCAATTACTTCCCGCTGACGTTCCTGGCCGATGCCCTTCGCCGCATTGCCAATGAGGGCGCCACGCTGGTGACCGTACGCGGCGACATGCTCGGCCTAGCCGTCTGGGGCGTGCTCATGTTTGTAGTCGCAGTCCTTGTCTTCCGGTGGGAGTAGGTGGTGTCAGCCTACCAGCTTGCTGGCTATTTTGGCGGCATTCTTGCCACCATCCTGGTCATACCCTATATCTGGGAAATATTCTATAGACAGGTTAAGCCCGAGCGGGCGAGCTGGCTTGTTTGGACCGTATTAGCGGGTATTTCGTTTTTTTCCCAGCGCTCAGCCGGCGCCGGCGCGTCGCTGTGGTTCACTGCTGGCAACTGGCTGGGCGTACTTATAGTGTTTATCATCTCCATATTTAAGGGCGTGGGCGGGCTCACATGGTTTGATCTGACGGTTCTCGGTCTGGCTGGCCTCGGAACAATTGGCTGGCTAACCCTGGGTAACCCGGCTCTGGCTATTACGAGTATTATCTTCGCTGACTTTGTAGGGACCCTACCCACAATTATTAAGGCCTATCATCAGCCCGCTAGCGAGTCCAAGACTGCCTTCGCCATAGGCACTGTTTCAGCCGCGTTTGGAGTGTTTGCGGTCGGCAGTCTCAACCCTATTCTTTTGGCCTTCCCCGGCTATCTCCTACTGGCCGATGGGGCAGTTGTAGTCGCCATCCTGCTGGGCCGCCGGGCTCATCACCATCGTGCTTGACGAACGGGTGGGTCATGAGCATAATGCCAAATAAAGCATAAGCAAAATCAAAACACACCAAACACCAATAGATAGGCCCACCAATGCTTAAGCGCGCCCTCACAACTACTCTGGCTAGCGCCATCCTCGCTGCAGTTATTATACCGAGCTTTGCCCTAGCCTCCAGCCCTCCTCCCACCCTCTCGCAGTGCGGCTCGGGTACCGGCGCCACTGCCATCGTCCAGCTCAATGCTGGTCAGCAGTTCACTGTCTACGTCCGCGTACCACAGGCTGCCACTAGCCACGCATTTACTCTAACCCAACAGGACTTTACGAGCGGTGGCTGTATTGCCCAAAAGCCGCTAGCAATTATCGATACCCGCTGGCACAGGCTGGCTGGGCTTGTTACTGGTAGTGACAATGTCGTTGCTAGCCTAACGCTGGACGCACCCGGTTTTGAGGCTGCCTTTGCGAGCGACAAGCCGCAGCTCCTCCTCCTACCAGCCATCAACGCGCCATGCACGCCCGACGCAGAGTGCACACTCAGCTACCTGGGGCACGATGCCACCCTCAACCCAAAGGTGGTTTCTCTGCCCTCGGACACCCTGGAAGTACTGCAGGCGATGCCGGTTAGCGGCGACGCAGTAAAGCAGGTGAACTACCTAGTAGACAGCCAGTTTGCCTACCAAAGTGCCGATCTAGCGTCGTTTGACACCCGCTACGTTCCGGCCGGCAGGCATGTGCTTACCCGGCAGGTGGTGTTTGCATCCGGGCAATCACTGTCCATTTCCCAGTCCGACGCCGGTGACGCCAACTGGTGGGGGAGCATGCGCCGTGTGGCTAGTTACTACTACCTACGGTACCGACCAGAGCTTATTCTAGGGACGATTGTTCTGAGTGTCTTTTTTCTGATTATGCTCATCCGGCTCTTTGCCATTGCCTTAGAAGCCTTTGAGCTGCGCCATAAGCACAGCGCGGTGGCATACACCAGGCGGGGTGACCGCTCCAGCGCTACCACCTCGGCTGCCCAGCAGGTGGCCGCAAGCGACGCGGGCTACCGTCACTTCCTAGTCATCCATTGGCTGAGCCTGGGCATTAAGTGGCTTGTGGGCCTGGCCGTTGCTGCCGCCCTAGCTGTTGCGGTTTGGAACTACGGCATAGCCTTCTTTGCCGTCAGTGGCCTCAGCATGTTTCCCACCCTGCATGATCACGACGGCATGGTCATAAGCCGGCTCGGCCGGACCTGGGCGGACATGGGCAGTCGCCCCTTCGTCCCACATCGCTTTGCCATTATTGTCTTCAAGCGTGAGTCTAGCATTGCTGGCAGTGGGGAAGTGGAGTACATAGTAAAGCGCGTCTACGGACTGCCCGGGGAGCGGGTAGTGGTGCGTGGGGGCAAGGTGACCGTCTACAATACCGAGCACCCCAAGGGCTACAATCCTGACGACGGTCAGTACTGGCGCTACCCCGTAGACACCATTGGCTCTATCGACACGGTGGTGCAGCCCGGTGAGGTCTTTGTCATGGGGGACAACCGGCCCGAGAGTATAGACTCCCGCGTTTTTGGCGCCGTCCCATCCACCACAATTGTTGGCGAGGTTGTCGGCCGCCTCACGCCAATCAAAGACGCCAAGCTGTTTCTAGGAGAGTAATTGCGTCAGAATTTGACAAACACTAATTCAATCAGCATAATCCTTATTAAAGCATAAGCAACATAAAAACAACGGAACAATTCATGCCAAAAACCACCAAGTCCACATCCAAAACAACCACCGTCAACAAGCTCAGCGTAGCCGGTCTACAGAAAATGTCCGATCGTAAGAAAACCGCTCTTATCGCCCTCATTGTCGGAGTCATCGGCGTCAGCAGCTTCTTCGGCTACTCCGCGTACCAGGATAGCCAGCTCAAGGCTCTTGCAGCCACCTACACCCCCATGGGCTCATCACGCGGCGTAACTGCCGTTGCCTGCAAGAAGGTTTTTAGTGGTGGTGTCACCGTCGTCCAGATTATTGCCTGGGGCACACCCCCAGCAGGCTACAACTATCTCGGATCGTTCTCGGGCGGGCCGCTGCGCCTTAGCAGTGGGCCAATTTCATCACAAGGCACCTCAATCCAGTTTGTCCCCTCCATCCAGTATATTAGCTGGGTCCTGACTCGGCCGGGGCTAGGCTACAGCTATGATGGTGGTGGCCTCCAGCTAGGGAGTATTAAAACCTGCGGCTAGTCGTCCCAGACGTGCCCAGCGCGTATAATAGCTCTCATGCAGCGTTTGTGGAGCTCAACCAAATCTGAAAATGTCCATTGGCGCCAGCTACTAGCCACCTCCCGGCCCCTGGCCTGGCTTAAGACAGCTGGGCCCTTCCTGGCCGGCGGCTGGCTGGCCTACGGCCACCCCACCCCCCAGCTGCTCATTGGCTTTACCTACTTTCTGTTTCCCTACAATCTAGCGCTCTACGGCGCTAGCGACGCCTACGACTTTACCGCCGATGCCCACCACTCGCGCAAGGCCGGCGCAGAGTCCATACTGCCCACCGCCAAGCGCCACCAGCTGTGGTTCTGGATTGCGGTAGTTAATCTACCATTCCTGGTTTATCTTTTTCTAAGTGGCACGCTCGGTAGCCGGCTCTGGCTGCTTTTCAGCCTGGGCATGGTTGCGCTCTACGGCCTGCAGGGTATTCGCCTGAATGAGATCCCATTCATAGACTCTATTGTCTCTAGCATCCACTTCTGGAGCCCGCTGGTCTATGGCACGCTGCTCGGCGGGGGATCCGTCACCTATCGGCCGGCCCTGGCCGCCTTCATCCTCTGGGCCATGGCCACCCAGTCCTTTGGCGCTATCCAGGATCTAGCCTATGACCGTGCCGCCGGGGTAGCATCCATTGCTACCGCCCTCCGCGAGCGAGGCACGGTCTACTTTGGGGCTATCTGTTACGCTCTGGCCGCTGGATTGGTCATACTAGGTTTTGGCCTGCCAGGCCTTGTTGTAGGCATAGCGCTACTAGGCTACGTTATAAATGTCTTGGTTGCAGGCTTCTCAGCGGGCCCACCCAGCCTACGCTACCGCCGGGGCTGGCAAGTCCTGCAGCGGCTCAATCTACTCGTCGGGCTTATCATCATCATCGGCTTGCTTGTTATCCTGAACCCGTTCGGCCACGAACTGCTGCTGCACTAGTCGCGGAGCTTCTTTTCCATAAAGGCTCGGAGTCGGTCGCCGTACGCCTCCGTCTGGAGGGCCACATCTATTACTGATTGTAGGTAGGCCATGGGGTTGCCGGTATCGTGGTAGGCGCCGTCAATCACTCGGCCATACACTGCATCTGTCTTGGCCAGCTCATTAAATGAGTCTGCTAGCACAATCTCACCACCTGCCCCTACCTGCTCCTTGGCAATAATCGGAAGAATGTCCGGTGTCAGAATGTAGCCGCCAATGGTTGCCAGGCGGGAGGGAGCCGCATCGGCCAGTGGCTTCTCAATTATCTCGTCCAGCTGCCAAGTATTGTGATTCAGCTGCTTTCCAGTGCGCACAATGCCGTACTTGGACACATCGGCCTGGTCTACTTCTACCAGCGCTGTCACAGACTTACCGGTCTGCTCATAGGCCTCCAGCATTTGTACCGTGCGTGGCACCTTGCCCGTAAAGAAGTCGTCTGCAAACAGTACGAAGAACGGCTCGTCGCCCAGTAAGTGGGCAGCGTTCAGGACGGGCCGGGCATTACCTTTGGGGGAGCCTTTCTGCCGCACGTAGATGAAGTTGGCCATCTCCGCAATCTCTTGGATCTGTTGCGCCTGCGCCTCCTTGCCCTTATCCCGTAGCTCATTCTCTAGCTCCGTTGCCCGGTCAAAGTGGTCCTCAATAGCGCGCTTCGTTGAGCCGGTCACAATAATAATCTCAGTCACACCAGCAGCAATGGCTTCTTCTACCACCATCTGGATCACGGGCTTATCAATAATTGGGAGCATTTCCTTGGGCATGGCCTTGGTCTGGGGCAAGAACCGTGTGCCTAGGCCGGCGGCCGGAATGATAGCTTTGGTAATCTTTTTCATGCCCCTATTATCTGCTAGGGACTAAGCTATCTGCAACCCCGGTCTGCTATGATGAAGGGCGTGAAAAACATTGTCTTTACCCGCACATCGCCCACTGCCGGCCGGCTCGGCACTGCCCACGGCAGTGTTCCTACGCCCACGTTCATGCCGGTAGGCACGGTGGGCTCGGTCAAGAGCCTTACCTTTGACCAGGTGCGCTCCACCGGCGCCGGCATTGTTCTGGGCAATACCTACCACCTGCATCTACGGCCCGGCGAGGCCATAGTCCAAGCCGCCGGGGGGCTAGCAGAGTTTGGACAGTGGCAGGGCCCCATGCTGACAGACTCTGGCGGCTTCCAAGTATTTTCACTCGCCAAGATCCGCAAGATTACCGATGCCGGCGTTACCTTCCGCGAGCCCAAAAGCGGCGATGAAATATTTATTTCGCCTGAAATTAGTATGCAGATCCAGTTTGCGCTGGGGGCGGACATTATTATGGCTTTTGATGATGTTGTCAGCCTAGATGGCAGTGAGGCTGGTCGGGAGGCCGAGGCGCTGTCTCGCACGCACGCCTGGCTGGAACGCTGTGTAGCCGAGCATAGACGGCTCAGCAAGGGCATGGCCACTCCACCGGCGCTTTTTGGCATTGTGCAGGGGGGATTAGACCAATCCCTACGCCGCCGCAGCCTGGAGTTTGTCCAGTCTCAGCCAGTGGCCGGTATTGCCATAGGCGGTCTGAGTGTAGGGGAACCACGGGCCGACATGTTTGCCATGCTGGAGTACCTGGAGCCCATGTACGATGCCGCCCGCCCGCACTACCTGATGGGCGTCGGCCATCCGCTAGACCTCCGCTACGCCTTTGCCCACGGCATAGATATGGCCGATTGTGTGCTGCCCACCCGCAATGCCCGCCACGGCCAGTGCTGGATCACCGGTGATGAGACGCTTAATCTCAAGTCCGAGCGCTACAAGGCCGACTTTGGGCCCCTAGACGCTAGCTGCGACTGCACCACCTGCACTGGCGGCTACTCGCGGGCCTACCTGCGTCACCTGTATGCAGCTGGGGAAGTTCTGGCCGGTACCTTAGTCTCCATCCACAATCTCCGCTACTTGCAGCGCATTGCCGAAGGCTTCCAGGCCTAGTCTACGGTAATAGATTCGAGTATCTGCTTGATCACTGGGTTGCTGGGCGTTAGATCCGCCAATACTGCATTGAACATGCTTGCCGCATGCCACGCCCCCTTGGCGTCCTGGAAGCTAACCACGTAGACAGTGTGCGCATTGCTCTTAGCCTCGCAGACTGGGAAGTCCTTGCCAGCTATGTGCGCAATCAGTACAACACTCAGCGTGCCCGCAGCCGTACATATACTCGTCTGGCTTGGGTCGGTGGCGTCCTTTGGTGCAATAGACATGACCAGTGTGTCACTGGTTCGGCCCGGACGCGCCAGAATAGCCGTACCACCGGGTGCCACCGTGCGACCATCGGAGAAGAATAGGAGGGTATAGTGCGTGCCCTTGTTGACGTACTTGGTGGTCACCAGTGTAGCGGCGGAGTCCAGCGTAGCGTTCTGCAACATAGCCTGGTCAATCAGCGGCTTGAAGAAAATGTAGCCGGCTACGCCCAGGCCCACTACCAACACACCAATACCAATCAACACCCATTTGAAGACTTTCATACTCTCAGCTTAGCATAAGCATAATTCATAGCCCAAATGAAACACCCCCCACGGATAGACTGGTGTCTACCGTGGGGGGTGTGGTGTAGTCGCGTGGTACCCAGCTAGTTTAGCTGGCGCTGGCGGGCACGAAGCCGCGCGGAGGGGTCTGCAGGATGCTCTCAAGGACGTCGCCGCTCACGCCCGGCTTGATCAGCCCGCGGTGGGCTTCGCAGCGCCACATCTGGTGTCCGTTGCCAACGTCTACCGCCGAGGTTGCGTGGGCGCGGCAGGTATCCGAGGCGGTGCGTACATCAGCCTTCATGGGGAAAGCGCAATCCTTGAGCAGGAGATCGATGGGCACCATTACCGCTGCGGGCTCCAGGCCCACTACCTGTGAGCGGTCGAGCTTGCTGCCATCGGGCGGGAAGAGTGTGATGATCTCGCCACTCATGTGGGCCTCCAGGAACAACCGGGTGCCGCCACCTTCCAGACCGGGCCCCATGTCGCGCGCACTCAGGAACATGGCGTTGGCCTCGTAGAACAGATCGGCGCAGTTCACCCAGCGCTTCGGCAGTGGTGGGAAGCCTTCACCCTCGGCCATCCACTTCAGCGTGACCACCAGATCGGCCAGATCAATGCTGATCGTGGCGATCTCACCCCGGCGGAGATAGCCCTCACGAGGGTTCTGCACTTCGATTTGACCGCCAATGTAGCGGTCGAGCACTTCTTGGGTAAGTTGCATGGCTATCTGCTTTCTGTCGAGACGGTGCGTCTTACGAATGGGCGCATAATACAATATATTTGCCTAAATAGCAATGCTATAAGGATTCATCAAATTATTTGGTATACTTGGTGCTAGTTCGAATCTAGCCATGGGGATGTAGCTCAGTTGGTTAGAGCAGGCGGCTCATAACCGCTTGGTCGCTGGTTCAAGTCCAGCCGTCCCCACCAATAAAAGTGCCTCACGAAAGTGAGGCACTTTTATTGACGAGTCAGATTGTGGATTTGGACCAGCGACACGCTGGTTCGCGTAGCGTTCCTATCCCCTACACGTGGTCTTTCTAGGGGGAGAGGGCCTCAGATGCGCTCGGATGCCCCATACGCTACAATGGCGGCCACGCGCTTCCCTAGTTCTGTGTCGAAGTTCAGCTATTTGCAGGCTGTTTAAGAGCTTGTATTGTACAATATGCTTATGGAAAAAGGCTCCTTTAGCCGCGGTGCATTTATAAATGGTATTGGCCTAGTTGTGGTCATATACCTAGTGGCATTACTAGTGCAGACAGTCAAACGTAATAATGATCTCCGGGGGCAGATTAGCAGCCTCCAGGCGAGCATTACCGAGCTGGACAATGAGCGCCAGGACCTGGCCTACAAGATTAACTACTACAATACCGATGATTTCCGCGAGAAAGAGGCACGGGCCAAACTCGGTCTGCAAATGCCCGGCGAGTCGGTTATTATCCTGCCACCGGTAAACACGAGTGCCACTGCCGGCACAGCAGCTGCCACTGCGGTCCGAAGCCAGCCGAACCCCACCCAGTGGTGGAACTTCCTTCGAGGCCGCTCGTGAAGCGCCTGCTTGCAGCCATTAGTTTTGCTCTTATTCTTGTCTCACCGGCCGTAGCTGCCGGCGAAGAGAGTATTCTCCGCTTTCACGACCAGGTATCCATCAGCCAGAACGGCGACACGGCCGTCACTGAGACCATTCTCTACAATTTCGGCACCACCACCCACCACGGCATTACCCGGTCTATCCCCACGCGTTACCAAGATAGCAATGGTAACAAGTACTATACCGACTTCACCCTAGTGAGCGTTACAGACGATAGCTTCGTCGCCATCCCGGCCACCCAGAGCCAGCAGGGCGACGGAGTAGAACTGAAGATAGGCGATACCCACACCACCGTTACCGGCCAGCACACCTACATTGTTACCTACAAGCTGTCCTCTATTATCCGTCCCGGCAATGGCATAGACCGGTTCGCCTTTAATGTCACGGGTAATAGCACCCTGGTTTCCACCGCTGAAGCCAGCGCCACGGTCACACTGGATGGCCTCACGGTGGTGCCCTCGGCTACTCGTTGCTTTACTGGCATTGCAGGCTCTACCAGCTCCAATTGTACCGCCGGGCTCGACGGCAAGTTCGTCACCAATGCCTCCCTCAATGCCGCCGAGGGTCTGTCGATAGAGCTTGATTATCCCAAGGGTACCTTCAGCCAGTACGTTCACACTGGTGCACCGCCCACTCCCGCCTGGCAGCTCTGGCTCATCTACGCCGTCGGCGCCTACATTGTGTTTCTCACCCTGCTTCTGCTTTGGCCACTTGTGGGTGTCTACCGGACGCATCGCGAGAAGAAGGCGCAAACGGTAGTGGCACAGTACGAGGCGCCGGATGGTCTGAAGCCCGGTGAGCTTGGGATGGTAGCCGACAGCACCGTGAGCATGAGCGAGATTACCGCTACGCTACTAGACCTAGCGGTGCGTGGCTATATGAAGATAACCCAGCTCAAGGCCAAGTCACTGTTTGGGGCGGCTGAATACCGTTTTGACAAGCTGCGGGAGGGTACTGACCTGGCAGATTATGAAGCTCAGTTATTTAATACTATCTTTGTCGCTACGCCATCAGTGGAGTTGAAGAATCTAGATCGCACCGCCCTGTCCGTAGCTGTTACCGCCGTCAAAAAACAAATTCAGGCCCGCCTTGAGTCACTCGGCTACTTCCAGCAGCAGCCGATTAACTGGGTGTATATGATTATGCTTATACTGCTCGCCCTACCGCTTTTGTTCGTTGCACCCCCCGTCGCCATTATAATTATTGTCCTCGCTTTTACCCTGGCTTCAATCGCCCGCATCTCCGACACTGGTATTGCCGAGTGGGCCAAGGTTCAGGGCTTTAAGCTATTTCTGACAGTTACGGAAGCTGATCGTCTGAAGTCTAGCGATGCGCCCAACAAAACCCCTGAGCTTTTTAATAAGCTACTACCGGCCGCCGTTGCGCTTGGCGTAGAAAAGGAGTGGGCCTCGCAGTTCGGCAATATGGATCTAGGCCAATCCACCAGCGGGTGGTACACCGGTGCCAATGGCAGCAGCTTTACCCCGGTGCTCTTCGCCTCCAGTCTATCGAGCGATTTCGGCAGCGCCGTGTCCAGTGGTTTTGCACCCGTCTCATCTGGTCGTGGCGGCGTCGGGGGCGGTGGCGGCGGAGGCTTCTCCGGGGGCGGTTTTGGCGGCGGCGGTACCGGTAGCTGGTAGTTGCGTAGGCCCCGAAGACGGTTCACAAATAAGGCTTAATTGGCGTCCCAGATTGACCACAGGGCCAAAAACTGTTATATTGGTTAACGCGACGCGGGGTGGAGCAGTCCGGTAGCTCGTCGGGCTCATAACCCGAAGGTCGTAGGTTCAAATCCTACCCCCGCTACCAAGAAAAGTGGCTCACCATGAGGTGGGCCTTTTTTCTTGGCTAGATCCAGGTAGGATGCAGAACCGTAGGGAGCTGGTCGCATGCAACAAGACCACCAATCCTACCCCCGCTACCAAAGCAATCTAGAAATCCAGCCGTACAAGCTGGTTTTTTTCGTACTGTGGACTGGCCAAGGCCACTAAAATACGCTAAAATCCTACCGTTACTGCTTATCACAGTATTTCTTGAACAGATATGCGAGCCAAACCACGCCGAAAGCTGGTTGGCGAGCTACGACGAGGCTGTGTAGCTCAGGGGTAGAGCAGAAGACTCATAAGCTTTTGGTCGTAGGTTCAATTCCTACCACAGCCACCAAGAAAAGAACCCGAAGCAATTCGGGTTCTTTTCTTGGTGGTACTTGCGCTGTGAGCCTCCACCTGGCGTTTCTTAAGGTTACCCATCCTGATTATAAATTGCTCATGCTTAGCAATACTCTAATAAACCACCTCATAATTGTTCGATAAGTTAGCGTGTTGTCCAAAGCGGCTGCAAAATTATAGCTGTATCATAGTCATCACGTTCATGGAAACGTAAGCCCCCACGCACGTGAAACGAATGCAGTCTTCGGGCCGCAAAACGACACAGTGGTGGTCGTAAGTCTGCCACTGGCAGGGGAATAAGCGACCAGCTGACAGTGGCGCAAGCCAGGGCCAGCGAGGGTAAGTACCTTTCACAGTGTGACTCCTCCGGGTTGACGAAGGCAATACTGGGCGACGCAAGTCGCAACGTAGAGCCAGCGGACAGATCCGAAGCCAGTAGCAACTAGCGCGCAAGCGTCGGACGCCTCAGGTGAGAAGAAATGCTGTTAAAGAGCAGGAAATAACCGCCTTCGTAAGAAGGTTCTGATGCGGCCCTCGGGCTGCTAGGATACAGGGAAAAGCCTGTAAGCGCTCCTAGGGGCAACTGAAGTCGGGCGTCTCACAAGGACGACAGTCGTCAGCGGCAACAAAGATCGAAGTGCTTAGCTGGTAGAGTACCAACAATACCGGCCTACCGTTTTCTGAACTAGGGTCCCCGCGCAAGCGGGGACCCTACATCATTTTATCCACCATTTTTGCTATTGCATTACGCTTACGCTATTAACATAATGAAGCTATGAAATGGATACAAACACCAAAGCTTGCTACCAGCAATTTGGCCTGTCTGCACCCAGCTCCGTCTCTAGTCACCACCCGGTGACTTTTTTGATATTGAGAGGATACCATGGCTCGTCGTCTGACCGATAAGGAAGTTGACGCAGCCCGCGCCGACCCCAGCTTTTGCCCTCGCCCTACCCGGGACTGGAAGTTCTCCCCCGCCGAATCCGAGGATTTTGTAGCTAGCATCCTGACCCAGCTCGGCATTGCCTACGAGCGAGAAGACTTGTTCTTCCCCACGCAGCGTGAGCAGCGACCACAGCTAGTCGAGCTGGGGTTCACTCCGGACTTTCGTTTACCGGACTATGAAGGCTGGTACATAGAGGTTACGACCCGAAAAGATCTCCAAGAAAAGAATGTGAAGGTTCACAACGCGCAGGCGATCTATGGCATTCGTATCTTACTGATCACGCGCCGGGAGCTTACACTTCTGTCCACCGATCCAGTAGCACTCCTGTCGCTCCTACAGCTGCCTGTACCTGTGGCGGCTTAGCCCCTCTTCCAAGTGAAGGGGGGTTTTCTTGCCTCCAATCATGCTCGCGTGGTACTCTACTCCTCACGTTGCCGCATTGGGCGGCACGATTAGTATCGTCGAAAGGACGAGCTACATGACAAGTAGTGCTACAGAATTGGTGCTCGATGTGGGGCAAGATATCCCGGGGGCTTTGGCCATGGCCATGGAGCTAGAGCGTCTCTACGGCAGGGGAGCCATTGAGCAGCTAGTGGGCCTTGGTCTAGTGGGACCACTGCTAGACGACTACGCGGGCCAGCTCTTCCGCTGCCCGCTGGAGGTCATGAAGGGGGTTCGAGACGGCAGCGCGGCGCAGTGGGTCATCTCTCACTACCAGACCGTCATCCGCGAGCATCACCAAGAAGCCACACTCATGACATCGCTATCCCAGCGTGAGTGGAGCATTGCCGAGGTCACGCGGCTTCTGGCCGACTTCACCGTCTGCCACCAGCAGGAGGGCACCGCACTCTGGATGGAGCTACGTCCGCCAGCAGCGCTCCACCCCAGCCGGGGCACCCACCCGCCGCACGCGTCCGAACTCCTGACGGCCTAGCCGTCCTGCCCCGCTAGCACTCTGGTGCTAGCGGGGTTCTGCTTACCCGGCGTCAGCCAGTTTCTGCTACCATACAGCCATGTCGGAACACTCACTCACTCAGACTGTGGCCTGGCCTGGGGCCGGCCGCTACATTGTTGCTGTCTCCGGCGGCGTCGATTCAGTGTGTCTACTAGACCTGTTGGCGGCCCAGGCTAGAGCCCGGAGCTACGAGCTAATTGTGGCTCATGTTGACCATGCATTACGGCCAGACTCCGGCGATGACCAGGCGCTCGTGCGACAGGCTGCCAAGGATTACCACCTGCCCTTCATCACGACTACCTTGAGCCTGGGGGATACCAGCGAGGCTACCGCCCGTGCCGCCCGCTACAGCTTCCTCCGCCGAGTCATGGCAGAGCAGAAAGCCAGTGGCATCATTACGGCCCACACTCTAGATGACCAGCTGGAAACGCTGGTATTTGCCGCGCTCCGTACCCAGAGCGGGCGTGGGCTTCTGGGTATCCAATCAGGTGGGGAGTTGCTACGCCCATTACTAGCAGTCACGAAGGCGCAGCTAGTGGGCTACGCGCGGGAGCGCCAGCTAGTCTGGCGCGAGGACTCTACCAATGCTGAGACCCACTACGCTAGAAATGCCATCCGCCACCACTTCCTGCCCGCTGCCCTAGGGCACAATCCAGAGTTTGCCCAGACTGCGCACAGCGTCGTAGGTCAGTTGGCCACCACACGCCGGCAGCTTTGGGAGGCAGTAGGGCAGTGGCTTACGGTACATGCTACGCAGACACGCGCCGGACTGCAGCTCAATCGCCGCGCCGTACTCGCCCAGGACTTTGCCGTGGTGGCAGAGATAATTGCCCAGGCCACCGCCCGCCACTTCCCAGGCATAGAGCTAGCAGCAGAGCGCATCCAGGAAGCTGCCCGCTTTGCCAAAACTGCCCGCTCCGGTCGGGTGGAGTTGGGTCAGGCCCTGAGCCTCACTATTACCGGCCAATTCATAACGCTTTCGATTGCCCGCCTGCCTCAGAACCGGTAGAATAATCTGACTAGTTATATACGGCTCCCCAGGATAGAATTAGAAGCGAGTGCAAACATTGCTAGTGGAAGGTAAGTATGAAGAAAACAACCCGCAAATTTTGGTTTTTAATCGGTGGTCTCCTCTTGGTGGCTGGGGCCTTAGTAGCTTTTGCTCCGCAGACCAAAACCGAGAAGGTTTCATTATCACAGGTCATTGAGGAATCAAAGAACGACAAGATCCAGCGCATAGAGGTCGACGGCCAGCAGCTGACCGTGACCATGAAGGATCCGTCCGCTCCCAAGCAAATTGCTCAGAAGGAAGCCACGGCCAATCTGAAAGACTACGGCATTGACTATAGTAAGATCACTGTCGAGCCCAAGAGCGCCGACAGCACCAGCACCCGTATCTGGGATATGATCAGCATCTTCGGACCCATCCTGCTCATTATCGCCTTCTTCTATATTATGATGCGCCAGGCCCAGGGTTCTAGTAACCAGGCCATGAGCTTTGGTAAGTCCCGTGCCCGCCTTTTTGGCTCAGACAAGGAGCAGGTCACGTTCAAGGATGTAGCTGGTGCTGAGGAAGCCAAGCAAGAGCTAGAGGAGATTGTCGAGTTCCTGAAGTACCCAGCCAAGTTCGAGACCCTTGGCGCCAAAATTCCTAAAGGCGTTCTCCTCTTTGGCCCTCCCGGAACAGGTAAGACCCTCATGGCGCGTGCCGTGGCCGGCGAGGCTGGGGTGCCATTCTTCAGCATTTCCGGTTCAGAGTTTGTGGAAATGTTTGTCGGCGTCGGCGCTAGCCGTGTTCGCGATCTGTTCCAGAAAGCCAAAAAGAACTCCCCCTGCATTATCTTTATCGACGAGATTGATGCCGTCGGCCGCCAGCGCGGTACCGGTATGGGTGGCGGGCACGACGAGCGCGAGCAGACTCTCAACCAGATTCTGGTTGAAATGGACGGCTTTGAGCAGGGCACTACCGTTATTGTCATGGCCGCTACCAACCGCCCAGACGTGCTCGACCCTGCACTACTCCGTCCCGGTCGTTTCGATCGTCGCGTTACCCTTGAGAACCCAGACATGAATAACCGCAAGTCTATCCTGGAAGTGCATAGCAAGAATAAGCCGTTAGCAACCGATGTCGACTTCCTCACAATCGCCAAGAAGACGCCTGGTTTCTCCGGTGCGGACCTTCAGAATGTTATGAATGAGGCCGCCATCCTCGCCGCTCGTCTAAATCAAAAGAAAATCACCCAGAAAGACATTAGCACCTCGGTGGAGAAAGTTACGCTCGGACCGGAGCGCCGCAGCCACGTCATGAACACTGCCGAGAAGAAGATTACCGCCTATCACGAGGCCGGTCACGCCATTGTGGCTCATCTTCTGCCCAATGCGCACCCTGTCCACAAGGTATCTATCGTGTCTCGTGGTTCCGCCGGTGGCTTCACCTGGCAACTACCTACTGAGGATCGCCATCTTAATAGCGTCTCAGAGTTCAAGGACGACATGGCCGTCATGCTCGGTGGCCGTATGGCCGAGCAGGTAGTCTTTGGCGAGATCACCACTGGTGCCTCCAATGACCTCCAGAATGCCAACAGTCTAGCCCGCCACATGATCATGGACTATGGCATGAGCGACAAGCTGCGCAATCGTGTCTTTGGGACCCAGCACGATGCTATCTTCCTTGGGCGCGATCTAGGCTCTGGCAAGGAGTACTCGGAAGAGGTGGCCAACACTATCGACACAGAGGTGGCCGCCCTCATCGATGAGGCTGCCGCTACTGCTGAGCGCGTTATTACCAAAAACCGCGACAAGCTAGACAAGATTGCCAATCAGCTTATCAAGACTGAAACTCTCGAAGGCAAGGAGTTCTCAGACCTCGTTGGCCCAGGCAACAACAGCCGTGGTGGCGAAGAGGTCATCGCAGAGACCAAGGCTGCTGCCACCAAGCGCGCGGACAAGACCGGCAAAGACGCCGAAGTAACTGCCACAGCCTAACTCTACCGCCCGAAGCGCGGTATAATACCTAGCAGTGGACAAACTAATAAACAAAGTAAATCGCCGTACCACCACCGGGGTTGCGGCCACGCTCATCTCTGTATCGTACCTGTTGAGCAGGGTACTTGGCCTGTTCCGTGATCGCGTTCTTGCGAGCCACTTTGGAATTGGACCACTGGCCGACGCCTATACAGCAGCCTTCCGCCTACCCGACCTGCTCTTCACCTTGCTTATTTCTGGCGCGCTGGCGGTAGCCTTTATCCCCGTCTTTGCCCACCTCGTTGAGAAGGATAAGGGCCACAGGGAGGCCTGGCAGCTAGCGAGCGATGTACTCAATCTCTGCCTTATTGCCACCGTCGTACTGGGGGTGCTCAGCGCCATTTTCGCCTCACCCATCGTGCATTTAATCACGCCCGGCTTCGACCCAGCTCGGCATGATCTGACAGTTAAGCTCACCCGCATTATGCTGCTGACGCCAGTAATCTTCGCGCTGTCTAGCGTATGGGGTAGCATTGCCCAGGCCTTTAACCGGTTTGTATTCTTTGCCATGGCGGGTGTTTTCTACAATGTGGGGATCATTGTAGGCATTGTTGTTTTTGGCCGCACGGGGTCCATAGAGGGCGTCGCGTGGGGTGTGGTAGTAGGCGCGCTGGCCCAGGCCACAGTTCAAGTGCTGGGCCTAGCTGGGCTTGGCTACCGCTACTCCCCGAAGCTGCACCTACGCAATCCAGAACTGTGGCGGGTAGTCGCCCTCATGATCCCTCGCTCAATCGACCAGGGTATAGACCAGGTCAACTACACCGTCCAGACTATTGTCGGCTCTAGCCTAGCCACGGGCTCGCTCACCGCCTACTACTACGCCAATAATCTCAAGAACGTCCCGCTAGTACTCTTCGGTAGCGCTATTGCTACCGCAGTCTTTCCCACTATGGCCAAAGACGCCGCCGCAGGTCGGATAGATAAGCTCATAGAAGGCTTTGTAGCCAATATGCGTTTCGTGCTGTTTCTTATCATTCCAGCCGCCGCTGTCACCGTTATCCTCCGAGGCTACATTGTCCGACTGCTGTTTGGTTTTGGTAATGCCATGACGGCCACGACCCTCGGCTGGTTTAGCGGCGCCATTGTCGCTACGAGCATATTCTTCCTGGTTACCAGAGTGTTCTACGCGCTCGAGGACTCCAAAACACCGCTCTATGTCAGCCTATTTGCCATCACCATCAATATTATGCTCAGCTTCGCCTTGGGCAGCCGCTACGGCGTAGCCGGTCTGGCCATGGCCCAGTCGATGGTGGCGGCTGCCGAGGTGCTCATCTTGCTGCTATTGCTGAGCCGTAAGCTACCGAGCATTGGCGGCGCCCAGATCTGGGCCGGCTTCTGGCGTATTAGTCTAGCTACCGCCATTTCGGGGAGCGTCATGTACCTACTGGTGGTGCGCTCGCTGCCACTATACTTAAATGATCTGGGCTTTCTCAGTATTGGCCCTAAGTTTGCCCTTATTGCACTAGCGGGGTTGGTCAGTTATCTGGTACCATGCTACCTGCTACGGCTTCGTGAAGCCAAACTCTTCGTCGCCCGCTTCCACGAACAAATACTCAAGCCTCTCAATATACTGAATCAACGAAACGACTAGTCTCATGTCAGACCAATCCCATATCCGCAATTTCTGCATTATTGCTCATATAGATCACGGTAAGTCTACGCTGGCTGACCGCTTGCTGGAGCTGACCGGTACCGTCGACGCGCGCCATATGAAGGCTCAGCTTTTAGACAAGATGGACCTTGAACGCGAGAAGGGTATTACCATTAAGCTGGCTCCAGTGCGCATGAACTACCAGGGCTGCCAGCTCAATCTAATCGATACACCCGGCCACGTCGACTTTAGCTATGAGGTGTCCCGGAGCCTGGAGGCCTGCGAGGGCGCTCTACTTATTGTGGACGCCAGCCAGGGCATACAGGCGCAGACCCTGGCCAATGTCTACCTGGCCCTTGGCGCCGATCTGACCATTATCCCGGTTCTCAATAAGATAGACCTACCGGCGGCAGATGTGGACCGGGTGAGCAGTGAGATTGTCGCGCTCCTAGGCTGCGATCCAGCAGATATACTCCACATTAGCGCCAAGACGGGCCAGGGCGTAGCAGAGGTACTCACCGCCGTCATAGACCGTGTCCCGGCCCCCAAGGTCTCAGATAGCGACACTACCCGCGCCCTCATATTTGATAGCTACTACGACGACTATCGCGGCGTCATCCTCTATGTGCGCGCCGTGGACGGCACCATTAAGAAGAACGATAGCCTGGTCATGATGAGCACAACCAGCCGGAGCATAGCGCTGGAGGTAGGTTGTCTCTCGCCCGAGCTATCACCGCTGCCGGTCATTAATACTGGCGAGATTGGCTACATTGTTACCAATCTCAAGTCCACTCGCGAGGCCAAGGTGGGGGATACCGTTACGCTAGAAAAGCACCCGGCCACCCAGGCGCTGCCGGGCTACAAGGACGTTAAGCCGTTTGTCTACGCTGGCTTCTTCCCAACGAGCAACGAGGACTACAATAGCCTCAAAGACGCCATTGATAAGCTTAGTCTCAGCGACTCTGCCCTGGTCTATGAGCCCGAGAACTCGCCGGTTCTGGGCTTCGGCTTCCGTATTGGCTTCCTCGGCCTACTCCACATGGACATTGTGAAAGAACGTCTGGAGCGAGAGTACGATCTGGATCTGATCGTTACTAACCCTAGTACGGACTATCAGGTGCAGCTAGTTGACGGCAGTGAGTTAAGCATAAAGAGCGCGAGTGACCTACCCGACGTTACCCGTATTACGGAGATCCGCGAGCCGTGGATTAAGGGCGAGGTAGTCTGCCCCAAGGAGTACGTGGGGGCCGTCATCCAGCTCATTGTCGGCAAGCGTGGCATACAGACCAATCTGGGCTTTGTCGACGCCCAGCTAGCCCTCGTCAGCTTTGAGGCGCCCTTGGCCAATCTCCTCACCGATTTCTATGACAAGCTGAAGAGCATTACGTCCGGCTATGGCTCGTTTAACTACGAGCTGCATAACTACCGTACGCAGGACCTAGTCCGCCTGGACTTCTATGTTGCGGGCGACAGGGTCGATGCCCTCAGCCTCATGGTGCACCGCACTGAAGCCCCCTATGTGGGTCGCGATACCGTAAAGAAGCTCAAGGAAGTCATCCCACGCCAGCAGTTCTCCGTCTCTCTCCAAGCGGCTATTGGTGGCAAGTTCATTGCCCGCGAGGACGTCAGCGCCTTCCGTAAGGACGTTATTGCTGGCCTCTACGGCGGCGACGTGTCGCGTAAGAATAAGCTGCGTGACAAACAGAAAAAGGGCAAGGCTCGTATGAAGCGCTTTGGCAAAGTCGATATCCCGGCCGAGGCCTTCACTACCCTCGTACGCCGCGACGACTGAGCATAACGATATTGACGGTAAGTCCCTAGCGTGAGCTCTAGATAATGTCCACCACCAGTGGTGAGGCCAAGAAAATTAGTGATTACCACAAGCCCAATAGCAACTTTAATGGCTAAGGGGTGGGTACGGCGGCCAATAAGCATTAGAATAATGCTATGACTCTTATAAAACACAAACTATCTCCTCTGGCCCTGGCGCCGGCTGCGCTGCTTATGGTCGTACAGCTACTCTTGCCTCTAGCCGCCCACGGCGAGGACACGCCCATCCGGGGCCACCTGCCCGTGCAGTTTGGCGAGTTCCTACCTGCCATTACTGATCCAATGGCAGGGGAGTCGGTCATTACCGACAGCGAGGCCAAGTGGCAGAGGCCTATAGACATGGTCATGTACTACCAGGCCTGGGGCGATCACCAGAGCGACTGGCGCACCCCACGAGTAGACATACTACAGAAGATTGCCCCTCGGACTGCCCTTATTACCTGGGAGCCGTGGGACCCCAGCGCTGGCCCTTGGCAGACGCAGTATGCGCCGTCGGCCATTGCCCGCGGAAACTATGACGACTACATTACCACCTGGGCCAAGGCGCTGGCAGACTTCGGCCAGCCGGTTTATCTGCGCCCGATGCACGAAATGAATGGTGGCTGGTACCCGTGGGGTGGCGCCTTGTGGGGCAATCCTGCACTAGACTATGTCGCTGCCTGGCACCATATGCACGACATATTCATGGCCGCTGGTGCCACCAATGTCCGCTGGGTCTGGGCCGCCAATGCCCAAGACGTGCCCGAGTCAAACCACTTTGAGCAGTACTACCCTGGCAGCGCCTACGTGGACGTACTGGGTCTGGATGGCTACAACTGGGGGAACACGCAGTGGTGGAGCCATTGGCAGTCATTTGACGACATTTTCCATAAGCCCTACGACCGCATTACTCAGCTGGGGGACCAGCCTATCTGGGTGGCAGAGACGGCCAGTACCAGCCGGTCTGGCGACCGCCCGGCCTGGATCCGCGACATGTGGACCACCGCCCAGACCCTCGATAGACTCACTACTATCATCTGGTTTTCCGGCGACAAAGAGACCGACTGGTCCATCTAGTATTTTCATTTGTCAGGCATAGAATACGGCCATTGTTGAATAGCAAGTACAGCAAGCTCTGCGTCAATCGGTCGACAGAACCTTTGCAGGTCACCTACCGACACATTTGGGCGACGTTGCTCTTGGTGTTACCTCGGCTCCATCATCGCTCAGGGCAAATAATGTCCTAAAAAAAGCCCTCGTCAGATAGACGAGGGCAGGGAAGGCGTTGGCGCTAGGTTTGGGGTACAAGCTTGCTATATAGGCGCCTGTTGCCAGCCATGAGGCGTACATATTGGTTTGGCTATGGCTTCTTTCGCCGGATAAGGAGCTTGGCGCCCAAGACGGCCACTACCAGCGTACTAGCCGCTATGAGTACGACGCGGCCACTTTTCAACGTCACCCGGGCGTGGCGATCGTCTTCGGCTGCCCAGACGGAATCTATTTCATCTACCGCCACCAGCTCATCGCCGAGTTCAATGTGGGCGGCGTACAAAGAGTCGTGGCCGTAGTCAAAGCGCTGGTTCAGCCGAGCTAGAAGCTTGCGGACGTGGAGTATGCGGGCATGGATTGGTCGCAGATTGCGCGGGCTGCCGTCGGCGTTGCGCAGTACCATAGCTAGTCCTTTCGAAGGTGCGTTCGTGGAGGAAATGCCTGGCTAGTATAGCAAAACGCCTCCAAATGAAAACCACCCCGCGGGATCGGGGTGGGTTTCGTACGGGGTGGCCCGCTCAACAAAGGTCAGTAGCGGTTAACCGGGAGACGGACAAACGAATCGATTAGTATGGCACATATTTACAACTGGCGGTTAGGCACATTTATGCTGCACTGAGCGCCTCGAAGTCGCGGAGGATCTGTATGGCATGCTCCTTGGGCGTTACTTTCGGGTACTCCTTGGCAATCTGGCCAGCGGGATCTATCAGGAAGGTCTTACGCATTATCCCTTGGTACTCCCGTCCCATGAACTTCTTCAGGCCAAATGCTCCGTAGGCTGTGGTCACCTTCTTGTCCTCATCGGCCAGTAGCGGGAAGTTCAGCTGGTACTTGTCGGCAAACTTCTTGTGGCTAGCCACGGAGTCGCCAGAAACGCCTAGTATATATAGACCTTTTTCCTTTAGATAACTGTACTCGTCACGGAAGCTACAGGCCTCGGTCGTACAGCCTGGGGTGTCATCCTTGGGGTAGAAGTACAGCACTACCCACTTACCGGCGTAGTCTGCCAGGCAGTGGATGGTGCTGTCTTGGTCTTGGAGTGAGAAGCTGGGGGCTTTCATGGGCGTACCTCATTACACTCGCTCTATCTTACCAGAAAAGCGCTATCCCTAGCGGTCAAATAGCGCCGTCTGGGCGTCCATACCGAAGCTAGCCAGGTTCTGTTTCAGGTAGTCTATCTTTTTCTGCAGCACCGAATCGCCCGCAGCCCACTGCAGTACCAGAGTCTTTTTCTCAGCCATCAGGTATGAGAAGGTCTCGGCGCGGTCCTCAAAGTCGTCGCGCCTGGCGTAGCCGGTCACAAACCCTGCCTTTGGGTGCTCGTCGTAGTCAGACCCGCGGCTGTCAGAGTAGGTGGATTTGGTGTAGGCTTTGGCGCCGGCTGGGTTCAGGGCAATCCAGGGGTCAGATAGCTGGGCAAGCATGGCGGGGCCAATAGTATTGGCTTCCAGCTTCTTGCCATCGTCGGCAAATGCCGCCTGGTAAATGCTATCAAATAGTTGCTGGAAGTCGTGAGCGTGCCAGGCTTCATGGTTAACGTCGCGGTGAGCGTACAGTACCGTGGCATCAGATGCTGAATTGCCAAGCGTATCAATGCTGTAGAGAATGTCGCGCTTAGCCTCCCCGCCAATCTTCTGGCTGTCCACGCCAGCGTCTATCCGCGTATTTACACCAAACAGCAGGCTACCAAAGAAGCCTATAGATATTTGTAGCGGGTAGCGGGTGTATTCGGCCACAAAGACATGAAGAGCGGCCTTGGTCTGAGCCAGCTGGACGGCTGTCGGAAAGCTGTATTGCCCCACGTACTTATAGCCAGGGTTGGCAGTCTTTAGCCCTGCTGCTGTCAGGATTACAGTTGGCGCGCGGTTGCCCAGTGGGCCGTCATCGGTGGGTTCTTTCGACATGAGCATATTTAGACTTGTCTCAAGCTGGGCGGGACTGTTCGCCGTATCTATAGCTGTGTTCAGGGCCACAATTTCCGCCGGGCTGTAGTAGGTAGGCTTTTGCTGGTGAACCGCCGTGGTCCCAGTTCCGCCTACGCTACCAGGCTTGGTCGTAAGGTACTTACTGGCGACCATAGTAGCTACCACGGCTGCCAGGACAATAGACATGGTCAGTGCCAGTGTGGCCGGGGATTTTCTAGTCTCGGGCGGTGGGGGAGCCAGCGGTGCCGCGGGGAAAGGCTCCATCTGCGGAGGGATACCGGGAGGTGCCGGCGGGGATGGTTCGACTATGGGTGCCATTTGTGGAGTATTTTCCATCTTGCTCAAAGCATAGTCTAGACCGCCTTCAACCACAAGCATGATCAGCTCCTCCCGACAGATAGAAACTGCCCGGTTCAACCACACAATGTGCAGCGAACCGGGCAGGGCAGTTACTTACCAATGTAGAGCCAGGCCGGAGTAATGCGGACGGTGTGCACACCGTATCGTGGGTTCTCGTAGTCCGAGACGTAACGAATGCAGAACCCCCAGGCATTGTTGCGCTCTTGCGGCCCAGCCCAGCGTTCTCGCGCAGCTTGGTCCAGACCGTTCAGCCACCGCTCGGCCAAGGTGGGCGCAATGTCGTATCCGCTCACCGCCAGGAAGCTGGAGACAATGGGCGCATCCGGGTGGCGGCGGTTCTCGGGGCCCTCGAAGGTAATTACAAAGCCCAGCTCATTGTCACACACCCAGCCCCAGGGCTTGTCATATGGGACGCTGGTATAGGCCGCCAGTAGCCCTGCTCTGAGTGCGGGCAGCCCCCTACCCACCATGTAGAAGAATGGGCTTCCCAGGTAGCGGGTAATTGTCTCAGCGGCCATCGCTACCACTCGTGGCAGACCACCCGTGGCGTCCCAGCGACCATAATGGGTGCTTTTTTCTGAGAGCAGACGAGCTCATGAAGCCCAGCTTTTTCAGCGCCTCCGCGCTCTGCGGGCCATCCAGCAAATCCAGCTCAATGATGGCAGGCGTCAGCGTGCTGAGGAGCACCGATCTGACTTGGCCGATCAGGGGCTCGTTGATGCCGCTTCCCAGTCCGTCCAGCTGCAGCAGATCGCGCGGTACTGGCTCGCGCTTAGCTAGCAGGTCATGGCACGCAAAATGCATGTGGCCAGTCTTGTCCATGAGCTGCAGAATAACAGTGATGTGTACAGGCATAGGTACTCTCCTAGGTCGAGATGGGGTTAAGTATGCCAGAACCCGGCAGCTTTGCAATCATAAGCAAAACGCCTGACTCAACACTGGGTCGAGTCGGGCAGGGTTATGATTCAGCCAGGTATGACTGGCCGGTGCTCGTTATCCGCCAACTCCGGTTGGTCGTGGGGGTTGCTAGGTCTAGGCAGTCAAGCCGCCCTAGCGCTGCGCGCAGGTTGTCCGGCGTGTCCTCCGTCGCTAGCTCCACTACCGGCACTACTTCTTGAGACACTAGCCGCAGGAGAATACGACGCTCAAGCTCGGTCAGGGTCGGACCCCTTCGCACAGTTTTGCGCACACCTGGTGGGCTCTTGGGCCCCCTTGGGTAGTACGGCTGACGCGGCTGGTCACCTCTTTCGGCGTTCATTGCCTCTATCTCGTCACGGAAGACCATACGCTTACCATTAACCGTCTCGGCGCGAAGCCGCCCCTGCTTTACCCAGCCGGATATGCACGCTCGCGAGACCCGCAAGTAGTCTGCGGCACTGCTCTGCCGCATTAGTTCACCAGCGAGGGCCAGTGTTTCCGCTTCCGTTGTAGGCATACAACCTCCTAGGTCGGTCCCCTCTATCATAGTGTGACGCCGTCGCGAAGCAAGCATAACTACATTGTGTGCTGGCACTCTTGACACGTGAGTGCTAGCTCTACTACAATGGTGTTATTGGCACTCACAGCCAAACAGTGCTAATATTATCCCAGATACTCCTAATACTTCGAGGTAGAACACGCGGAAATGAACTACCAATCGCTGCACTATAAGGACACCTTATGACTACCCGCCAGACCGAAATCCTAGCCGCCATTGTGGAGACCTACGCTCAGACGGCCGAGCCTGTCGGTTCCGGTGCTCTGACTGAGCTATTTGACTGCTCTAGCGCCACCATCCGCGCGGAAATGGTCGCTCTGGAGCAAGAGCAGTACATTATGCAGCCGCACATTTCCGCCGGCCGCGTCCCCACCGACAAGGGCTACCGCGCCTACGTCAACGCTATTACCCCAGAAGAGAGCGCCCCACGCCACTCCCAGGTGCTCGAGCGCCGCCTCCAGACCCTAGAGGCCGACTCAGACCGTGCGATCAAGCTAGCCACAGCCACCCTGGCCGACATGACTGGCAATATGGGCATAGCTACCTTGAGCGACAATGTCTACTTCTACGGCTATGGCAATCTGTTCCGCCAGCCAGAGTTCTACGCCACTGCCATGAGCTTCGAAGTAGCCCGCTTCCTAGACTCCGTAGAGAGCTGGCTATTCGAGGCCAGTCCCACCGAGCCGGTCAGCGTCTATATTGGTCGGGAAAATCCTGTCGGTGGCACCAGCGGCTTGTCCATGATCATCGCCCGGTTCAAGTCCCCCGTATCCGACGGCAGCTACATTGGCCTCGTCGGCTCCACCCGCCAGAACTATGAACGAACAATAAACTTAGTCGCCCGAGCTGGCCAAGTATTAGAGGAGAGTTTCTCATGACAGATGAACACAAGAAGTCGCCAAAGAAAGCTACCCGCCAGGAGTCTCACGCAGAGATCCACGTAGAGCAACACGTCGAAATGACGTCAAGTAGTGACGGCCTGGAGGAGCTAGAGCAGGACTTGAAGCGTGTCCAAGCCGAGTTCCAGAACTACAAGCGCCGCGTCGAGAGCGAGCGCGCCGAGTACCTGGCTCTGGGCCGCAGCGAGGCCGTCATGCTGCTCCTGCCCTTGCTCGACAATATTCACCGCGCCCTGGCCTACCTGCCAGATGATCTAAGCGGCCACGCCTGGGCCGGCGGCGTGCAGCAGGTAGGTAAGCAGGCGGACGACGTCCTGGCCAAGATGGGTGTAGAGAAGATCCCTACCGTCGGCCAGCCGTTTGACCCCAATCTGCACGAGGCCGTCGTCATGGAAGAGGGCGAGGGGGACCACGAAGTGGTGGTTGAGGAGCTCCAGCCCGGCTACCGTCTGGGGGAGCGCGTCCTGCGTCACGCCATGGTCAAGGTAGGGCGAAGGTGATCGAAAGCAATTATCAGATTACAAATCACACAAGTATTTAAGGAGAACAATAATGGGTAAAATAATCGGAATCGACCTAGGTACAACTAATAGCGCTATGGCGGTCATGGAGGGCGGCACGCCCACTATCATTGCCAATGCCGAGGGCGGTCGCACCACGCCATCTATTGTCGCCGCCAACAAGAACGGTGAGCGTCTTATTGGCCAGGTAGCCAAGCGCCAGGCCGTTATTAATAGTGAGAACACCGTCTACTCGGTAAAGCGTCTTATTGGCCGCCACTTTAGCGACGTCGAAGTGCAGCGTGATCTCAAGCTTATGCCCTACAAGATTGTTAAGGCCGGCGACGGCGTCAAAGTGACCATCGGTGGTAAAGACTACACCCCAGAAGAGGTCAGTTCACAGATCCTCGCCAAGCTGAAGGCCGACGCCGAGGCTTTCCTGGGTGGTCCTGTTACCGAGGCGGTCATTACCGTCCCAGCTTACTTCAATGACGCCCAGCGCCAGGCTACCAAGGACGCAGGTAAGATTGCTGGCCTAGAGGTAAAACGCATTATTAATGAGCCCACCGCCGCCGCTCTCGCCTATGGCCTAGACAAGAAGAAGGAAGAGAAGATTGTGGTCTACGACCTAGGTGGCGGTACCTTCGACGTCTCAGTCCTGGAGCTAGGCGACGGCGTCTTCGAAGTGAAGAGCACTAATGGCGACACGCACCTAGGTGGTGATGACTTCGATCTAGTCATTATGAACTACCTTGTGGATGAGTTTAAGAAGGACCAAGGCATTGATCTGAAGGAAGACAAGGCTGCCATCCAGCGCCTCAAGGAAGCCGCCGAGAAGGCCAAGATTGAGCTGTCCACTACCAACGAGAGCGAGGTCAATCTACCCTTTATCACCGCCGACGCCTCTGGCCCCAAGCACTTCACCCTTACCCTTACCCGTGCCAAGCTAGAGCAGCTAGTGGGCGACCTTATTGCGAAAACTGCCGCCCCGTGCAAAGCTGCACTCAAGGATGCTGGCCTAGAGGCGAAGGACATTAATGAGATCATCCTTGTGGGTGGTATGACGCGCATGCCAGCCGTCCAGAAGATGGTCGAAGAGCTATTTGGCAAGAAGCCTATGGCCGGCGTAAACCCCGACGAAGTAGTAGCCATTGGTGCCGCCGTCCAGGGTGGTGTGCTGGCTGGTGACGTCAAGGACGTCCTACTGCTAGACGTAACCCCGCTATCGCTGTCTATTGAAACCATGGGTGGCGTAGCTACCAAAATGATCGAGCGCAACACCACCATCCCTACAAGCAAGAGCCAGGTCTACTCCACGGCTGCCGATGGCCAGACGTCGGTTGAGATTAATGTGCTGCAAGGCGAGCGCGAGTTTGCCGCGGACAACAAGTCCCTCGGTAGCTTCCTGCTAGACGGCATTGCTCCAGCTCCCCGTGGCGTGCCGCAGGTAGAAGTTACCTTCAATATTGATGCCAATGGTATCGTCAATGTGACCGCCAAGGACAAGGGGACTGGCAAGGAACAGCACATTACCATCCAGAACTCTGGCAATCTGAGCGAGGACGAGGTGAAGCGCATGCAGGCCGAAGCCGAGGCCAACGCTGATACGGACAAGAAGCGGAAGGACCTCATAGAGGCCCGCAACCACCTAGACGGTCTCGTTTACACCGCTGAGAAGACTATCAAAGACGCCGGTGACAAGGCCAGCGATGAGGACAAGAAAACCGCCCAGGATGCTATTGATGAAGCCAAGAAGGCACTAGCAGCTGAAGACTCTACAGCTGAAGACTTCGAAAAAGTCGCTATGGACCTGAGCGAGAAAATCCAGAAGGTCGGCGCCGCCATGTACGCGGATGCTCCTGGCACCGATGGCGCACCAGAGGAAGTTGAAGCCAGCGAAAAAGACGGCAAGACTGAGCCCACCGAGGGCGAGGTGGTCGAAGGCGCCAAGGCCGAGGCCGATAAGGCCGCCGAAGACAAGCCAGAAGGCGATAAGTAGTTGTTTGCCAGCTACCAGTTGCGGGCGCGTACCACCAAGGTATTTGTCGGTGTACTCCTTGTGCTAGCGCTGCTCCACAATGCCTACCCGCACTGGTCCTGGCTAACGTTTGTCCTCGACTACATCTGGGTGCTTATCCTAGCCGTCGCTGTCTATGGCCTAGTTCGGCTTATCATTACCGGCCGCCGCGCCTACCGCGCCCTGACCAGTATGGATAAGAGCGCCCGCCAGCGGTTTGACCAAGCCAACCACCTTAGCCACAAGACTCCTAGGGCCAGCGAGGCCGTGGTCGAGGGTGAGGTTGTTATGGAATCTAAGGCCGCCAAATAGTGAACGAATTTACCCCACCTATCTCTGCTAAGGGCATTCTCATTGAAGATGGCCTGGTCTGGTTACGCCAAAATGAGTTTGGTAAGTGGGAACTCCCGGGTGGGCGCGTTGAGGCAGGTGAACAGCCAGAGGACACAGTCGTACGCGAATTGCGCGAGGAACTGGGTCTGGAGTGCAGCGTAACCCGGCTCGTCGATGTCCGCATGCTAGAACAGACCTGGAGCACCCGCAACCCGTTTGCCCTAATTATTAGTTTCGCCTGCCGGGCTGGGGAGAATGTGGGGGATTTTGAACACATTGGAGAGGCTGGCCCAGCACAGTTTAAGCAGCACAAGCTAAGCGAGCTTGATAAACTTGATCTGCCCAGTGTCTACCACCAAGCAATTATGAAAGCGAGCAAGTAGTGGCCACCAAGCGTGATTATTACGAAATACTAGGAGTCTCCAAGACTGCCTCCGCCGAGGAGATTAAGCGCGCCTATCGCAAGCTAGCCTTGCAGCACCACCCCGATAAGACGGGCGGGGACGACACTCGGTTCAAGGAACTGGGCGAGGCCTACGAGGTGTTGAGTGACACCGGCAAGAAGCAGCAGTACGACCAGTATGGCCACAATGGCCCGTTTGGCCCGGGTGGCAACGGCGGCGGTGCCGGTAGTGCTGGGTTTGGCGGCTTTAGTTCCGACGAGTTCGACTTTAGTGGTGCCGCCGGTGGCTTTGGCGACATATTCGAAATGTTCATGGGCGGCCAGAACGGTGGGCGACGCAGTGGCCCTACCCGCGGCCGTGACCTGGAGACCAATGTCTCCTTGGACTTCAAGCAAGCTGTCTTTGGCACCGAGCAGACTATCACCCTAGATCTAGAAGACACCTGCGACCGTTGCAAGGGCTCTACCGCCGAGCCCGGGAGCAAGGTGAATACGTGCAAGACCTGCGACGGCGCTGGCCAAGTGACGCGTGTACAGAACACCATTCTAGGCGCCATTCGCCAGAACCAGACCTGTGGCACCTGCGGCGGCCGCGGCCAGATCCCCGAGCAGACCTGCACCAAGTGTGCCGGGCGTGGAGTGGTCCGCACCACCAAGAGCCTTACCGTCAAGGTCCCCGCTGGTGTCGACAATGGCTCTACCATCCGCGTCACCGGTGCTGGTGGTGCCCCGGTAGGTGCTCCTGCTGGCGGCCAGAAGGGCGATCTATATGTACACATTCGTGTGCGCTACCAAGCCAAGTACACCCGCGAGGGACAGGACATTATTACCAATATCACGCTCGCCATGGCCAGTGCCGCTCTTGGTACCGAAGTGCCTATTGAGACCGTCGATGGGGTTGTTACGCTGAAGATCCCGGCCGGCACGCAGTCTGGTAAGACTTTTAAGCTCAGCGGTAAGGGTGTGCCCTATATTGGCGTGAGCCGCCGTGGCGACCACCTGGTGAACGTTACCGTAGACATCCCCACCAAGCTCTCGGCTAAGCAGCGTGAGCTCCTGGAAGAGTTTGCCGCAAGCGACGGTCCAAAGAAAAATTTCTGGAGCAAGTAGTTACCTACTTCGGCTTATCTGTACTAGTTACGGACTGGATGAATTCTGGCAGCATTGTGCGGTACTCTTCTTCTAGAATTGCTCGGGACTCAGCTAGGTCCGCTCCACGGTAGATGCCACCGCGACCAATAGTGACATGCCAGGCGCGGTGATGCGGGTTGAACAGCAGGGTATAGCCACTGCGTGCCAGCCTGGCGGTAAAGTCCACCTCCTCGTGCGCCGAGGTCCGAGAATTTAGTCGGGGGTTATAGCCCCCAATCCGCGCGGCCGCATCGGCCCGAAACATATATGAGTTTACAAAGTAGTCCATGTTATAGCGAGTATCTTGGCTGAGCAGACTGTTCACCCCTGACCAATCCATAACCTGCTCCTTACGCCCAAATGCCGCCCTCCAGTCTCCGCCTACCTGGCTCAGTTCGAGCCGCTGCAGGTGGTGACTATGGGGCAGCGCCGTCACGGCGTCGGACGGCTGGGTGTGAGATATGGCTGGCACAGAACTGGTAATGTACCCAGACACGGCCCCAATTGTTGTCTTACTCACTAGATCATCGTAGAGCGCCTGTATATATCCGGGGCCGAGTAGTAGGTCATCATCGAGCATCATAATAGCCTCTCCCAGCGCCATGTTGAGGGCCGCGTTCTTCGCCTCCACCAAGCCAGTCGTTGCGTTTGAGCACATATGCAGGGCCACCTCTGGGCGCAGTATTGCCGCAATCGGCACCAACTGCGCGAGCATAGCATGGTATGTCGCACGCTGCGGGTCGTCCTCATCAACCGAGACAATAATCTCCATGGGTACGCGAGTCGTCTGACTGAGTACATTGATGAGGAGCCCATAGAGCACGTAGGGCCTGTCGCGGCTCACAATGATGGTACTAATCATGGAGCTGCTCCAGGTGGGCTATGAATGCCTGCATCTCGGCAGTACGGCTTGCCGGATAGTGGCCACCTTCAGCAATCTTCTCGCGGTAGTACAACACAATCTCCGCCAGTCCCACGCCGTCGGTGGGCACACCAGAGTCCTCTAGCCTGCCCACAGCATGGAAAGCCACGGCCCGGGTAAAACAGGCTTGGCAGGTACCGCAGTGGCCACTGCTACCGAAGCAGGACAGCGTTTGTCGCAAGACAGCGTAACGGGCAGGGGAAAGCGTACCCCAGCCGACCAGATCGCTTTTGCTGAGCCCCACTAGGGGGAGGAACAGCGCTAGGCCAGCCTCGGAAGCGAGTCCCTGCATGTGCCGCACGAACACCAGGCTCTTGTCTCCGCCAGAGTAAGGCATCTCACCCTTCACAGGGCAGAACCACAGCTCGCTGTCACCGTCATTCTGCGCCATAGTTTCTGTCAGAATCAAATAATTACGAAGCGGGAATAAGTGGCGCCACTCTCCCCCCATGCGAGACAGGCCCTCCGCTGCCACATCACCTAGATTGAGCTGCATGTGCTCCAGCCATAGCCGGGCAGCCTCTGGGTAGCTTTCCAGGATAGTCTTCTGGAGCCGGGCCACACTGGTCTGCTCACCGGTGTCATAGGGGTGTCCATAGCTGGTGTACACCGTTCGCACCGGTAGGCCACCCTCTAGCGCCATCAGTAATGCCGATGTGGAGTCAAGACCGCCGCTCCAGGGTAAGAGTATTGTGCGTTGCCCAGGCAGCGGATCAATCTGGGCAGAGTACTCCTTGGCCCGAGTTTGTTCTAGGTAGACGAGGCTATCGGGGCTGTTCAGTGCCTCGGTAAATGTTACCGGCAGCCGATCATAATGTAGGGTTGTGTGTTTCACGGAGAGGCTCCTCAAAGTCTATTTCAAGCCGTACTGGGTCATCCTGGCCTGGTATGAACTGCAGACTTATCATACTTGGTCGTCTACCAATTGCAATCTGGAACCAGAGCTGGTCGCCGGGCCACATGTCTGCTATCGGCACCTGTGCTAGGTCATACCACTCCACAGTCATCTCATTGGTCTCCTCTGGGTGGCCATCCCATTGGCTCGCCGTGTAGCAGTACAGGACAATGTCGGGCTCAGTTGCTGGCGCGTAGGTGAAGTACACAATGGCGTTCAGCTTAGGATCGAGCAGCCTGGCGTGGGTCTCTTCCTCAAACTCGCGTAGCATCGCTGCTCGGATGTTCTCATCGGTCTCCTCCAGCTTCCCTCCAAAGCCATTGAGCTTGCCTGCCGCCCCGCCAAATTTCTTTCTACCAAGCAGTATGCGCCCCCGCTCTCGGTCTATAAGGTAGCCAAGTGTGACTATCCGGCCAGTCATGACTGCGCTCCAAGCCAGTTGCTAAGCGTAGTTTGCTGTGACTCGCTCAGGAATGGCCTTGCCTGCTCAACTTCAGCTGGCACTGGCATAGGATTGGGTGCTAGCTCGCCGGCAGCAGCGTACACCCCTGAGTAGTAGTCCATGAACGACCGGGCTGCAGTCCAGGTACTAAGCCAGCCCACCGCGTCGTGCTCGGCTAGCTGCTGCTGGGCCAGCTGACGCCGCCGTTCGACCGACGCCTCCAGCTGGACACGGGCTTGTAGTAGGTGGTCCGCAGCTGACTCCACCGCCAGCCCCGCCATGGCCAAGCGGGCTAGCTCGCGGGAGACGATGAGATTTGTCGGGTAGCTACGCATGAGTTCCGTCGCGGTAGCCGCTACCTCGGCCGTAGCCTCTGCCGTCTCGAGAGCCCGGATGAGTCGAATGCCGAGAAATACTTGCTGGCTCTCCCCCTGGGCTAGCCTGCTGAGCTCCCGTGCCTCCGCCAGGGTGTCGGGCTGGTGCTGGGCCGTATGGTAGGCTAGCTGCATCAGACGTTTCGCCATCGCCGGGTCCTCTGGTAGGACTCGGCTATACACTACGGCACCTCCGCGCTCGGCCACGAGAGTCAGGCTACCATCTGGCTCATCCCTTAGGCTTGCTGTCTCGCCAAAACGCTGCCCGACATTACCAAACGGTGTGGCATCAATAATTCGCCCCCGCCCCTCGCCTTGTCGCTCGAGCGCCACCCAGTGTACTGGGCAGCTCTCCGTCAGCGGGTCCATGAGAACCTGGGCAAACTCGACTTGTCCCAGTCCCAGCTCCGAGGCCCAGGCGGCCAGGCTAGTATTGCTATAGACGCAGTTTGAGAAGCCCTGGCCCACTTCGTGTTCAGCTGGAAAGGCCGCTCCCGACGAGCTATTGACTAACAGCGCAGTGAGCTCGTCGATGGTTGCCGGCATCTGCTGGCCCGGTCGCAGCCGTAGGGGGAGGATACTTGGGTCATGGCTTGGGTGTTCGATTGGCTCGGTTGTGAGTGCTAGCTCCACTACCCTGGCTACTTCACCTGCGTGCTTACCATCTACGCTCACATCTATCAGCTGGCCACTCGTTTCTTGTTGCTGGCGGTAGCCAAATGAAAGAGGGAACAGGTCCATGATGAGTGCTTGGGCTTCTATCTGCAGGCCGGTCATAGCATACTTTTCATCTGTAGCAGTTTTGCTAGCATGGCTCCGCTCCAGGGTAGCCTGTGCGTCTTCAGAGTGGAAGTAGAAAGTCTTGTCGGGTTGCTGACCGGTCGAGCTCGCCATGCTCCAGAGCGAGGCCAGTAGACTCGTACGCTGCTCTGTAGCCGCGTAGCGCGCCGGATCTGCCAGGATTATTTTGGCAGCCGAGTAGACCACAGTGGTATCAATGTCTCGGTCACAGAGTAGAAATTGCTTGCCTTCGATCTGTCCGGGTACTACGCTGGCTTCCCAGAGCTGTCCAGCGACTATCTCGTGGTAGCGGTCGTAGGCGGTGGCCGTGGCGCGCTCAGCGTCTAGGCAGACCAGGCCATCTGCCGTGTCCTGAAACAGGCTTTGCCACTGCTCATAGAGGGCTACCGAGCGCTCGTGGTGGGGGCTATCCGTCTTGTCCTGAAGGATGTCACGGTTTTTTACGACCTCCAGACCCTGCGCCTCTAGATAGTTGCGCACCCCTTCCACTACTGTAGACTTCCCACTTCCGCGCTCGCCCTCAAAAGATACCCGTTCCGTCATACCTTGATCCCCGCTGCTCGTCTCATAATATCAATATTATACATGCAGTCTTCCAGCTGATCTGGGCTCAGCTGGGCACTCATAGGTAGGTGCGTAGCCAGCTTGCGGTAGGCCGTACCTTCCTCAAATCGTATTCCGCTTGCACCATGCACCACTGGCGCACTGGTGTCCAGTCCAGTCACAAAGCCAAACTGGCGGAGCTGGGCCAGTTCCAGGTGTACGGCGTCGGCTGAGCCGAGCACGTGTACGGTCATGTGCTCTGGCAGTAGCCCCTTGCTCACCAGGTGTTCAAGTGCAGCGATGCGAGCATAGTCCGGACGGGCGTCCGGAAAGGCGGGCGCCGTCTTGCCAATTGCCATTGCACCTACCTGAGGCAGGCTCGTCAGCTGCCGCCAGCTACTGAGCCAGTCGGTATAGTCTCGGCCGTGCGCCACGGCAGTCAGGCGGGTGCCACCTAGCTGAGTCGCGTACTTGGCCAGAAATGCTCGCACCAGCTCGTATGTGCCTGCACCATCATCAATCTTATCTGGCAGTATTAGTTGTTGCGGTCGGACGAGACGGAAGGCCTCTAGGAGTGGCTCTCCGTCCACCGACTCGCCAAGCTCACAGGCTCCGTTGTCCAGGATGACCCACTGCCCGGCCTCAGAGCGCTCGCGGAAGAACCGCGCATACTCTGCATCAAGCAAGACTTCCTGGGCGAGCGCCATGAAATAGGCAGTATCGCCATACCCCGAGAGGGTAGTCAGGTGTGCAGTAGGAGCAATAATAGCAATCTGTATACTCATGGCCGTATCATACCCGCTTCGGTCATACCACGCGAGCTGCCATAGGGCCTATCCGTGGCGCTTTGGGTCCACCTGCATCCAGAGCCCAGCCATGACCAGTGCTATGAACACAATAGGCACACCAGGAATT
Source organism: Candidatus Saccharimonadia bacterium (assembly GCA_038230095.1). Taxonomy (GTDB): domain Bacteria; phylum Patescibacteriota; class Saccharimonadia; order UBA4664; family JBBRNT01; genus JBBRNT01. The sequence continues at coordinate 54,412 of JBBRNT010000004.1, forward strand.
AGTAGGTTGAGTACCCACTGGGGGAGTGTAGTGCCACCGAGAAATAGTGTAACCAGCCCCACCAGCAAAACGCCGAAAGCAGAGTAGATAAGTTTACGGGCGGTAGCTTTGGCGGCGCGACGAGTTTTCATACTGGTATTATAGCCCTCATGCTCGGTGGCTCCAAGGGCGGGGAGTGGAAATATTGCCTTGCTACAGCTATACTGGCGACAGATAAGCATAAGTAATTATGAACTTGCCCGTAATTGGAACGCTTAGTGTAGATCTGGTGATCATTGCTACCGTGGTCGCCGTGGTCTTGTTTATGATCGTGCTCGGCCACGGCAAGCTGCGCAATCTGGCGCTGGCTAGCTTTGTTGGCTGGGTACTGGCAGCCGAGTTTGCGACTACCGTACACGGCGTAGCAGGCTCATTGAGCCTAGGCACAACCCGCCTTGTGCTCTACATTGCGCCCATCGTCCTTCTGGAGTTCGGACGCCGCCACCAGGACGCTGGCCCGCGCCAAGGGCTGGTCTTCGGCCTGGTCATGGCTGTGGCAACCGCTGCACTTATTATCAGTGGCGTCCTTACCCAGTTTGATCAAGGCACCCGTGAGTCTATCACCGGTAGCTCCCAGATAGCCTTCCTCATCTACAATTTGCGGCTCATCTGGCTGGGCCTGGTTCCCGTTCTGGCCATGCTCGAGGGCTTCATTAAGCCCAAAGACAAGCACCACTAGGCGCTTTTGGTCTACGGCACTGCGCGTCTACTTGCCTGGCTTTTTCTGTAGGTGGAGTAGCAATAGTCCAGCTAGCACAATCACTGCACCGCCAATTACCAGCGCCTGGCTCACCGAGTACACCAGGTGCAGGCTGGTAAACGCCCCACAGCCCTTGCTCGTATTGGTGTTTGCGCACACACCGCCCACCAGGTCATACAGGCTAAACAATGAGTATACACAGCCCATAAAGCCCACCACGCTCAGTACCGCTCCAGCAATAATGTAGTTTTTTAGGTATTTCACTAGCCACATTGTAGCAAATATGCGCCTATCAGACATGAAAACCCCGCCCTAGAGCGAGGGTTCTCGCCCCAGAGCGGGGAGTGGTCAGGCGTCCTCGAAGTAGCTACGCGCCAGTGCTACCGGGTTGGTGGTACGTGGTCTCATCAGAGATGCCCAAGACAACCAGTCCCGGCTCTGCTCGCGGAAGACCGCCAACTCGACTTCATTTGGGTTGTGCCACGCACCGAAGAGGTCGATACGCACAAGTACTACATCAAAATCCGACATAGATCCCAGCCCGGCCAATCGGCATGCCTGCTCTTCTGGGCAGAGCGATAGCACCAGGTAGGTCTGGGTTTGGTCGGCCGCGTAGCCCGTTACCCCAACCCCGGTCAGAGTCAGGTCTGCCATAGGGCGGAGGGTGTCCTGGTACCAGGCCGGCTGGTTAGCTATGATCCTTGCCCAGGCCGCCAGGTCTTTGTCTAGCTCGCGCAAGGCATCTAGCTCAGCTGAGGCCAGCGTCAGTGTGGTGCGGGTGATAGTCATGGCTACATCCTTGTTGTGGGGTACGGGAGAATTGCTGGCATAATAGCATACCGCCAGATTCAAACAAGCTGAATTTCATTTGCAAGCTCGCTAGGCATGCGCAGCGGTATTTGGTGGTCACAATCATAAAAAAGCAACTGGTAATTTTTTGGTAGAATACCAAGTTTCGTGCGCACATCGTCTGTAATGCTATCTTTTACCCCAAATATTAGTACGGTTTGATGCGAATTTGCGGCAATATCTTCCTCTGGTTTGTACGTAAGCATTGACCGTATTGACCGCATTAATGCCCAAGGGGTTGTCCTGGTCGTGTCTTTTATGACATGCGCAGGCATGTCTTTGAAAAGTTTGTGAATAAATAGCCTCACAACGGGTCCAGTTAACCATATGCCGTAGGCGTTTACCCACCCCGCTGGTCCTTGAATGATAGCTTCAGGGCATCGTGCGATTTCTGCAAGCTGTTTTGGCCCGGTAATGGTATTTATTAGTGGCAGCCCACTTAAAACAACTTTGCTATAAGTGTTTGTGTGTGTTGCCGCCAAACGAAGCGCAATCATTGCCCCAAATGAATGTCCAGCAAGTATATACCCATCAGGCAAATGCAAAGATTGTATAGCACTATCTACTTCTTCAACCTGCATGTCTAAACTGTAGTCTTGACTACGTGGCTTGTGTGACTTTCCAAACCCAAGCAAATCAAAGCTGATAATTCTGCTATTTTTATCTAATTGCGCAATAACATCACGCCAATAATCATGCGTTGATATAATGCCCGGAATAAGAACAATGACATGTTTAGAGGTACTGTTTCCATATTCGTGAACATGAATCATTTTATAACGAATCGTTTGACGACAAATTTCCAGACCACATAAACCAAGCACATAAATACCACCACCGACAACGTATCCCACAAAAAGTTGCCATAGTGTATACACAAAGTGCCGTTTCGTATGCTCCAAGAACGCACAGTTGATTCTTTTAAGAGATTAGAAACTGTTGGCATAATGAGGTTTAATTTAAATGAATTAACAAAATGAAACATCTCAGTGCCTACAACAACGCACAATACGAATTTAGCAAAACTAGCGTATTCTTTTGGTGCCCGTAGCACAGAGTTTACAAATTTATTCATATGCAACTTCCTTATTTAAGGTCATGGTACATATAAGTATAGTACACGAATCCAGGTTATTACCTGCAGTAGTCTAGTTGGGTTTACAAAATTCGTGCCTTCCCAAATTAGCAACCGCTCATAGATCGCTTTTACAAAGCAAAACTGTTAAGCGTGTTTCACCAAACAAAAACCCGACTCTGAGGTCGGATTCTAGTATGGTGGGCCCAGTGAGACTCGAACTCACGACACAAGGCTTAAAAGGCCTCTGCTCTACCAACTGAGCTATGGGCCCTCAAGGCTAATTTTGAGGGGTTTTTAACTGCCCAACTATACCTGTAATCAGGCTTTTGGTCAATCAGGGCGTATCCGTTGGACAGATTCGGCATACTACACTGGGACCATCCCAGCCGTCACCACACATTCCGTGCTAGCCCAGAGGCGTAAGCGCTCATGCTTGCACCCCCGTTCACGTCTCGCTAGACTAGGAGGAATATTGAGGGTAGAAAGCGACCGCTGTGCCCCACACCACACCCCTCCGCCGCACGACACTCATCATTGCCACCCTGTTAGCGTTCGTCGTGGGCTTGGGCCTGGGTCAGACAGACATCCACTTCTGGTGGGTCTGGCTGTTCCCACTTGGTGTTGTGACCCTCCTCGCACGTCGTAGCCGCGTCTTTGTGGTGGGGCTGTGTGCTATAGGGCTTTGCCTGGGCCTGTGGCGCGGCCATGCCAGTCTGCGCCAGTTTGACGCGCTTACCCGCCATATTGGGCAGACGGTAAGCCTTACCGGTACCATTTCCGATGACCCAGCCACCGCCAAGCAGACCAACTTCATCCTTACCAGCGTTTCGCTTGGTGGCCGGCAGGTGGCGGGGGACGTTCGCGTTACCAGCTACCCACAGCGCCAGCTGAAGCGTGGCTACGTAGTGCGGATCACCGGTAAGCTAAAAGCCGGCTTCAGCTCCCAGCCGGCTAGTCTAGGCTACGGCCAGCTCCAGGTTCTGAGCACCAAGCAGAGCTGGCTAGAGCAGGCCCGCCAGGCCTTCTTTGCCGGTATGCACACCGCCATGCCCGATCCCAACGCCGGCTTTGCACTTGGGCTCCTCATTGGCGTGCGCTCCATGATCCCGGTCTGGCTACAAAACCAGCTAAATGACGTTGGCTTGTCACACCTGGTGGCTGTTTCTGGTTATAACCTCACTATCATCGCCGCCGCCTTCTACACCGTTCTCCGGCCCCGCTCGCGCTACCTAGCCACCGCCGTTTCGGTCTGGCTCATTAGCTTCTTCATTATTGTCGCCGGAGCCTCCGCCTCGGTGGTCCGTGCGGCCGTCGTAGCGCTACTGGTACTAGCCGCCAAGTACTATGGCCGCAGTATTCGACCCGGTCTTCTACTGGCCCTAGCTGCAGCCGCCACTGCTGCCTGGAACCCCTGGCTGCTTACCCGCGATCTGGGCTGGCAGCTATCCTTCCTCGCCTTTGCCGGCATTGCCGTGGTTGCGCCGGTGCTGGAAACACGCCTCTTCAGGAACCCGGGCTCCATTAAGAAAGTCGCGATAGAGTCTTTCTCAGCTCAGCTCATTACCTTCCCGCTGATCATGCTAGTATTCGGCCGCTTCTCGGTCATCGCGCCACTGGCCAATATGCTGGTTCTCCCCCTAGTTCCGGCCGCCATGGGCTTGTCGCTGGTGGCTGGTCTCAGCGGCTGGCTCTGGCCTGTATCGGCCACCGTTCTGGCCTGGCCCGCCTGGTTTATCACCCAGCTCATGCTCGCGATTATTACTCGCCTGGACACCCTGCCCATTGTGAGTCTCACGGCTGCACTTACCTGGACACGGCTTGTCATTATCTATGCCCTTGGCACGCTGCTCATCTGGCTGCTGGCGCGACGGGCCGTGACCGAACCCCACGCCCAGTGATATAATTAGATCAAGCAGTACCCTACGGTATAGCAATTAACGCCGTAGCGTGCAAAATAGGGAGATTGCTACATGTCAGGACATTCGAAGTGGGCCTCAATCAAACACCAGAAAGGCATTGCGGACGCCCGGCGCGGCGCGGCCTTTACCAAGATTGCTACTCTTATCGCCCTAGCGGCCAAGAAGGGCGCCGATCCCGAGATGAATTTCTCGCTGCGTCTGGCCATCCAAAAGGCTAAGGCCGCTAATATGCCCGCCGCTGGCATTGAGCGCGCTATCAAGCGGGGTGCGGGTACCGATGGTGGCGTGGCCATGGAAGAAATACGCTATGAGGCCTATGGCCCAGCCAGCGTGGCCATCATTATTGAGTGTGCTACGGACAATCGTAATCGTACCGCCTCGGACGTCCGCCTAGCCGTTACCAAGCACGGTGGCCGCATGGCCGAGCTGGGTGCGGTAGCTTACCAGTTTACCAACCGCGGCGTCATTGAGATTGTCACTGGTGATCACGAGGAGGCTGAGCTGGCTGCCATCGAGGCCGGCGCCGAGGACTTTGTGACCGAAGGGGACACGCTGACTGTCTACACTGCCCCGACCGACCTAGACGCGGTGCGCAAGGCCTTAGTAGCAAGCGGCTATGAGGTAGCGCGCGCAGAGCTCAGTTTTGAGCCCAATACATCTGTTACTGTCTCCGACCAGCACGCCGCCGAGACCCTCCTGCGCCTTATGGATGCAGTCGAGGACCTGGACGACGTCACCGGTACCTATACCAATTTTGAAATTGACGACGCTATTGCGGACAAGCTGTAGCCCCGCCGCCGCGAGTTGTATACCTTGTCCTAGCGTACTTTTGCCTTCCCTCACTCTCTTGCCCCAGCATTCCTTGAACTTCTATAAAATACAGCTTCAGCGAGCATGAGTACGGTGGGACAAAGCGAGTGAGTCGAGCTTTGTCGCTCGTTGTCTCGCATGGTTTTGGGTACTTTTGCCGTAACAAAAGTACCAAGAGAGAAGAAAAAGGAATTCTCGGACTAGCAGAATAGGCCATAGCTGCTAAGTAGCGTATTGGGGTAAAAGCCTTCCCAGCGCATGCTAGACTACCTATATGCGTATCCTTGGAATAGATCCCGGTACCGCCATCACGGGCTTCGGCGTCATAGATAAAGTCGGCGATAAGCTTATTTTTGTCGACGCAGGGGTTATCCGCACTCCCAAAGAAGACCCTATGTCGGCTCGCTTGGTCACCATTTTTGACGAGCTCACCCAGCTCATATCAGAGGTGCGCCCCGACCAGGCCGCCATCGAGCAACTGTTCTTCGCTCGCAATGTTACTACCGCGCTCACGGTCGGCCAGGCTCGCGGTGTGGCGCTTCTGGCGCTGCAGAAGGCCGGGCTCCCGGTCGGCGAGTACACACCGCTTCAGGTGAAGCAGGCAGTTACCAGCTACGGCAAGGCCGATAAGGCCCAGGTGCAGCAGATGGTCAAAACCATTCTGCGCCTCAACGACATACCCAAGCCAGATGATGCCGCCGACGGTCTCGCCATTGCTATCACTCACGCCAGCCAGATTATTGGCTAGACGGTAGCTCTGTGGGCTATGGTCCAGCGGGAGAGCAGGTAGCATAGGTTGCTCTCGGCACCACTCTCGGTGCTAACGCCCGTGGGGTCAATACCGTCTAAGCATTGGTTATTGGCTGGGTTTATTAGCGATTTCTTCGCAATATTGTCACCGTCAAACCAAGCCATCCAGCGCTGCGCTTTCTGCAAGTGGTGCTTATCCTGGGTAGTCTGGTAGGCGGCGGTGTGCGCCCAAACCATGTAGGCGGCGTCTATCGGCTGCTGTGAGTAGTTCGGAGCCGTAGCCTGGCCTTGGGCATGCCACCCATCATTACCTACTGGCCCAAGTGGGCGATTGTGCGTCGACACGTACTCGATAAATTCTAGGACCCGGAGTGCTAGCCCGTGGTACTGGCTATCACCGCAGACCAGCTCGTAGCGCAGTAGGCAATAGGGGAGTATGCCGAGCGCGTAGGTCATGGGCGTTTCCGGCCAGAACCAGCTATCTGCCAGGCCACTAAAGCGGCCCGCAACCGTAGCCGCCAGCTCTGCCGCCCAGATTGGGTCCAGATACACGGCGCCCAGCAGTGCATAGGCCGGGCCACGGAGCGTGGACATTCTTGCAATACTAGCTCGGAATGAAGCCATCTCGGCCTGCGCCTCATCTACCCGGAAGCCCTGGTGCACCGCATACCCGTAGGCCCAGACCACCTGTGCTTTGGCGTCATCCGAGGCGGGACCAGCAAAAAACTCACGATTATCGTGAGCAAATCCATGGAATTCTGTGTCTATACGTGACTGCTTAAGGTAGTTAAACAGTACGTTTGCTTGGTCCGGTTTCCCCAGCGCCAGGCAGGTTACAAGCCCTCTAGCCGCGTCATCCAGTGAGTAGCCGTGGTGCAGATGGGGTGTTAACCCATCTGAGTGCTGCCAGATGCCAAAGTCGTCGATTATGGAATCAAAATAGATTGTATTCATGGTATGGCTAGGTGGTAATAGCGGCAATTTCGTCTAGGTAGCGCGCGCCTACCAGCGGCCAGCTCATCTGGCGGCCAATGGCATAGGCCTTGGCTCGAATATCATTATACAGCTCGGTGTTGCCAAGTACTTCATTCACGGCTTGCGCAAGCCCTGCTGCATCATCAAAGTCCACTAGGCGACCGCGACCGTCTGCAAGGACTTCCTTGGCGTAGCGGTAGGGTGTAGAGAACGCCACCAGGCCTGCACCTAGGGCGTAAGCCAGCGTACCAGAGGCGGCTTGTTCAGGATCCTTGTGCAGAGTCAGGTATATGTCGGCCGTCTGTAGGTACTCCAGTAGTTCCGGTAGGTCCAGGTACTTGTTGACGAGTACTAGGTGGTCGCTTACGCCCAGCTCGTCTGCCAGGGCAATGAGCGACTCACGGTAGGCCTCACCCTTGTGGGCAATAATATTGGGGTGGGTTTGCCCTACCACATAGAGCTTGGCCTGCGGGTTGGCGGTAATAATAGCAGGGAGCGCCTTAATAGCGACGTCGATCGACTTGTTCTCTCCGATCAGGCCGGAGATCATGAGCACAGCGTCATCAGGATCAATACCCAGCCGGGGCTTTGCCACATAGGTATCAATCTGTTCTACTAGCGTCACCCCGTGGTGGATCATCACAATCTTACTAGCGTCTACGTCATAGTCACGTACCAGGATATCGCACGAGTCCTGGGTCATAGCTACCACTTTCAGACTCATTTCTGCAATCCGGTGGATCACGTCGCGCCGCGCCTCATCGGGGGTAGGCAGAACAGTATGCAGCGTGGTTATGAACGGCATTTCCAGGTTATCGAGCAGATCGAAAATGTAGTCCCCGGTGGGGTCGCTGTGCATACGGCCGTTGCGCTCAAACTTGGTAAATGAACCGCCGTAGAGGCCAAACTCGTGCTGTAGCAGGACTACGTCTGGCTTGGCTTGGTTTATAACCGTTGCCGCAGCAGCGTAGGTCTCGCGCTTGTCGGTGTGGACTGTAGCCACTACATTTAGCTCATAGTCGAAGTGCTCATCGGCTGTTTCAGCCGCCACCGCGATCACTTCAACGCCTGGAACATTGCTGCGGATACCTTCTAGAAGGTCACGGCTAAATGTTGCTATCCCGCAGCGCTTGGGTATGATCGAGCTAATAATGGCAATCTTCAGATTGTGGGCAGAACCATTAAGGGAGTGCTCCGACTGGGGTGTCGTAGTCGTGTTCATGATTTCCTCGTTATTTCTCCACCTAGAAAAGAACCCAATGTACGTTGGTAATTTGCAACTATATTGCTATGATAATACCAGAAAAATAGGGAAAACACAATCGCTACCTCACCCAAACCCAGCTCGCAGGTCCAATTCAAACGGCTCTCTGCCGAGCCCATCATAGACCGTTCGATACAGAAGTATTGGGAGGCCGTTGGGGTCTTCGCTCCCGCCGTTGTCCGGGAGGGTAATACCTTTCACATGCTCTATCGGGCCTTTGGCAACGACCATGTTTCTCGCATGGGCTATGCTGAGAGCCAGGATGGGCTGAACTGGATGAAGGATCCCGATCCGCGTGTTACCCCGCTGCCGCACGATAGCTCAGAGAAAGACGGTGTGGAGGACGCTCGTATGGTGAAGATCGGCGAGCACTACTACATCACCTACACCGCAGTGCGGGGCAAGCTCCACAATGGCAATATGGACTGGCAGGCCCAGGTCCGGTTCTTGGTCAGTAGGGATCTGAAGCATTTCCGCCGCGTCCGCCCCAATCTGCCCAAGGGCTTCGACAAGGACGGCGTGCTCTTCCCAACCAAGCTGGGAAATGAGTTCTGGTTACTACACCGCTATATACCTAATATTTGGCTTAGCCACGGGCCATCGTTGCGCCGTTTTGACCACCACCAGCCCATCATGGGACCGACCCATCTAGAGTGGGAGTCGCTTCGTATTGGAGCTGGCGCCCCACCGATCCTTACCGATCTAGGCTGGTTACTGTTCTACCACGGCGTCAGTAATGCCATTCAGTACAGTATGGGTGCGGCTATTCTCGACGCTGCCGACCCCACCAAGGTCCTGTACCGCTTACCATACCCGGTTTTGTCGCCGACCGAGCCCTACGAACGTTATGGCATTATCCCCAACGTTGTTTTTGGTACCAGCGCAATCGACATGGGCAAGGAATGGTGGCTGTACTATGGCGCCGCCGATACCAGTATTTCTGCTGCCGCAATTAATAAGGCCGATCTACTTGCCGAGCTGCAACGCCACCCCAACACCCAGTCGGTTGCAGATGCTAGCTAGCTCGGCCAAGTCCGCCGCCCGGCTTATCACCCTGGCAGTCCCCACCGGCAAGATAGCCTACAACCCAACGCTCATTGTTACTGGCGGCGAGCATGTACTGGCGGTGCGCGTGGAGTCACGTGATAGCCACTGGCTAGACGAGGCCACCTGGGACCCAGAGGTCTGGTTCTACCGGCAGACCGCTGAGGACCAGTGGGAGCGGGCACTTGACGCGCCCCGATTTACTGCCGCAGAGGACCCATTTGCCACCTGGGTAACCAATAGCGGCGGCCAGCGGGTGCTGGTATTTGGCCATGTCACTCTCGATCGCACCACCGGGCCGCGTCCCACCGGGCTTACACGCTTCTACCAGGCAGCGTCTTGGGACAGGCTAGACCCTAGCGCTCCCTTTGCAGAGGTTCGGGACATGAAGGACATCCGCCTCTGCCAGCTAGCGGACGGGAGTATTGCTGTTTGTGGTCGGCCCCGGGGTGGCCAGGCCGGTCGGGGAAAAGTGACATACTCTCGCTTAACTAGCCTTTCCGAACTCACACACGATGCTGTTTGGTCGGCAGCCATTCTGCCCGGTATGATCCCGGAAGACCGCAAGATCGGCAATAATGAACTACACCTATTACCCGACGGCTCTATCGGGGTGCTCGGCCACATTGCCCTTGGCGAAGAAGAGCACGACATGCGCTACACGGTAGCAACCTGGTCTATCAATCCCGACACCGGCGTAGCCACCAAGCCGCAAGAGCTGGTTGAGCGCTCCGACTTCCCGCCGACTGAGCCCAAGCTCCCGCGCCTGGCAGATGTGGTCTTTCCCGGCTCGCTTGAGCGCCTAGGCGGTGACACCTGGCGCCTGTACGCCGGCCTGGGCGATAGCGGCGTAGGTGCCATCGACCTTACCCACCCATTCTAAGCGCTAGCAATGCAAAGAGCCCCCAGAAATATCTGGGGGCTCGTCGTTCAGGACCAGTCGATTAGCTGCCGGGCGCAGCGGTTGTCATTAATGTGGTAGAGCACTTCGGCCCTAGTACCACCCTGGTAGGTCACGCATGACCCGAAGGCAATCAGCTGGTCGTCTGGCCCACGGTCAGCCACATGGGCCCGGATTAGCCAATCCGGCGACACCTCGCAGACCTCTGGCCATTCCCTGGACAGATCGATCGTCATGTAGGCCACGCCCCATTCATTATTCCGCCTGCGGTTATATAGCAGCAGGTAGAGGCTGTCACTGAGACGGATCGGGCCGCCGGCGGTGGAGACGTGCTCGCTGCCGTCGGCCTCGGCGGTCCAAAAGCCGCTTATATTGGCAACACCACCATTGTCAATGTAGGCCGCTCCCAGATGGCTCGCTACCCCATCACCGTACTCGAATAGGATCCAGCGTCGCCCGTAGGCGCGTGCCAGTTCGCCTTCTTTCACCATGTCGCAGTACCCGCACAACCCAGCCCGCATGACATCGGTCGGTGTGAGTACGGCCCGCATTTCTTTTGTCAGCAGGTTGCAGTACCACAGTTCAGCGGTCACGCCTTCGGCATCTGGCTTGGCAAACGTAGCCGTTAGCAGCATACCTTGCTCATCGCGCCTACCGAATGGATTGAAGCCAAACAGGGCGGCCAGGTTGGTGGGGTCTTCGAAGCCTACGGCTCCGTTGCAGCCAGTGGTTTTCTGGGGGTCAAGAAACACTTTCAAATGGGTCAAGACGCCCGCATCACTCAGCCTTGCACTGAAAATCTGATTGTCGGGGACCGTTCGGCCCAGGACCACGCCTTCGGTACCCCGGCTGAGCGCCATGAGGCCGCCGTGGAACCTGCGCTGGTCGTCCACGGCCAGACCAATGGTAGTGGGGTGGGGTATAAGGGTGCGTACGGCGAGGCTCATAGCCAACTCGTTTCTGCTAGATTTCAACGAACTGCCGCATTATGGCATTTTAGTCCATAAAACACAATCATTAACAGATCATTTTACCGTAGATAAGCAAAAGGGTATTGAATTATCTGCAGTAATATGCTTTAATATAGGTATACGCGGCCGCCCTTGGCCATTATCGAAACAAACTAAAGCTGGAGAAGACCATGAAGCGCATTGCTATCACTGGTTCGCGTGGCGTTATTGGCTCCATTCTCGTGGAGGGGCTCACTGACTTCACCATTACGGGCCTAGACCTACCAGAGACCGATATCTGCGACTACCCTGTGCTGCTCGAGCGTTTGCGTGGACACGACGCGTTGATCCACCTAGCCTGGGTCTCAGAGTCTGCTCCCCAGATGAAGGCTCTCCACCACGACAATTTCACCATGATCCAGCAGGTGTACCGTGGGGCGGTAGACGCTGGCGTAGGCCGGGTCATTATGGCTAGCTCTGTGCATGCCGCCGACGTCCGTGGGCTCGACCCAGCTACCGTAAGCCGCCTGTCCGAGACTGGTACGCCAAATGGCGCCTACGGTGCTGCTAAGCAGTTCGGCGAGTCCCTCGGCCGCTACTATGCCGGTAAGGGGCTGGACGTTACTTGTGTGCGCTTTGGTGCCGTCAACCAGCAAGACACCATGCCTACCCAGAACGAGTTTGAGCGAGTTGTCTGGCTACGCCACGTCGACCTGCTTCGGCTCATGTCGGACCTACTCACGGCGCCGGTGGCTCCGGGCAGTTTCCAGATGGCCATTGCTGTCTCCGGACAGCCGCTGGTTACTGACCAGCAGGGCAGCTTCCCCTTGTTTGATACTGATGCCGAGAGGGCACCTGCTCTAGCCTAGCTTTATCGGACCGCCTAGCCCTGGTACAATAATGCTAATGGCAAAACTTTCATCGCTTTTTCAGGATGCTGGCCTGACGGGTAAGCTCAAACACAACAGTCCGCTGATCAACGCCAAGGCCATCCAAGAGTGCCTCGATGGCACAAGCTACTGGACATTTGGTATTAAGGCTCTAGACTTCCTGGGGTACGACTTACCCAAAGCCACCGAGGTTGTGGCGTCCTCACTTGGTCTGTCGCTGCGCGAGTTCCAGCACGGCAAGCATGCCATGATCAATCCCGATACTACTATGCGTGCCCTCGGGGCCGCGCTGAGCTACTTGCGCTGGGCATCCGAAAACCACAAGACCGTGCTCTTTGCCACCGGCCACCCTGGCTCCATGCTGGGTGCCTACCAGCTCCTAGCCGACCAGACTGCCCGCTGGGGTGGCCGAGTCTACCGGCTGCCAGACAATCCGTCGATCGAGCCAGGTCTATGGCTAGACAGCGTGGGCGACTGCATTGTGACCAGCGACGAAGGCACGCTGCACCACACCCATGATGGGCGAGTACTAGAGGACATTCTCCAACACCATCGGATAGATCTGGTTGTGGCAGACCACGGCTTTGCCGGAGCGGCCATTAATGCGGGTAAGACAGTCATAGCCATATTCGATACGGATGATCCCGCTATTCCGCTCATGGCTTCTGCGCAAAAGGATGGTATTATCGCCGTACCCCTCAACGATAATCAAAAAAATCTAACCACTGCAGCTGCCTTTGCAGCCCTGCTTAAGCCATAATTTATGATAAAAACTGATCTATTTACAAAGGATGAGCTAATTGAGCTCCAGGCCGATCTACTGGTGGCACTTGGCCGCCAGGGCTTCGACATTGAGGAGATCCGTCTCATTGGTGTGAAGGGCCATGGCTACCATGCTACCGTCTTTTCGGTCATGATCGACGACAATCACCATGTACTGAAGGTCTACCGTGAGGCTCAGGCCTTTGAGCGTGAAGTCAAGCACCTGTATCAGGTAATCCCTAAGGATCGTTTCTTGTTCGTCTGGCGGGCCGAAGAGAACCGCTTTGATTACAATATTGTTATTGTCGAGGTGCCAGATGGCCAGGAACTACGTCCCAAGACGCTTACCGCCCAGTCGTCAGAGCGGCTCACCGAGCAGCTCATTGCCCTCCACAGCCTACGCTCCCGTCGGCGCGTCTCAGCCAAGAGTCTTAAGCTCCGTATCGAAGAAATGCGCCCACTAGCCCTGGAGCACGCCAAGGAGTTTGCCGACTACATTACTCCCGAGCAAGTCGCCGCCGACATTGAAGAGGTAAAGCAGTACCTACGTGATAACCGGGATAAGTTCCGGGTGCGTAAGTCGCGCACTCATGGTGATCTGTGGTGGTCGAACATTATTGTTGCCGAGGAAGCCGTCTATATGATTGACTGGGAGCGGCTACGGTTTGCCGACTACTTGGAAGACCTGGCCAAGATGCGCGTGCTTTTCCACTTTGTGCGCCGCTCAGATCCCACCACCTTCTTTGGGCGCAAAGGTGTGTCGCAGGACAAGGTAGACGCCTTCATGTCACCCATTTTACGTGCCTATCGGCATAGCTTTTCCGACCCCATGCTGCTTGGACGCTATGGGTTTTACTGCTTCCTATATGGACTCACCTTCTTCGGTAACTATGTCTACGCCGACAAGAAGGGCACGCTTGAGGCTATCAACATGTACCTCGAAGGCCGCGCCCAATTCCATAAGCATAACGAGCGCCGGTCTACTTCAGAGTAGCTGCCAAGAAAGCTGAACGGCTCACCAGAGAAGTCTTTGGTGAGCCGTTGTATTTGGGCCGCTTAGGCGGCTTGGTCGAGCAGGATCAGGAGATCCCGTAGGTCGTGGATGACTGGTCCCGTGAAGCCCTCGATGAGATCGGGCCGCTGCGCGCCTGACGCTTCCGGGTGCTCGTAGTAGATAGCAGTGAGGCCAGCCTCGGTGGCACCCTGGAGCGAGCCATCCCCGCCGTCATCGATGAACCACAGCTGGCTCAGGTCGGTGAAGCCCAGCAACGCAGCAGCGCGTTGGTACGCTTCCGGATCGGGCTTCTTCACTCGCAGGTGATGGCTGTAGCCACTTTCGGGGAGATAGGTGTGAAGACCCAGGAGGGCATCACCACCTTCTTCGTTCGGGCTGGCATTGCTGCATAGGCCCACAGCCAGACCGCGCTGCTTGAGCAGTCGGACGGTGTCAATTCCGCTGTCCAGCCGACATACCGTGTAGTACGCGTTGTACTCGGCCCTGATGATCCGTGGCACTTCCTTGTCTGGCAGCTCCCACCCGTAGGCTGCAGCTATCCGTTGCAGGCGCTCCGTTGCGGTCAGCCGGCCCAGATCGTAGCCTTGGTTGGGGCCTTGCATGGCAGTAATCCATTTGCTCGAGTCAATGCCATAGGTCGCACCCAGCCAGTCCGCAAAGCGGACAAAAGGAGGGCGCAGATCTTTGGAAGGGCGGGACTGCACGAGCACGCCACCACGGTCGAACAAGATGCCTCGCGGCTTGGGAAGGGCAGTCATGGTCTCTCATTTCGGTCGGGTACAATGAACCGATACACTATAGAACAATAGCTAGAAAACATCAATCATTTATCAGATATAAAACCCTGCAGAATAGTCTATGTAGGGGTATACTAGCATTAGTAATACGGAGTTACTTCATGCCAGAACAAGAACTCACTCAGGCCGAACAAGACGCCCTCCAGCGCGCTGAAGCGCCCGCGCTCAATCCTGGGTTGCAAGAGGAGCTACCCGCCGACCAAGCCGAAAAAGCTGTTCGAAAGTCCGAGTCGAGCTACAGCCAACGCCGCGGCCTTGTTGGCCGAGCCGTACAGACCATTGGCCGCGCTTTTCGCGGCAACAACAAAGGCTCAAACTAGCCCAGACACCAGATCTGACTACAATCAGCTATAATAGACTCATGATTGCAAAGATTACCGGTATTGTTAGCGAAAAGGTCCACGACGCGCTCATCGTTGAGATTGCCGGCTTGGGCTATGAGCTATTTGTAGCGACTACCGATTGGGGTAGTGCCACGCAGGGCGTGGTGCAAGCCTTCTATATCCATGAGCATATCCGCGAGGATGCACACGTACTCTACGGCTTTTCTGAGCTGGCCGATAAGCTTCTTTTTGAGCAGCTCATTAGCATCTCAGGCATTGGCCCCAAGGTGGGCATGGCCGTACTGTCTTCGGCCAGTCGAAGCCGGCTCCAGCAGGCTATTGCCGCCGGGGATCCTGAGCTCTTGCGCGGTGTATCCGGTGTGGGCAAGAAGACTGCCGAACGCATTATTGTTGAGCTACGTGGCAAGATGGATGGTCTAGCGGGTGCCGCCAGCATGTCTACCGGCGATGCTACCTACCAGGCCCTGCTTGGCCTCGGCTACGCGCCCGCTCAGGCCAGCGAGGCTGTTGCTGCCATCCCCGCCGAAGTTACTGGCGAACAGGCACGCATTAAGGCCGCCCTTAAGGTGCTAGCCAGATGATTGAGCGCGTTACAGCTGCCACTGCAGAAGAGGAAAGCCCAGAAGAGCTGCAGATCGAGGAAACGCTTCGGCCCCGCACCTTTGGCGAGTATATTGGCCAAGAGGCCATTAAGGATAATCTCGGCCTGGCTATTTCTGCTGCTAAGGGACGCGGTGAGCCCATTGACCATGTTTTACTCTACGGCCCACCCGGGCTCGGTAAAACCACTCTTGCTAGCGTCATAGCTTCTGAAATGAGTGCCGGTATTAAGGTCACTTCTGGGCCTGCCATCGAGCGAGCAGGGGACTTAGCATCCCTACTAACCAATCTGAACGAGCACGACATTCTCTTTATTGATGAGATCCACCGGCTACCCAAGACGGTTGAGGAAGTGCTGTATCCTGCTATGGAGGACTTTGGCTTGGACATTATGCTTGGCAAGGGCCCCTCAGCCAAGTCCATCCGCCTGGATCTACCCAAGTTCACTATTATTGGCGCTACCACTCGTGTTGGCGCCCTGTCGGCACCGTTCCGTGACCGCTTTGGCCTGGTACACCGCCTAGACTACTACACACCAGAAGAAATGGTGAGGATCCTGAGTCGCTCTGCACGTATTCTGGGCGTCACGCTGGACACAGCTGCTGCCGTCGAGATTGGCACCCGCTCGCGCCTGACTCCACGTATTGCCAATCGGTTACTCAAGCGCGTACGCGACTATGCCGAGGTGAAGGCCGACGGCCTTGTTAACCAGAGCTTAGCTGCGGAGGCCTTGGCGCTTCTGGAGATTGATGAGCTGGGCCTAGACGCTAGCGACCGGCGTCTGCTTATGGCTATCATTGACCACTATGCTGGCGGCCCCGTAGGGGTAGAGACGCTCGCAGCACTTATCAGCGAAGAGCGCGCTACCATTGAGGACGTCTACGAGCCGTTTCTCATGCAGATCGGCCTGCTCGAGCGCACTCCTCGCGGTCGGCGTGTGACGCCCCGGGCGTATCGCCATGTGGGACGCGTCCCCGCCGTAGACTCTCTGTCCCAGGACCCGCTGCTGTAATGCCGCGGCAATTAGCGGGGGAGCTAGCCAATGGCCACGGGGCAACACTACTCTGGCCAGTCCGTGCTATAACGCAGCAACCAGGAAGCGACCAGTCGGTACTCTTCCAGGCATCTGTGGCGCCGCACGCACTGCTGCCGTGGCCAGCTTGGAGCTATGAGGAGCCACTACGTCTAGACTTGCACGACCTGTCGCAGAGCCGCCGGCCCCGACGCAGCGCCGGGTGGCAGCGGATAGCTAGCCGACCTCAAGCCATTGTCTCGGAGTCGACCCCGGCGGAGTGGCGGCTACGCTGTGGGTGGCTGACCGCGCGCGGCTGGCAATGGGTAGTTTTGAGCTACCCTAGGCTGTCGGGCGACCACCTGGCTATTCGGCCAGAAGGACTGCGGATTAGGGGCACTACTCCAGGTTCCCGGCTTGCCCAGCTCGCCGTTCCGACGGCCGTGCTAGACCTGCCCCGGGCCATTCCCGAAGTATTGGGCTTGTTGCCCTTGCCCGCAGGGAGCTCATTGCCTGGCCTTGTAGCTAGCACTCGCGCCGCGGAGGCTCAGCTGGTGGGCTTAGTGCGGCAAGCTGAGCAGGACTACCTGGCTAGTGGTCAGGCTCGCCAGGCAGCCGAGTCCGAGCTATAATGCAGCTATGAATCCAGAAATCACCCCCAACCTAGTCCCAGAACCGGCCCCAGAACCGGCCCCTACACCAGCGGCCCAGCCTCCGGTAGCTGCTACGCCGACAGCTCCCGCCACAGTCGCCCCAGCCGCATTTAATCCGGGCCCTTTTGCCCCGCACTATACCGAGGAACTGGATCGTTGCTCGCCCGTCCCTATGAACCCAGACGAGCACGTGCTCCAGGTGGTCTACCGTCACCCCATCAATCTATTGCCCGTGGCTGTTAGCACTGGCCTCATTCTAGTTCTTGTCGCCATGGCCAGCTATGGCACTGGGCGTTACGCCGATGCCATAGCAAAGTATCTGCCACTCGCTACCGTCATGATCGTCCTTTGGTCGGTTGGGCTACTGGTCTTGGTTATTTTGCTCATCGCTTACTTTATTTATCGCCAAAACCGGGTTGTACTTACTACTCAGAATCTCATGCAGGTTGAGCAGTATGGCTTGTTTAACCGAGTAGTTTCCAAGCTAAGCTTGGCCAATATTGAAGACGTTACCGGCGAACGCAAGGGTCTGTTCGCTACCATTCTCAACTACGGCAATCTTATTGTAGAGACAGCAGGGGAGCAGGAGAACTTTGTCTTTGAGCAGGCCCCCTATCCGGCGGTACTGGTACAGGCTATCAACAAAGCCCACGAGGACGTTCTACAGGACCGCCGCACCAACCGTGAGCAACGCCCCGAGTAGCTCACTGGTTTATCAGGGGGCAAATGGGTTTGTTTTGCCTACAGTACTGGTGTCTATGGTGGTAGGTACGTCTACAAGGGTATTTACTGAGTTGATCACCTTCGTATCGAACTTAGTCTTAGCTACGGACTGAGCGCTCCGAGCGGCCTCAATTGCTTCATTGGACGGCAGAACATTCAGCGATTGGCTAGCACGCCAGCCGCAGAAGCCGATTGCCCCAATCATCACTAGTAGTGCCAAGAAGGGCCCTAGTCCGGCTAGGGTCTTCAGTAGCTTTTTCAGGGTGTCGGTGCTTATTTCTAGCTTCATGGTTTTATATACACACTCATGTTTATGGTATAGGAAGTAGACGGCTTACCATCGGCTCCCACGGTACTGGTTACGCTAATGGAGGTTACGTTGGAGTAGCGGTTCAGGCTCTCTAACTGCTTCAGGAAGTTCAGGAAGTTCAGGTAGGTGGCTTTAGCCGTAAAGCTGATCGGCAGCGCAATAGCATCGCCCGCTGGCACGGTCTGGCTCGTGGTATTGGGCAGTGTACTACCGGCGGAGCCAGTAAAGCTGGTAGAGTCTATGACTACACTATTCTGGTCGGCCAGTTTCTGCACCTGCAAGACTATCTCCGATTGCTTCTTAGCGCGGGGTAGGGATAGCTCTAGCTTGGCAAACTTGGGCTGCAAGGCCAGGTACTGGCTCTTTAGGCTGGCCAGATCCTGTGCGTGGTCGCCTGCTACTGTTGCCTGCACTAGCGTGTCGCTGAGCTCTCGGGTGCGCGCTACGAGCAGGCCATTGGCAAAGTAGATGCCCACGGCCACGCCGCCAAGCAGGAGTACAAGAACTATAAGCATTACAAAGTAGAGCTGCTTCGGTTTCATCGTGCTTGCCCCGGCCTAAAGCCGATCGTGATACCAAAGTTGTAGTTGCCCTTTTCATCGCGGCCAATGTTCTCAATGTCGGCTCCACTTACCCGCGGTGATTTCTGCTCCAGCGCATCTCGAAACGACGCAATAGCCGATAGGCTGGTGGTAGTGCCGGCAATGCGTACTGGCTTTTTGTCGTCACCAGTCAGGGAAATACTGCTGATAACTACATTCGTGGGCGTCACCTTGGCCAGGTCTTCCAGGAGGAGTGAGAAGTGTGATTGGTTGGCCTGAATAGCCTTAATAGCAGAAACGCGCGCATTTACTGACTTAGCATCCTTCTCTAGGCTCTTATACTTGGACACCTCAGTCTGCTGGGTCGCCAGCAGAGCCCTGGCAGACGCTGTTTGATTGCGCACCGACAAATAGGCGTAGCCGAGCAGTCCGCCGCAGATAATAATAGTCATGGCCGTAAGCCAGACATAGCTGACCAGCGCTTGGTTGCGCTTGGAGTAGTTAACCTGCTCTTTGACGTCACCCGGCAGCAGATTAATCATGCTGCACCTCGCGTAGGGCTAGACCAAGGGCCGTGGTGTACATGGGCATTTCTAGCGCCTTGGGTGCGCCTACGTGCTTTGCTTCCAGGTGCTCCCAGGTATTACCCACCTGGATTGGCAGCCCCAGCTGGCTACTCAGGTACTCACCCAGGCCTGGCATGCTGGCGCTACCGCCGGACAGAATAATCGTACTGATAGGGGGTTTCTTATCGTTGCGATCCGCGTAGAACTTAATTACTTTCTTCATTTCTGAGGTAATCTGCTGTAGCTGCGGTGTAAGGGCCTCGGTTATCTTCGCCTGCAGGCCACTCTTACCAATGCCGAACTTGTACTTCATCTCATTGGCTTGGTCCAGGGTAATGCCTAGGTTCTTGCTCATGGTCGCCGTCAGGTCGTCGCCGCCCACGGTAATGCTACCCGTCAACCGCACCACGCGGTCGTAGATAGCCAGGTCGGCGGAGCGCGAGCCGAAGTCTATGACCAGCGTTGCCTTGTCACTGGCCCCACCCAGCAGCATTGCGCGGGTGATAGACGTAAGACTAGCCTCAATTGAGTCAATCTCTAGGCCCAAAATATCGAATAGCTGTATGTAGGAGTTTACGATTGCCCGCGGCGCCGCCACCATGAGCACGCTCAGCTGCGCTTCCTTGCCCTCAGCCCCCGGTACTTGTTCTATCACTTCAAAGTCTAGATACAGGTCGGTAGCGGGTATGGGTATGTATTGTTCGGCCTCCAACCGCACTGCTTGGTCCAGGTCTGCCTCACTCATCATTGGCAGTTGGAGGGTACGAATAAATACCTTGGCCGTCGGGAGGGCTACTGCCACTTTCTTGCCAGTTATGCGGCCCGCGGTGGGGTGGGCCAGCAGTGGCTTTATGGCCTGCGCCATCACCTCGGGGTCGGCAATAATGCCTTCAATTATGGTGTCGGGCGGGAAGTTGGTGGAGCCATAGCCGAGTACTCGGACGTTTTTGCCGCGCCGTTCAACCTGTGCCACCTTGACGGTACGACTGCCAATGTCGAAACCGAAAAGAGAGCCCTTATGATAGATTAACGGAACGCGCACGTGCTCACCTAGTTACTCATTCATTATACCAAAGCATAAGCTGAATACTATGACCTAGGGCAACAAAAAAACGGCCCGAAGGCCGCTTTCTTGGTGTGACCGGTCTAGTTCACGCTGGTGACAGCGTAGCCCTGAGGGTAGGTCGCAGGTGTACTGTAGGTACCATTGTACCCAGCAGCACCGTTCTTGTCGTTAATCTGCGAGTCAGTTGTGCTCTCGAGATTAGTTTCAATGACATACTTGGTTGGTGTCACTGTGCTGTTTACGCCGTAGACGTAGCCAGTTGCAACACCAGACTTTGGATCTGCAGGAACGGATGGCAGATAGTCTGGTACCAGGACAGTCGACAGGTTCGCGAAGTAGGTCGTAGACCCGTTCGTACCGCTGGCTGGCGCTGGATAGACATTCTTGTCATTGTAGTAGGTCTCAAGCGCATTCTTGACTGCGCGCATATCCGACTTACGTTGGGCGTCACGAGCACGCTTTGGACCGCTTGCCAGACCTGGAACAATGATCAAGGCCAAGATGCCAATGATGACGATTACGATCAGAAGTTCGAGTAGGGTAAACCCGCTCTGCTTCTTTAGGAATTTTTTCATGTGTGTTCTCACCTCCTTGTTATGGATTAGGTAAAGCTGTGCTTTAACTAGAGTAATCATAAAGTGCTTATGGCTGTGCCGTCAATGGGCAGACGCCAGGTGGTGCTAGATGGTATTGGACAGGGCGGAAATAGGCCCAAATACCGAGATGACGATAAAGCCTACCATGCCCCCTAGCGCGATGATAAGGATAGGCTCAATGATCGAGGTAATGCTAGCAATAACCGTATCCACCTCGCGCTCATAGAAGCCAGCCAGCTTCACCAGGATGGTATCCATCTGGCCAGTTTCCTCACCGACGGCCACCATCTGGGACACAATCGGTGGAAAGGCTTTCAGCGCCTTGAGCGGTTCTGACACAGACTTACCATTCTTGACCTCGCTCGCTACCCTGATAAGGCCATCCGAATAGACGGTGTTCGTCAGTGCCGACGACGTTACGTTGAGCGCATCCAGCACCGAGATGCCAGAGCTCATAAGCGACCCAAAGGTACGTGCAAACCTGGCAACGTTCACCTTCTCTAGGATGGCGCCGATCACAGGCATATGGAGCAGAAACCGGTCCCAAACCCGCCTACCCTTATAGGTGTGAATAAATCGGTTCAATACGGCTGCCAGCGCGACCAGAACAGCCCCAATGTACAGCCCATAGTGCGTTAGGCCATGGCTGATAGCTAGCATGACTAGGGTGTAGACCGGTAGCTTAGCGCCCTGCCCAGCAAATATGCCTGCCAGGCCTGGGACAATCGCTGTCATTAAGAATACAAATGCGCCAATGGTTACCGAGAAGATAACGGCGGGATAGGTCATGGCGCCCTTTACCTTACTTACAATCTCGGCATCTTTCTCCTGTTGGGTGGCCAGTCTGTCCAGTACCTCGTCGAGAATACCGCCCGTCTCACCAGCCTTTACCATATTAATGTAGACACTAGAAAACACCGTCGGGTGCTCCGCTAGAGCGCTAGATAGTGTGGAGCCGCCCTCTACTTTCTTACTGCACTCGGCAATCACTTTCTGGAAAAAGCTCGAGGTAGCCTGCTCGCGCAGGATGGCCAGTGATTGCACAATCGGTACACCAGCGTTAATCATGGTCGAGAATTGGCGAGAGAAGATCACCTTGTCATTCAACGAAACTTTCTTCTTCAGGAAGGGAATTGATAGCTCTTTTTTAACACCAGTCCCACCGACAGTTTCTTTGACCAGGAGCGGGGTTATGCCCTTCTCCATCAGGCTAGCAGTGGCTGCCTGCCGGTCGGAGGCGGACATAGTACCTTTCTCGATTGCGCCGGATTTGTCACGCGCGGTGTAGCTAAACTGTGGCATAGGTATCCTTACTCACGGGTTACCCGCATGATTTCTTCAATTGTTGTCATACCCATGAGGGCCTTCACAAACCCATCCTGCTGCATGGTGAGCATGCCATCTTTAATTGCCGCCACCTGTAGGTCTTCACTCGTAGAGTGGTTTACGATCATCTTAGATATTTCCGTATTTACCTCTAGTACCTCGTAGATGCCCATGCGTCCCTGGTAGCCTGTGGTGCCGCAGTTGTCGCAGCCTGGACCTGGCCGGTGTAAGAGGAACTGGCCTGGCTTCAGGTTCTTGGGATCAGCCGGCGTTGCAGCCGGCGTAGCACCTGCGGGGGCGGTTATTATTTCCGCAGCGACCTTCGCCTTACTAGCTTCAGCTGCCGTGCGGTTAATAATGTTGGGATCAGACGCAATCTTATCCAAAATAGACTTCGGGCTGGACAGGTCGTCACTGATCGGCAGAACCACTTTTTCCTTCTTGGCTGCTGGTTTCTTATCCTTGTCATCGCTTGGCGCGGTATCGGCCACCGCCGCCGGCACTGCTGCCACTACTGGGGCCACCGGCGCTACACCCGAACCATTATCTTTCATTTCATGGAAGTGCTTCAGTGCTACGTCCAGCTGGAAGTCCTTGCGTATTCCGTCCAGCTCTTTGCCCTCAGGCACGTACGGTACGCGGCAGATTGGGCACAGCCGCCGAACCAGCCGCTGGCCAATAACGGTATTGACCGTAGAGGCTATCAGGAAGGGCTCAATCCCCATGTCCAGCAGACGGGGCAGAGTAGTGGCGGCATTACTGGTATGGAGTGTCGAAAGCACCACGTGCCCAGTCAGGGCTGCCTGGACTGCCAGATCGGCGGTCTCACCGTCGCGGACTTCCCCCACCATGATCACATTTGGGTCCTGGCGCAGAAGCGCCCGGAGCCCGGAGGCAAATGTCATACCAGCTTTCGGATTTACCTGGGTCTGGTTTACGCCAGTAATACGGTACTCTACCGGGTCTTCAATGGTGGAAATATTCACCCCCGGCGTATTCATAGTCGAGAGCACGGAGTACAGTGTCGTGGACTTACCCGAGCCAGTCGGCCCGGTCACCAGTGTCATGCCATGGGGCTTGTGCAGATTATTATTAATTACCTCCAGGCTGCGGCCTTCAAAGCCCAGCTCTTCCAGCGTGAGGGCGCGGCTTGATTCGTCGAGGAGCCGCATAACCACCTTTTCCCCGTCCATCACCGGGAGCGTCGACACGCGTAGGGCTACCGTCTTGGAGCCCATGGCGAACTTGAACCGGCCGTCCTGAGGCACGCGGTGCTCGTCAATCTTCAGGTTGGAAAGGATCTTGATGCGGCTTACCACAGCCGCCAGGATTGGCTTGGGCAGTGTCATTGTCTCGCGTAAGACGCCGTCTATGCGGTAGCGGACCTGCACAATGGTCTCTCGCGGCTCAATATGTATATCTGATGCCCGCGACTTTATGGCAAATTCCAGAATAATATTAACCGTCTTGGCAATGGGCGCGTCTTCCGTCAGGTCCTTGGCACTAACTTCCTGTTTCTGCTCTTCCTCGGCGCTCGAGTCGCGGATAGCCTTGGTAATCTCATTATCTATATTGCCTTTGTACTGGTCGATCACCGCCAGAATATCGGCCGGAGCTGCCGCATAGATTACTAGCTCACCGCCGACCTGCTTCTCAATAAAGTCGGCTGCCTGCAAGTCTTCCGGGTCAGCCATGGCCAGGAGTAGCTTATTGTTCTCGGCGCCAAACAGTACCGCCTGGTACTTCCGGGCAATGCGCTCCGGGATCTGCACAAGAATTTCGTGGGGGATCTTCATCTCACCCAGCTCCACGTAGGGTATGCCCGCGTCTTTGGCGTAGAGCTTAATCAGGTCCTTCTCGGAAATTACTTTGCGCTTAATAATAATGGACTGTAGTGACTCACCCGTCTGTTCGTGCTGTTTTTCGGCTTCGTCAAAAGCCCCTGGCTTTAGCTTGTCCCAGCCGGATAATAGTTTCTTCAGCTCACTGTCGTTTAGGCGCATATTATTGGAAATTATACCATAAGCAGGATCGCTCAAGTGGGTGAGGTGGCGTAGCGCTACCAAAGCCGTTACTATGGAGTCATGGCAGTTGAACAGCTCATCCACAGTGTTGGTTACATCGGAATCTTTGCAATTATATTTGCCGAGTCAGGGCTCCTTGTTGGCTTCTTTCTCCCCGGCGACAGCCTGCTCTTCGCTGCCGGCCTCCTAGCAGCCAAAGGTATCCTTAATATTTGGCTAGTTACGCCAGTCATGTTCGTGGCAGCCGTGCTTGGTGTGAATGCCGGCTACTACCTAGGTGCTCACTTCGGTGAGCGCATGTTCGCTAAGCACGACGCCCTCATCTTCAACCCCAAGCACCTCGAAACGTCTCGCAAGTTCTACGAGAAGCATGGTGGTAAGACCGTTATTCTAGCCCGGTTTACACCCGTGGTTCGCAGTATGGCACCCTTGCTTGCTGGTATTGGCAATATGCGCTTCCGTCGTTTCATGATATTCAATATTATTGGCGCTGCACTCTGGGTTTCTAGCGTCACTCTGGTTGGCTATTTTTTCGGTAATGCCGTGCCCAATGTAGAGCGGTATCTGGTGCTTTTCATCCTTATCGTCATGCTCGCCTCATTTGTCCCACCCCTCCTACATATCTGGCGTGATGAGGCTCAGCGGGCCGCGCTCATGCAGCGCCTCCGCCGCCTCCGCCGCAAGAAACAGGCTTAGTGGCCAACCAGCGTCATCTGTAGCTGGAGTAGTGTTGCTGTAGCTACCCAGAGCAGGTAGGGTGTCTGCGCAATGCCCACCCACCGGTGCTTAGGCCAGATCATGGCAATGCTCCAGATAAGCGTGCCTAGAGTAAGCACCATCGCAATACTCGATAGGATAAAGCTGTCACCATCATTCTGCATCTGCGTAAACAGGGCGTTGCAGGCTAGGTTAAGGATGAAGGGGAGTGCCACCCACCAGGAGAACCGGCCGCGAGCTGCCCTGTAGATGACAAAGCCATTGCTCGCCACAATGAGCATATAGAGTACCAGCCACGCAACCGCAATCGCGCTCGTATCAGGGGTAAATATGCTACTAAGCCAGTAGTTCATGCCCGTATTCTGTATCCGTTGTGATCTGGATGCAAGCATAAGCGTCAGAATTCCCATTCCGCTGTTGCTTGCATTATGGTTTTTGTTCGGGTAGCATCATCGCTAGAGAAATAAAGGAACTCGTATGCTATCAAAAGTCACGAGGTGGATTTCAGTTTGTTTAGTGGTAATTAGTACCACTGGGGCTTGGGCACATCCCGCCCTTGCCAGTACTAGTCATGTCGTTATTAGTGAGCTGTCTACCGGCAGCGTTTCGGCTGCTAGCCAGGAATTTATAGAGCTCTACAATCCCACGGCTAGTGTGGTGAGCCTAAGCAGTTGGCAGCTAGAGTACAAGTCCGCCACCGCCACTAGTGCCGCTTGGTCTAAGCGCGCTACACTGAGCGGGTCTATAGCCAGTTTCGGGTTCTATTTAGTAGCCACCAAGGGCTTTGTACCGAGCGGGGATAGTCTGCTGACAGATGGTATGGCTGAGTCGGCGGGACACGTCCGCCTGCTTGACCAAGCTAGCCAGGTAGTGGATCTGGTGGGCTATGGCGCTACAGCCAATGCCAGCGAGACTAGCCCAGCGCCGGCAGCCGGGGACGGCCACAGCCTCGAGCGGCTTCCAGGGGCTAGCAATGCGCTGGCCGGGAATAGTCAAGACACCGGCAACAACAGCCAGGACTTCACGGTTCGTATTACCCCCGAGCCACAGACTACCGCGAGCCCTACTGAAGACCCAGCCACCCCGGCGCCGGCCGACACTCCCATTCCAGGTGGTAATGTAGATTACTCCCCATTGCGCATTAATGAGCTCCTGCCTAACCCCGCTAGCCCAGCCACAGATGCCAAAGATGAGTATATTGAGCTGTACAATGACGGCGACCAGCCGCTTAGCCTGAGCGGCCTTGTGCTAGCCTGCGGCTCGAGCTTTCACGCCAAGTTCACCTTACCGTCGGGCACTATACCGGCCCACGGCTATGCTACCTACTTCTCTTTACAGTCAAAGCTAGCCCTCACCAACAGTGGTGGAGCTGCGCGGCTGCAAACAGCGTTGGGCACTGTGCTAGATGAGACCCCTAGCTATGGCAGTGCTGCCGATGGCCAGGCTTGGGCCTACTTCTCCGACGGCTGGGACTGGACTACGACCCCCACGCCGGGTTCTATAAATGTCGCAACGGATGCCCCTGCAAAGGTCGCAGCCAGCAGGTCATCTGCAAGTTCTAGCTCTGGTACTTCCTCGGCTAGTAAGGTCCAATCAGCTAAGGCGGGTAGCAGCGCCAAGGTCAAGGCTGCCAAAGCCCCCTCCAAAAGGTCTAGTGCTGGCCAGTCCGCCGATGGCAGTAGCCCCCTGCAGACCGATACCTTGAGCTTCTGGTTGATAATTGGCCTAGCAAGCCTTACTATTGGCTATGCCATTTATGAATACCGAGCACGTCTACTCAATCTCTACCGAGTCGCCCGAAGCCACCTCACGGCTCGGCGTGCGCTTGGGTCGTCTTCTAAGGGGCGGTGAGGTCATTGAGCTGTCTAGCGATCTAGGCGGTGGCAAGACGGTACTGGCTAAGGCTATCGCCGTTGGCCTGGACTACCCCGGGGAGGTCGTGAGCCCTACATTTACGGTCAGCAAGGTTTATCAATTACCCAGTGGCCTCGAGCTCGATCACTTCGACTTCTACCGCATTGGCTCTGGCGATGTCGTCGCTACCGAGCTGGCCGAGACTGTTGGCCAGCCGGGCATTATTACCATCATAGAGTGGGCCGAGGCTGCCGGTAGCTCCCTGCCATCCGACCGCCTCAAAGTCACCATCACTCCCACCGGCGAGGCCAGCAGAATGCTAGCATTCGAAGCCATGGGACCAGAGCATGAGCACTTAATACACGGGCTACAATCATGATTCTGGCTATTCGAACAGACAAATCGCAAGCTGAGCTGTACCTAGTCAGGTCCAACGGAGATGTTGTGGACGCTCACCTGTGGGAGGCAGGCCGACAGCTCTCCAGCCAGTTACTACACGAGATTACGGCCCTGCTCGAAGGCCACCACCACACCCTTACCGATCTTACTGGCCTTATTGTCTGGCAGGGCCCGGGCTCGTTTACCGGCCTGCGTATTGGTATTACAACCGCCAATGCCCTTGGCTATGGGCTGAGTATCGGCGTTGTAGGTACCACAGGGGACGGCTGGATTGCGCGTGGTGCAAGCCACCTGGACAAGTCAAATGCCGAGTTGGCTCTGGTGCTGCCAGAGTACGGTAGTGAGGCTCATATAACTGCCCAAAAGAAATAGCTCATATTAAAAGCACTTGCCCCGATCCTCTTTGTAGAAGATCGGGGCGGTTTGCTTCTGGGCTAGGGGATCACACTGGTGATCCAGGACGAGCGTTGGAAATGTGTCGTGTCCGACTGGCCTGCTGCTCGAGGCGCATGGCGGCGGCATGAGCAGCCAGTCGTGCAGCAGCGGTGGTGTGTCGTCGAGCAGTGGGCACTGGCAGCCGCGTGGCCAGATCGATCACCTGGGCAGTGGGCGGGGCCGACAGACGGGGAATATACAGGACTCGAGCCATGTCGGCTCCTTTCGTATAGGAGGGGTCAGTCGCCGTTGGAACGCTGGAGGTCGCGGGCAGCCTTCTCGGCATTCCGCTTGGCATCGCCTGTGAGGCCCTTGGCTGCTTGCTTAAGGCTCTCCACTGTTCGGTTGTTCTCGTGCCACTTGTCGTCGTGATTGACCAGTTTGGCCATTTCTCACTCTCCTGCGTCCTCGGGTGCCACCGCGGGTTTGCGGTAAATGCTTGAAGATTATCGCACCACAGAGCCATTATGTCAATGACTATAGTTACAAATAGACGTCTAGAGATAGTCCTTAACGTTGACGTTATGCCTACAATCCGTTTAAATTAAGGTACTTCACATTTTTAACGTTTTTGCTAGATTACGCACACGTGAAGCTGCTAAATCCAGATACACCCGGCGTGGCCACTATTGTTTCTCTCTAAACACCTTCCTCTTTTTCCGACCACAATTTAGTAGTTCTTCCGTGTCAATACAGCTCCACTAGAAAGAAGGCACTATGCTACCTGTACTATTAATTGGCCTTGTCGGCCTCGGAGCCGGCGGTGCTTCCGGATACGCCTACAACTCCTACCAGACTAAACAAAAGACCGATTCTGCTGAGGCCAAGGCCAAAAAGATTCTTGAAGAAGCGGAGGGCAAGTCCCGCCAGATCACGCTTGATGCCAAGAGCGAAGCTATCAAGACACTGGATGGCTCTAAGAAAGAGGAGTCTGAGCGGCGCAAGCAGCTGACGGACATTGAGAACCGTCTCAGTTCTCGCGAGGGCCAGCTCGACCGCAAGTTTGAAGACCTAGAAAAGCGCAGCGATGGCCTGCGGAAGTCGGAGGCCGAGCTCGAGGACATTAAGAACGAGGTCCGGGCTATTCGCGGTAAGCAGCAGGACAATCTCGAGCGCGTGGCCAAACTCACCAAGGATGAGGCCCGCGACAAGCTTATGCAGATGACAGAGCGAGACATCCGAGCAGATTTGGTTGGGCTGGTTGGTAAGCTCCAGAACGACGCTAAGGAAGAGGCAGAGGACCGCGCCAGGGAGATTATTACCTCCGCGATGGAGCGTATGGCGAGCGACTCTACCAGCGAGCGTACCGTTACCACCGTGCCCCTCCCTAGTGATGAGCTGAAAGGCCGGGTTATTGGCAAGGAGGGTCGCAATATTCAGGCTCTAGAGCGTGCCACTGGCGTCGACGTGCTTATTGATGAGACACCTGGCGTTATTGTGCTATCTAGCTTTGATCCAGTGCGCCGCCAGGTTGCACGTATTGCCCTCGAGAAATTACTAGAAGATGGTCGTATTCATCCGGCTCGTATCGAAGAAGTAGTAGAGAAGGCCGAAAAGGACGTGGAGAAGATGGTAAAAGACGCCGGTGAGGCCGCTGTGAAGGAAGTCGGTGTTGTCGGTATTCCTAGCGAGCTTGTCGTGGTGCTTGGCCAGCTCAAATTCCGTACCTCCTTCTCTCAGAACGTTCTCAAGCACTCTATAGAAATGGGCCACCTTGCCGGCATGATTGCCACCGAGGTTGGTGCCGACGTGCGCATAACAAAGACCGCCGCCCTCCTGCATGACCTGGGCAAGGCCATGACTCACGAGATTGAAATGCCCCACCATCACATTTCCGGCATGCTTATTCGCAAGGCCGGTATGGATGAGCGCATTGCTCACGCCGCCGAGGCCCACCACGAGGACATTGAGGCCACCACTCCAGAGGCCACCATCGTTCGCGTGGTTGATGCCTTGTCGGCTGGTCGCCCCGGCGCCCGCGGCGATACACTCGAGAACTACGCCAAGCGTATGACCGAGCTCGAGAACATTGCCAACACCTTCCCTGGTATCTCCAAGAGCTATGCCATCTCGGCTGGTCGAGAGATCCGCATTATGGTCACCCCAGAAGAGGTGGATGATCTGAGTGCCATTAAGCTGGCGCGTGACATTGCGACAAAGATAGAGGCTACGCTCAAGTACCCCGGTACTATCAAGGTCAATGTCATCCGCGAGACCCGCGCTACCGAATTTGCTAAGTAACAAATATAACTAATACTAGAATCGAAGCCGAAATGTCCGATGAGCATCCCCACTATCGCCGATGGCAAGAATCTTTGCCCAAGCAGAGCCTAACCAGCAAGGTAATTGTTGAGACCCCAGCCGGCGACTGGATTATTGTCAAAAACCCCCACCATCCCAATTGGCAGCTGCCTGGTGGGGGAGTAGACCTGCACGAGACACCCCGTGCGGCCGCCAAGCGCGAGGTACTTGAGGAAATAAACCTAGAGATTAGTGAGCCGCAGCTACTATTGGTCGACTCCATCGTTACCCGTGGGGAACACGGCGATGGGCTCATGTTCTACTGGAAGGCCACAGTCACTGAAGCCAGCCTGAAGCATATTCAATTCCAGGTAGGGGAGCTGGTCGACTACAGAATCCTGCCCATGGACGAGGCTATAGCTCTGATGAGCGATTCTGTCCAGCGCCGCCTCGCGGCCTACTTTGCTTTATCTGAAGAGCAGCAATCCGCGGTAGTCTACCTCGAAGAGGGTGGCTTACCAGAAAACATGGAGCAAGATGCATGATTATCCTCTACGTGGGCGACATTATGGGTGCTATGGGCCAAGCCACCGTGCGCGAACTACTACCAGGCATAATTAATGAGGTGGGAGCAGACTTTGTGGTAGCACAGGGCGAGAACCTAAGCGATGGCAAGGGCATGAACCCGGCCGACATGCGCGCCATGCAGGACGCTGGCGTAGACTTCTTCACCGGCGGCAACTGGACTACCAAGAACCCAGACATTTATGGAGCGCTAGAGGACCCAGCGCAGCCGGTCATACGGCCAGCCAACTATCCCGCAGGTACGCCCGGTATGGGCTACAAGCTGGCGCATACACCGTTTGGTGACGTCCTAGTCATAAGTCTGCTCGGTCAGATCGTGGGCTACCTAGCGCCAGAAGTGGATAATCCGCTCCTAGTTATAGACGCCATCCTGGAAGAGCACAAGAACACCAAGCGCCTTGCCACCGTCGTGAACTTCCACGGCGACTTCTCCAGTGAGAAGCTGGTCATTGGCCAGTACCTAGACGGTAAGGTGACTGCAGTTATTGGCGATCATTGGCACACCCCCACGGCCGACGCCCAGGTGCTACCTGGCGGCACCGCCCACATTAGTGACGTGGGTATGGTTGGCTCCCTGGATTCCTGCCTGGGTGTTAAGTCTGAGACCATTATCGCCCGCTGGCACTCCGGCAATCCTAGCCGCAATGAGCTCGCCACCGATGGTCGCCGTCAGTTCAATGCGGTGGTCATAGACGTAGATAGCCGCACCGGGAAGGCACGAGATATTACCCACCTGCGGCGTATTCTACCGGCCTAGCACAAGCGTTATAGGCTTGCCAGAGGCAAAATAATTGGTATACACTGGGTAACAGTTCGTCCACTCGCCGCCGCCATGCGCCCACGACTAATAAGCAGTTAAGGAGTATATAACGTGACCAAGCAAAAGTTAATCGAGACCCTCGCCGATCGTACCCAGATGAACAAACGACAAATCGAGGATGTTCTCTCGGCCATGGTAGAGCTCGTTGGTACTACCATTAAGAAAGGTGAGAAAGTCTCTATTACTGGCTTTGGCACATTTGACCTTGGCAATCGTGCGGCACGGCGTGGAGTTAATCCCCAGACCGGTGCAGATATACAGATCCCAGCTATGCCCATGCCCCGCTTTAGGGCCGGTAAGCGTCTGAAAGAAGTAGTTCGCTAATGCCCGAGCGTAACTAAAAAAGCAGCCCAACAGGGCTGCTTTTTTAGTAGTAGCTTATTTGACGATGGTATCACTACCCGTTGTCAGCTCGTAGCGATGCACCACATCGGACCCCTTATCATTCGGCACCTCAGCGTAGTAGAAGTACTTACCGTCTGGTGATACGCCGCTCGCTTGCAAGCCCTGGAGCTTATCTTCGGCCTGCGTTGGTTTATAGGGGATGAGCTTCACAGTCCCATCCTTCACGAGCGTCACCAGGTAGGCCTCGGTTGGCGTGAACCCACCGCAGGCGTGGATAACCCGGCGGGACACGATAGCCTTCGTATCGTCGCTGGTATATCCAAGTAGCTCAACGCCAGCATCCAGTTTATTCGTTGTAGTTGCTAGTGGCACTCGCTCGTTCGCCATGACTGTCACGGTCTCGCCAGTGATTAGACTGGTCGTGTGTAGTTCAACCACCTTGCCGCTGTAGTCTGGTAGCTTCTCAACCACGGGTCCTCCACACGTATCGTGCTGGACGGAGACGGCTGTATAGCTAATTTTGCTGTTATCATGGCTGACCGCGCTAGTACTGGTGCCTATGAACATAATGTCATCAGTTTCGGTCATCAGCGTCCGCATTGAGCCATCGGCATTTACGAGGTAGTAGGCCATATTGAGCCCAGAGGTCTTGGATATGATGAATCGCAGCTCGTTTTCGTGTAGCGCGATCACCACCGGGTTGGCGTCGCTGGTCATGGCTACTTTCTTGCCATTTGGCAGATACACTTCATATGACTTGCGGTTCTTGGAGTCCTGGTACACTGACACCATCAGACCCCCAACCTTGGTGTTGGAATAGAATGGGGCTACATATGCCTCGCTTGGCTTGGTCGAGTTAGCAACCTCACCCGTACCGTCATCTACCACCACTTTTGGATAATCGCCCTTGCTCATCTGGCCCTTGGGCAGTACGCCCCGTGCGTTCATAATCTGGCGCGTAATTCCCAGGCCGGCAATTACAAGTGCTAGTGCTATGAGTAGCGCAACTGTAACAATTCCCGACTTGGTGGGACCGTAGGGTGGCTTCGTTCCCGAGTCCTCAGACACTACCGGTGGGGTAGTGTGTGGCTTGGGTTCTACTGTTGGTGGTACCTGGGTGATGGCTTTTTTGGAGGTCTTTTTTGGCATGTACTCTCGTCTTGGTTATTACCCCGAGTATGCCATAGTACTTACGCTTATGTAAACCTTGCTAGGTGTGCTTCGCTACTAGCCGTGCCTCTAGCCCCGCTTGGCAGCCGCTGCTGCACGTCTTGCCGGGCGCGGCGCAGCCCTGGCAGACCAGAATAAGTGCGTTACAGGTGGGTAGGGCACAGTTGTAGTAGTCGTTGGTGCCAGCACCGCAATCAATGCAGGTCCCAAGCAGCTCAGGATTATCCTTAAAGCTGGTAGCCATCCGCTCATCGAACACAAACATGTCGCCCTCCCAAGCTGCATTCGGATACGCTTGTGCGTAGCTGATAATGCCCCCGTCTAGCTGGTATACATCCTTGAACCCCTTTTCTTTGAACAGCGCGGAGGCCTTCTCGCAACGGATACCGCCGGTACAGTAGGTAACCACTGTCTTATCCTTCAGGTCTTCATACTGGTCGAGCGCCGCGGGTAGGTCCTTAAACAGGCTAATGTCGGGGGTTATTGCGCCCTTGAACCGCCCAATAGCAGATTCGTAGTTATTGCGTGCATCAAACAGCACCACATTTGGGTCTTTTATAAGCTCATTAAACTCATCGGGCGTCAGTCGAGGCGCTGTGTTCGCCGGGTCTACCTCTACGCCTAGGGTCACAATCTCTGGGCGGAACTTAATCCTGAGGCGGGGGAAGGGGTTGGTATCTACGGTCTCAGACTTGAATGCAATGTCTGCAAATAGCGAGTGAGCGTTCATGGCCTGCTGGTAGGCGTCCGTAGCGGCCTTGGGGCCAGCAACGGTGCCGTTAATGCCCTCATAGCCAATCAGAATGCGCCCCAGTAGCCCCAGATCTTCGCAAAGGGCTCGGTGCGCGTCGCGCTCGGCCTCTGGGTCGGCCACGGCCACGTATTTGTAGTACAGCAGTACGGTGGTTTTCATAGGCCAGTATTATACCATTTTCTCGGTCATCTGGCTCCCCACCACGTAAAAACCACCAATCATCGCCAGGAGCAATAATTGGTGGTCAGATAACGTCGGCTAGGTTGGCCGGTAGTCGGCGACCCAGGGTGACAGGCACCGCATCAATCGAGAACAGTGCGCCCTGGCCGCGAATATGGTTGGGTGCCGAGGCGTCATACTTGTGGCTGGTGCTGAAGATAATGTCGCAGCGGGCATCTGGGCAGAGCATGCATGTCACGCAGGCCCCTCGGCCACCATCGGTCGCGGTCTCGTCCCCACCCATGAGCGGCAAGCGGCCATCGTTCTCGGGACAGACCTGTACCTTCCGGGC
Source organism: Candidatus Saccharimonadia bacterium (assembly GCA_038230095.1). Classification (GTDB taxonomy): domain Bacteria; phylum Patescibacteriota; class Saccharimonadia; order UBA4664; family JBBRNT01; genus JBBRNT01. The sequence continues at coordinate 88,748 of JBBRNT010000004.1, forward strand.
GGGTATGGCCCGAGCTAGCTGGCGCCCTGTCTTGTAGTCGACAGTGCAGTACGCCAAGAGTACCGAAGGGTACTCGGCCACTACGTTGCGAGCCAACTCCACGTTCCACAGGTCAGTGCTCAGGTACAGCGCCAGGTTCGGAATGCCAGCTAGGATGGGAACCACATTCATCGCTGGTACGAAGGAGCGCGTATAGACCCAGAAGGTCACCTCCGGGCTCTCACGAATCACTCTGGCCCAGGCTCTGGCGTAGGCCTCGGAGAAAAAGTCGCCATCCCAGTGGATACGGAAGATGAGCTCCCTGGGCAGTAGCTGCCTGGTCCGGGCATCGTGCCGGTACTTTCGCACCATGTCCGAAAGCAGCTGGTACGTGCGCTCCTCGCTGGCATTTGTCAGCAGAGCGGTGTTGTGCTGCAGCAGCTCGCTGACGCCTTGCCCCTGCTCGGACTTTGTACCGTAGCACGAGTCGCAGAAGGGTGTTTTGCCAGGGCAGGTAGTGCCAGCCAGTAGTCCAAAGCTGCTAGCCACCCGGGGCACCCAACGCCGAATACTCTTCTGGAACCAGCCCCGTGGGGCCACCTTGCGATCAAACGTAAGCCAGAGTCCAGATGGATCCTGCTTACCGCGCTGTATAAGCAGGCTATTGGGCATAATTGTCCAGTCTGTGAAAGGGCGTGCAGGAGGCTCCCCCTGGTGTATCTGTTATAGCACAGATCACGCACCATGTACTCGTCTCGGTTTGTACTACTAAAAAAGCCACCTAGCCCTAGGTGGCTTTTTTAGGCCTATCTTTGTGAGCCTATTTCTTGGCCTCGTAGACAATTACCGTGACAGATATGGTGGGGTTCAGGTGGTCGTGAAAGTCATAGGTACCCACCTGGTTAAACTGCACTCTGTAGCCCTCATCTGGTCCGAAATCACCAGACTCCTTGCCGTCGCCGGCGTGGTCGTGTTCATCGAGACCGGCCGCCACATGCACCTGATCATCGCCCCTGCCCTGGCCAATGTTATGAGTCCTGCCGTCAGCGCTATTGAACTGCACATAGTCGCCCCGGGTGATAGCGATAGCCGATGGCTCGGCACGGTCGCTCTGCAGTTTTACAATGTGGCTGGTATCCTGTGGGGTGGCTTTGTGTGCCAGTAGGGTGGTGGCTGAGAAGCCAATGGCTCCGGTTACCAGTAGCATTACTACTGCGGCGGTTATCTTCAATCGTGCTGTCATTCTGTTACCTCTACCTCACCGTGCATGTATGGGTGGGGCTCACAGTGGTACTTGTAGGTGCCCACGGTGTTAAATGTGAATTGGAATGTCTCGTTTTGCCCGAAGAGCGGGCCAGTAGGGCCACCAGCCGGCTGGCCGTCGTCTACTGCAATGTTGTGACGGGCCAGGTCCTTATTGGTCCACGTTACCGTGGTACCCTTTTTCACCTTGAGTGGAGAAGGGTTAAACTTATAGTTTTGGATATAGACTTCGTTGGCCGCCTGCGGAGCCTGGCTTGGGCCTGCTGGAGTCATGTGCATGGCAGCCGGGCTAGTGTTCTTGTTAGTGACTGCTCGTAGTCCGAGCCCAACGCCCACCAAGGCGATAAGAGCCAGGGGGATAATAATTTTCAGCTTCATAGTGGTGTCCCTGTATTAATGCGGCCGGGGAGTTTGACTCCCCGGCAATCGGTGTAGTTAGAACTTGGCTGGGTACTGCTTTACAACAGCGCCTGCAATAGCGTCGGCGATCGAACCAATCTGTTTGTTGGCTTCGTGCTCCTTAGCGTAAGAACCGGTGAAGTCCTTGGCGCCATAGTTATCCACAGCTGCCTTAAGCAGACCTACGTGGTCATTTACGAGCTGGTGCACGGCCTCGCGTGGGAGGTTGGGGTTAGCTCCGCTGAAGAAGTCGGAAATAGCGTCTACATAACCGCCTAGATCCGTCACGGCCTTATCCATACCAGCCTTATTACCAGCCTTAGCAGCTACAGTGTAGTTGACGAAGAAGGTAATGTGGCTGCGCCAGATCTCTAGGAACTTGGCTTCGGCGTCAGCGCCGTAGACGCTCCCGATGGCCTTGGAGATCTCTACTGAGTTAGCGTCCAGCTGAGCAGCTGAGGCTGCAAAGTCGGCTTTGCCATCAAAGCCATTTCGGGTGGCCTGGGAGGCAAGGTCAACGTGTTCTCGTTCAAGAGCGTTGAGTGCTACGCGTAGATCGGCGGCCTTAGTAGCCGTGCTCGGCGCTGCAGCTACTGTGGTCGTAGCGGTTTCTGTTTTTGTTGTGTCCATAGCCTTGGCAACGCCAAAACCAATTCCTAGGCCCAATACTGCTGTAACAATTGCAGCCATAATAACTGGCTTGTTGCCTGCAGAGTGGTTCATCATGGGTTGTTCCATAAAAACTCCTTTACTTATGTTACTTAATTAAGTACATTAAACGTACCTTACTTCACAACCCACGTCAACACTAATATGTGATTTCAGGTTAGATTGGTATAATGGGGGACAAATCATGGCCACTACACACTTAACTACATATCAAATAGGGCTCGTCCAAGCACAGGCCTACCGTATGCTGCAGCAGCATTTCCGTGCTGGGCTAGAGCCATTCCAGATCACTATTCCGGAATGGTCTCTGCTCGGTGTAGTGAATGACGGCGGACAGCTTACGCTCACTCAGATTACCCATATTCTGAAAAGCAAAGCCTCGCACCCCACCGTGCTTGTGGAGGCACTGGTAGAGCGTGGGTTGCTAGATCGCCAGGTGCACCCCAAGGACAAGCGCACCAAGATAGTCACTCTCACTGCGGCTGGTAAGAAGCTAGTGCCTAAGATCGAGGCAGCTGTGCGGGCAAGCATTCGCTCAGCGATCCAGCATGTTCCCCGCCCGGAGCTAGAGACGTACTACCAGGTGTTAGCTATGTTTGCAGCCTCAGCTACGCCCGAAAGCGAATAGCCCGCCGCGGGTCATGCTAGCTTTCAACCTAAAAGAAAAAGACCGGACATTTAGTCCGGTCTTTTTCTTGGGGCGAG
>JBBRNT010000005.1:0-83317 GCA_038230095.1 Candidatus Saccharimonadia bacterium
AGCCAAGAAAAAGGACTCACGGATGTGAGTCTTTTTTCTTGGCCCGAAAAGAGCGTAGCGGAGCGCACAATGGAGGGTTGCATTTCGCATCAACGCATCAGTGCGCTATTATGGAAGTACTTATGGCGCAGAGCCACCTACGAACACAATCAACCCGGACCGCTCCAAACTCCCCTGCTGCGGTTCGGTTTGTGGCAGCAACGGTAGCGCTGAGCGGGGTAATGCTCCTAGCACAGACCTACTTACTCCGGTTTGGCTACCTACACCGTCTCGATGCGCTAGCGCCGCTGAGCTACCTGGGCATGACGCGTCTAATCCGCTTGTCGTTGGGCTTTGCCCTACTATACGTATCACTCAATTTGTCCAGGCGTCGGCTTGTGGCCTGGGTGGCCGCAACTCTGCTCGCAACGACGACGATCATCGTAGAGGTGGTGGCGCGCGTACCGCTCCCAGATATGAGCTTCATGGCTTTCACGCTCATTATCCTACTTCTGTCGGCCAAGCAGTTCTATGTACGTAGCGAGCCAGCCAATCTACGCCGCGCATTATTGTACTCCGGCATTACACTTGGAATAGCTCTAGTCTACGGTAGCATCGGCTTTGTACTGCTCGATACGCGAGACTTTGCACGAGAGATAACGCCAGGGCAGGCGGTGGTTTCTGCAGTGGAACAGACATTTTTGCTCGGTAACCCAGAACTAATACCCCGAACCCGCGACGCGCGGTGGTTCGTGGACTCGCTGAGTCTGGTTGGCCTGCTCAGCCTTGGCTTTGTGGCTATTAACCTATTTCGCCCGCTAAGGGAGGGGCTTACCCACCCGCTAGAGGTACGTCAGGCGGAACGGATAATACGCAAGTATGGCCGGAGCAGCCAGGACTACTTCAAGCTTTGGCCGGCCAAGCGGTATAGCTTTGCACCTCAGCACGACGCGGTGGTAGCCTACGGCGTTCATGGCCAGGTGGCATTGGCGTTTGAAGACCCGATTGGCAGCGCGGCTGGCATCGTGACCAGCTATGAAGCATTTGATAGCTATTGCCGCTTGCGAGGCTATATACCGGCGTATCTTAATACCTGGCCAGGCCATACAGCGGCTTACGAAGCGCTTGGCTACCGGGTAGTGCAGATTGGCCAGACCGGTCTTGTGAACCTAGAAAAGTTTGTGACAGAGACAGTGAAATCCAAGGCACTGGCCTATGTGGAGCGACGCTTTGCGCGTGATAGCTACCAGCTAGTTACGCATAAGCCGCCTCACACTGCTCAATACTTACAGGAGCTGCGAAACATTAGTGACGACTGGCTGGGCATACCTGGGCGGCGCGAGGAGGGCTTTAGCCTGGGGTACTTTGACCGCGATTACCTGGGCGATTGCGAGGTGTTTTGTCTGGTCTCAGCCGATGGTCGGACGGTAGCCTTTGCCAACTTACTGCCCACAGTCGGCCCCGACCACGGCGATGTCTCGCTGGACATGATGCGACACCGGCTGGACGCACCCAATAGCAGTATGGACGCACTCTTCATTCTGACTATGAAAGAGCTGCATAGCCGGGGTCATACGGTATTTAATCTGGGTCTGGCCGCACTTTCCGGCCTGGCTCTGGTACCGGACAAACAGCTTGAGGAGCATGTGATGGCTAGTATGTATGAGCGATTTAACCAAATATTCTCATTTAAGGGCCTGCGAGCGTTTAAGGAAAAGTTTGATCCTGATTGGGAGCCCCGCTTTCTGGCATACCGAGGACTGCCAACCGATCTTCTGCGCGTAGCTCTTGCGTACAGCGCACTATCCAAGGTAGGACCGGAAAGTTTGCAAGACTAGTCAGATTGTTTTATAATTATGTCTATGGAAATTAATCGTATTAGCAACCGCACTATTTTACGAGTGTTGGGCATTATTACAGGCTTCGTCCTGTCGCTAGAGGTGGCCTGGTTGGTGCGTCAACAACTGGTCTGGATACTTTCGGCGGCCTTTCTGGCGATAGCTCTCAACCCGGCGGTCAGCTGGCTCTCACGGTTTATGCCACGCAAGAGCCGCGGCCTGGCCATAGTAACCGTGTTTCTGGCTACGATAGGGCTTATTAGCTTCTTGGCAATTGCCCTACTACCGCCGCTCTTTAATCAGACGCAGGAGCTGGTAAAGAGCTTTCCGACAATAGCCAATAATATACGGGAAAGCCATAACTTGGTGGGAAATACTATTCGCCACTATGATGTGGTGGGTCAGTTGCAGGCCCAAGCCGCTGGCGCCGCTAAGAGCTTTGGCTCAGTGAGCGGCTCGGTATTGGGATTTGTAAGTGCCATCTTTGGTAGTCTTCTGGCCACACTTACCATTATGGTACTCACCTACTTCATGCTCATTGAGGGCCCTGGTGTTATTGAGCGCCTTTGGTCCTACCATCCAACGCCAACCAAGGAGCGTAACCAGAAGCTGGTGCAGAAAATGTATGCTAGCGTAACAGGCTATGTGATCGGCAATGTACTAACAAGTGTAATCTGTGGTGCCGTAACTTGGGTGTTTCTGGCTCTTGTGGGTGTGCCCTATGCGCTGCCCGTGGCGCTTATTGTAGCGTTGCTGGACCTAGTACCTATGGTCGGTGCTACGCTGGGTGCAACTGTGGGCGTAGTAGTAGCCTTGTCCCAGTCGGTACCACTTGCAGTCGGAACACTGGCGTTCTTCCTGGTCTACCAGCAGATTGAGAATAACATTTTGCAACCCTATGTCTACGGTAAAACAATTCAGATCTCGCCATTGGCGGTGTTTATCTCGGCCATGCTCGGCGTGGCCATTGGGGGCCTGCTGGGTGCCGTTGTAGCCGTGCCAGTGGGTGCGAGTCTGGCTATAGTAGGGCGTGAGGTCCTCGCGGTACGACGCAAGAAGTCTACTGCGAAGAGCTAAGCCCGCTCCCCTCTCTCACCCCTCCTATACCTTTCAATAGCTAGCCTATCCCGATCATCTGAGAATTCGCTCGTATGCCAAATGCAGGACAGAAATAGATGTTGCGGGGACAGTACCCAGAGGCAATAGATGGAATTGCTCGGCGAGATTGAAAATCTAAACCCTGGCGATGTCGTACTTCTTGAGCTTGGCTTTGTTGGCCCGAGTAGGATTCTGGAGCTCTAGTAGCTCGGCGTATATGCCGTCCTTTTTCTTAGCGAGCTCGGCTGGGGAGCCGCACTCGGCGACACGGCCATCTTTGAGGCCTACTATCATATCTACGTTCTGAATAGTAGACAGTCGGTGAGCGATGATAATGGTGGTACGCTCCTTCATCAGTACTTCCAGCGCGGCCTGCACCTCGTGCTCGGCTTTGGAGTCTAGGCTGGAGGTAGCTTCGTCTAGGATGAGAATGGGTGGGTTCTTCAAGATAGCGCGAGCAATAGCTATACGCTGCTTCTGGCCACCACTGAGCTTCACACCCCGCTCGCCAATTTCTGTGTCGTAGCCCTTGGGTAGCTTGGCGATAAAGGCATCGGCATTGGCGGCCTTGGCGGCAGCTAGTAGCTCATCATGGCTAGCCTTCGGTGAGCCATACATTATGTTTTCTCCTACCGTGCCACTGAAGAGTGCAGGCTCTTGGAAGACTACACCAATGCTCTGGCGCAGGCTGGTCTGGGTAACATCGTGAATGTTTACACCATCAATAGTAATGGTACCACTCTTAATATCGTAGAAACGTAGTAGTAGATTGGCTAGCGTTGTTTTGCCCTGCCCACTTTCCCCGACTAGGGCAATCTTCTGCCCCGGCTTCACACTAAAGCCAATGTCTTCAAGTACTGGCTGGTCTTTCTCGTACTCAAACACTACGTCCTTGTACTCAATACGACCCTTGGTGACTTTCAGTTTGCCCGCACCGCGCTTGTCGACAATGCCGGGCCTAGTATTCATAACCTCGAAGTAGTCCTTAGAACCCGACTGGGCGCGCTGGATCTGCTCCACTATGAATGAGCTGGCAAAGAGTGGGAACTGGGCCTGATTGGCTAGGTTGATGAGTAGGGTCATGACGCCTAGGCTGTAGTGGCCGAGGAAGGTCTGCCAGATAATATAGCCATAGACAGCGAAGAAGACGACATTGAGTGCCAGGCGGCGAGCTATGTCGAAGTAGTGCCAGCCACGCGACTGGAGGGCGGTAATATTGATCATCTCTGTGCGCTTTGACTGGTAGAGGGCTGTCTCGGCCACCTCCGTGGCAAAGGACTTCACTACTTTGATTTGGCTGATGACTTCAACGAAGCGTCCGCCGGAGTAGTCAGTAGCGGCATTAATCTTCTCCTGATGCTTCTGCCAGGCTTTGCTGGAAAGCGTGGTAAGCCATATGTAGAGTGGGAACAATCCAGCCAGGAGGAGTGCTAGAGGCCAAGAGTAGAACGCAATAATAATCATCGTAAGGATAGCTGAAAGCATAAAGCCAATGAAGTTATTAATCATTGTATTAATGAACTGCGAGATAGTGCTGACTCCCCGGTCGAGGCGGCTCGTGATACGGCCGGCAATCTCATTGTCAAAGTAGCCAATAGGCAGTGACACTACATGCTCGTAGTAGCGTTGAGACAGGAAGCTATTGAGTCGAATGCCAAGCATATCGCCAATGTAGCCGGAGATGTTTTGGACCATGGTAACGCTAATGCTGGCGATGAGAATGAGTACTACAATAGTGACAAAGTAGCTGGCGGGCACATTGACTCCGCCGAGCCGCTTCACTATACCGTCAACTGCCGCCTTCAGTAAGAATGGAGTGGTTTGGTTGAGTAAGGCGATAAGCACCGTAAATACCATGGTGGAAATGTATAGGCGCTTAAGGCTCCACGAGTATTTAACAATGTTGATAATGTCTTTCATAGGTATCCTTGTTTAGATTTTGGTTCGGCGCCACCGCGGGCCGTTGGGCGTGTCGTCGATTTCGAGGTTTTGAGCTAAAAGTGTATCACGGATCTCATCCGATTTGGCAAAGTTCTTGGCGATCTTGGCCTCGACCCGCTGGGTTATTAGCTGCTTTTGTGCATTGGTGATGTCGGTTCTATTGCTCAGGCCGAACGCTATAACGGATTCGAAATGCGCCGGTATATCACCCAGGCTGCCATCTAGTGCTAGTATCCGTAAAACCTCAACCAGGGCAGACGGAGTCGCCAGATTATTGCCAGCTAGCTCGATAAAAGACTTCTTAATGCTCTCAATTGGTGGGCTAACCGTTCTTACCGGCATAGCTTGCCCGTATGGCTGAAGCACTCGATCCAGGTCGGCATATAGGTTCAACAGCGTGCTTTTGGCGGCCTCCAAAGTCTTCCAGCTAAAGTTCATTTCACCGGAGTAGTGGGACTGCAGAGCTAGCAGTCGGAATGCTAGTGGTGAGAAATCCTTTTTCTGGATGTCCCCCAGGGTATAGAAGTTCTTGAGGCTTTTGCTCATTTTCTTGCCGTCTACAAAAAGGTGGTTCCAGTGGACGAAGATGCGGGCCATATCCTTACCGGTGGCAGCAGTGGTCTGGGCGATCTCATTCTCATGGTGCGGAAACTTCAGGTCTATACCCCCAGTATGTATGTCGAAGGGCAAGTCTAGCGCGGCGGACATGGCTGAGCACTCTATGTGCCAGCCCGGGCGGCCAGGTAGCTGCTGGCCGGCCAGCTCAAACTCCCAGCTGGGCTCACCGTCTCGCTCCCCTTTCCAGAGCACAAAGTCCTGGGCCTCGGCCTTGTCATACTCGTCCAGGTCGATACGTGACTGCGCGTGGCTCGGGTCTATGTGGGCGAGGCGGCCGTAGCGGTGGCCGGCGGCAATGTAGGCGGCCACGTCAAAGTAGACAGAGCCATCCGAAATATAGGCGAGACCGTTGGCATGAATCTGAGTAATCATCGACTGCATCTGGGGGATCTGGTCGGTGGCCCTGACTACACTGAAGAGCCGCGTCTTAGGATGGGTATCTACCCCCACCGCTGCCAGATCCTCGAAGAAGAGCTGCTCATAGTGGTCGCAAAGCTTTTTGAGAGCAGCCCTGGGCTCCAGCTCGGGGTATTGCTCCATGCTGCGGTGGATTGTTTTGTCGTCTATATCGGTAATGTTCATGATAGCGTTCAGCTTGTACCCCGAGGCCACAATGGTGCGTCGCAGAAGGTCGTCCATGATAAAGCTACGAAGATTGCCGATGTGGGCGTGGTCATACACGGTCGGACCGCAAGAGTACATGGTAACGGTCTCGCCTGGAAGTTTATCCAGTTGTTCTAATTGTTTGGTGAGGCTATTGGTTAAGGTGAGCATGCAGTACCTTTGCAGCATAGGTTACTAATTCTGGCTTGAGCTCGGCCATGGTCAGGTCCGTGCAGGGGAAGGCAGCGGCCATGTCGTGTCCCCCACCGCCAAAGTGCTCTGCGACAGGGCCCGCCACCGGGGCCTTGGCCCGCATGGAAGTCCGGATGATAGCGCCATAGTCGTTCATGACAATAGCTAGCTTCACCCCGCGAGCATTCAGCATATCGAAGAAGACGAGGGCAGCGAGATTGGTGCGTTGGCGGTACTCATCAATGAGATCCTTACCAACTGTCAGCAGGGCTATCTGATTGTCGGCATAGAACTCCAGACGAGACAGCAGCTGGCCCTTGAGCACCACCAGATCCGGGTCGTTAGCAGTGGCCTCGCGGAACTTTAGATTAAGCTCATTGAGGTTGACATTACCTAGCGCTACAATCTCGGCAAAGGCCTTTACTACCGGCTGTGTGGTCTTGCTATTGGTTAAATTGAGCGTATCGGCCAAGATGGAGCTAATGAGTAGGCTACAGGCGGCTTGAGACAGAGGCCACTTCAGGGCCTTTGCAAGGCCGTAGACCATTTCACCGGTGGCAGCAGCGCTGTCGTCTATGAGCTCCAGGGTAATATGGGCCATAGGCGTTTCGGTCTCGCGGTGGTGGTCTATGAGCACGTAGGGACGAGAAACTAGATCGGACCGGTGGGCCTCGAGTAGGCGTGGAACCTGCTCGCTCGAGCCGCAGTCTACTAAGATAGCCACATCATAACCGACCACGGGCCAATCGCCGGTAATGCGGTCATTGCCCGGCAGGTAAGACAGGTAGCCCTCGACGCGCCCGGCGGTGTAGTGGCTAACTTGCTTACCATGATCAGAAAGTATTTCCTCCAGGGCTAGCGCGGAGGCCACGCTGTCTCCATCTGGCTTGTCGGGCTGCAGGATGAGGATGTGTTTGGCGTCTTCTATGAGCCCAGCAAAGGATTTGATAGCAGCTGGCTTCATTAGAATGCCTGCCTACCCTGGAGCGCACGGCCCAGGGTGATTTGATCAGCGTACTCTAGGTCACCACCAACAGGCAGGCCACGGGCCAGCCGGGTAATGGTGACAGGAAGGTGCTCCAACTGCTTACGGATGTAGAGCGCAGTGGTTTCGCCCTCGGTGGAGGGGTTGGTGGCGAGGATAATCTCGGAGATGTCGCCAGCCTCAACGCGCTGCACTAGGCTACGGATCTGCAGCTGGTCGGGGCCTATGCCATCTATGGGTGAAATGACCCCGCCAATGACGTGGTAACGGCCGCGAAATAGCCCGGTCTTCTCAATGGCTACCACATCCAGCGGCTCCTCTACTACTGCAAGCACATGGGCGTCGCGGTCGTGGGTACTGCAGACGGCACAGGTCGTCTGGTCGCTAAGATTAAAACAAATCTCGCACGTTGTAAGGCTGTCTTTCAGATCCATCAGGGCTTGACCGAGCTGCTCGTGCTGGCCACGGCTATCCCTAAGCAAATAGAACACCAAGCGTTCGGCCGTGCGCGGTCCAATGCCGGGCAAGCGACCGAACTCTCCAGTGAGGCGTTCGACTGACTTCGGGATGAGCTGCATGGCTATAGGCCAGGTAGGCCAAGTCCTCCGCCCATGGTTTTCATCTTCTCAGCAGCGGCCTGCTGGGCCTTGGTAATGGCCTGCGTAAAACCAGACTCTAGCCACTTCTCGAGCTTGGCTATGTCGTTGAAATCTATCATATTCTCGTCCAGGGTTATTTTCTGAACTTTCTGCTCACCATTCATGCGAATTTTGACGGCACCATTGCCGGTCTCGACTTCGATGACTTCTTTGGCCAGAGCAGCTTGGATTTTGCGGAGTTCGAGCAGCGCTTTGGCGCGATCGAAAGCCATAGTAGTAACTCCTATTACCTAGCTATTGTACCAGTTCTGTCCAGTAGCTGACAGGCCTCGTGCTAGCCACCAATGTGGAAGCGCTGGGTCTCGACCCGACCGTCGTGGTAGCGCACACTGGCGGGCTTCCAGCTGGCGGGAACTTTGGTGAAGAAGTCTTCACGAGTCTCTTGGGCAATTACCCAGGCGTAGCCGCTAGAAGGATGCAGATCCTCATACTTCTCGAGGATGATGCCGTCAAGGCGATCGTAGATAAGGCTGGTAACGCCGTAGCCGTCGATGGTCTCGCCACTGCGCAAGAGGCGGAGCTGTCCTAGATTGTACTCGCGCATATAGTAGCTCATATCGAAGAAGGTATAGAGCTCCGCCGAGACTACCGCGTCCCCTGGGTGGTAGAGCGAGACAATGTCGGTAGCGGTATCGCGCATGTGGTGGTTCTCGCCGGCATAGACATTGCTAATACCCCAGCCCATAGTGCCCAAGATAACCACGACTAGAAACCAGCGCACTGCAGGAGCCAGTGGCTTCTTTCCCCAGTCTAGATAGAGCAGGACAGCTAGCAGGGCGTAGAAAGCTACCGCGGCGAAGGTAAAGTAGCGATCTAGGTAGATGGCGCGACGGAGTGAGATGAGGAATACCACGAATGACGGCACCAGTGTATAGACATAGAGCAGGAATAGGCCGTTACGCTTGGCCTTGTTGGATCGGTAAGCGAGAACCAGTAGGCCAATAAACGCTACAAAGGCCAGCAGGTGCCAGGCGACGGATAACGGATTGAAGCTAATCGTAGAGATCTTGATAGCAGCGTGAGGTGGCAGATCCAGATTATTGAAAGTCATGAACTGGATGAGCGTACGAGGGAGCGTGTCCAAGGGTGGTCCGGCGATCCAGAAACCGGAAGAGACCTTGGAGAATTGGCCGACAGCCTTGGGCAGCCAGGGAACGAATAGGACGACCAGCCCGACCATACTGGCAAACCAGGCCTTATCGATGAATATCCAGTTGAGTGGGTTCTTACGCTTGTCTTTCGGCAGGGGGTTGGCGTGGAGCAGATAGATCCAGTGCACGAGTGCCGCAAACACGGTGTAGTAGTGTGTATAGATAGCAGCAGTCATAAGTAGGCCATAGACTACATAGTCGCTGCGTCTACCGTCCTGAACGGCGCGAACCAAGAAGAATGTCGCTGCAACCACCAGGAAGGTCAGCATGGCATACATGCGGGCTTCTTGAGAGAAACGCACCATGTACGGGCCGCAGGCTACGAACAGGGCGGCCAGTCGGGCGGTGGGTACTGAGAAGAGCCGCTTGATAAGGAAGTAAGTGGCCACCACTGCCCCGAGCATAAGTACGGCGCTAAAGCTACGGGCAGCCGCCTCGCTGGTGCCAAATACCAGCAACCAGTAGTGCAAAACAAGGTAGTACAGCGGCGGGTGGACATCGCGAATGTCGGCCACCCAGATCTCGGCTGGCTTACGAATAGCAAGCATCATAGTGTAACCTTCGTCATACCAGATACTGGACTTGGCTATGTAGGCCCAGCGAACTGCGGCGCCCAGCGCTACAATGAGCGCCAGCCAGACATTATCGCTGATGCGGCTAAGAAAACTGAATTTACCGTGTGCTGGGCTTGTAGACGAACGTTTTGGCATGATACTTCCCTTTCATGAGAGCTATACGGATCTTAAATAAGTCTAGTAATCCATTGATGGCGGCTACCGCAGCTGAGTCTCCAACCAGGCCTGCGGAGATGGGCTTTGGGTCCTTCCAATCAGGGGTATCTATGTAGTCGATGGTGTAGTGGAGACTATGCGCAATGGCCAGAATCTCGGCATCGAAGCTCCAAGACAGCATGGTTTGCCGACCAAAAAGCTCCTCGGCCACATCGGCCCGGAATACTTTGAACCCACACTGGGTGTCCTTCACTCCGGGTGTGACTAGGAGCTGGGCGGCAATATTACTGGATTTGGAGATAACCTTACGCAAAAGACCCTTGTGAATGACCCACAGATTGCGCACGGCAATACCAATTTCTGCGTTGTTATCCATGAGCTTCTTGACGTCGTCCAGGTGGTCTAGGGGTGTGGCCAGATCGGCGTCCATGAATAGACGGTAACGCCCTCGGGCTTCAAACATGCCAATCCGAGTATCCCGGCCCTTACCTACTCGGTTTCCAGCAGGGATGACGCGGAAGTGCTCAAATAGGTGCGCCTTGGCGGTAGCCAGCGCGGCTGTACCATCCGAGCTATCGGGAACCACAACCAGTACTTCCACTGTACCGTAGTCGCGCTTCTCCAAGAACTTTGCCAAGGTATCTAGGCTGTGTCCAATGACGGCAGCTTCTTGGTAGGCTGGGATAATAATGGATAGGTCGATGCGCGCTGGTGTAGCCACTACTTGGTTACCTCATACACTTCAAACAGCTCCTTGTCATTAAACCGTGAGTACTGGGCGCTTAGTCGACCGCCAGGTAGCTTTTGCTTGAATGTTGCTAAGACTACTTCCTTGTACTGTTCTGATACAAGGAACTTCTTGGCCTGGCCATCTAGTGGTAGCGCTGTCACATCACTCGGTTCGAGTCGACGGTAGGTAGCTTTGCTATGGGTGAGATAGTCGAGAACTTGGGCGCTTGAGCTGTCAGCAACTACAAGCCAGGTTTCGGTAGTATGGTGCTCGAGCATGTATGCGGCCATGGCTGAGGCATCTTCATTGTAGGCCTCGTAGGTGCCTGGTGAGTAGGCCCAAGCTACAAAGTACTGGGTATACCCCTGATAGGCGGTGAGCATGAGGAGAATGAGGATAATGCTGAGGCCGGTGGTGCGAGCGGCTGAGTTGACTGGGAAGGTAGCGTACCAGCGGTCGAGCATATAGCCAATGCCGAGAGCGGCCATAACTAAGGTAAATGGTATAGCTCCGGCAGACTTCAGGAAGCTTGGGGTGCCGTCGTAGCTAATTAAGGTAGGTAGCAGCACCCCGAGCCAGCAGATGAGGAGGGCAAAGTACTTGGCTTTATTAATGTGGCTGAGGCAGATGAGCAAGCCAAGGATGAACATGATTCCGACAAAGACATTGAGTGCTGGCTCCCCACTAAGGTTGTGGCGGTAGTTCTCGTCCCCGTGCACATTGAACATGAGGGCGGTCTTGACGGTGGAGTCTATCAGAGCGTTCAGCGGCTTACCATGGTTGAGGCTGCTATCGAGGAAGGTCGTACCCACGGCCTTACTGCCAACATCGCCCGGGTGCCTGACGCCATGGACAGCGAGTGGTAGGACCACAAGCGCGGTTGCGATGAGGCTCAGGGCGAGTGGTTTCCAGTACAGCTTGTAGAAACTACGTTTAAATACGAAAGTGTAGGCGGCAATGAGCAGACAAGCTACCACGAACAGACGAAAGGAGACATAGCTGTAGAACCCTGCCCCCAGACTAATACCCGCAAGTATGTAGTAGAGGCGCTTACCTTTGCGAAGTGCAATGGTGTAGAGCCATAGTGTCAGCGTAGCCATGAGCGGTACCATGCCAGCTTGCAGGCTATCGCGCGAGATAGTGACTGACCAAGGACTCACGGCCATAATAAAGCTCGCAATAACGCCAGCGCGTCGTCCGAACCACGACTTAGCCCAAAGATAGGTCGTGACCACTCCGAGTGTGCCGAGGAGTGCCGCGGCAGTGCGTAGAGCGAGACTAGTATTGCCCATAGTTTTGACGAAAGCGGCTTGCACCAGGAGGAAGAGCGCCTCGCGCGGCCCACTGGTGGTGTAGAGTGGCTGGATATGACCCTTTAGGATCTGGAATACGTCTAGGCCGCCTGCGGCTTCATCCGGATGTAGCCCAGGCGGTAGCTTGCCGAGCAGGTAGAACCGGAAAAAGGCTGCCACCGCGGTGATAATACCAAGTAGGATAGCATACCGGTGCCGGGCAACGAACTCAAAAAGTGGGCGACGCGTTTTTGTCATGACTTCTTGAAAACAACTTTCTTATACGCAATGTAGTTCCAGGTTAGGCTGACGAGTGTAGCAAACACCTTAGCGCCGTTCTTAATAACGAAGGCTTCGCTGAAGATACCACCAAGACCAATGGCTTTTACGATGCTATACGCTAGCTTTAGCGGGCTAACCCAGGCTACTGTTAGGACGTAGATAATACCCGACTGTAGCACCCAGAGGCCAAAGCCAGTAACTGCAAAGAACAGAACTGCCTGCATCAGCGGGTTGCCATGCTCCTGTTTGAACACTACCCGTTTGTTGGCAAAGAAGCTAAAGACCATGGCAACACTGGTGGAGATAATATTTGCAACAATGAGGCTCAGGCCTACGTAAGAACTGGACAGCACATTGAGAATGGCAAAGTCTATGAGGGTATTGAGTACCCCTACCCCGGCAAATTTACCAACGCGGGCTACTTCTGGCTCGGCTTGTTTCTTGGTCGCTTTCTTAGGCACAATGTGTTCTCTTTATCAGTAATAGCATAACCGTTTTGTTTCGCAGTGCCAAGTACTCCACTAGAACTGCGCGTGGTGGCGTTGGTGCTCGACATTCTTGAACTGGAGCTGCTCGGGGTGGAACATGAGGTCTATATCCCCCGTTGGCCCATTACGATGCTTTTTAATGAGTATTTGGGTAAGGCCCTTCTGCTCAGTGTCGGCGTCGTAGTAGTCCTCGCGGTAAATAAACATGACTATATCGGCATCTTGCTCAATCGATCCCGACTCTCGAAGGTCTGATAGCTGTGGTATGGCTGGATTACGCGACTCCACACTACGAGACAGCTGGGATAAGGCTATCACTGGGATGTTGAGTTCACGGGCAAGTCCCTTAAGACCACGAGAAATTTCGGATACTTCCTGCACACGGTTGTCGGACTTGCCGCCGCGGCCGTTGATAAGCTGTAGATAGTCTATAACAATCATGCCCAGGTCGTGCTCGGACTGCAGGCGACGGGCCTTGGTGCGCATTTCCATAATATTGGTCGTGGCGGTGTCGTCGATGAAGAATGGTGCTTCGCTGAGCACAGCCATAGCGTGGTTGATCTTCGGGAAGTCACTGTCTTCGAGATTACCGGTACGGAGCTTCCAGGAATCGATACCACTTTCGGCAGCGAGGAGGCGATCGATTAGCTGCTCCTTGCTCATTTCTAGGCTAAAGACGCCAACCGGGACGCCCTCTTTCACCGCAACATGCTGGGCAATATTGAGAGCAAAGGTGGTCTTTCCCATCGCTGGGCGGGCGGCTAGGATGATAAGGTCGGACTTCTGGAAGCCAGCGAGGAGGTTGTCTAGAGCTTTGAAACCAGTAGGCACGCCCCGGAGCTGGTTCTTGTCTTTGTGTAGGTCGTCAAGCCGGTCAAAGCTCTCAGCAAGGACGGTCGAGATAGGGACGAAGTTCTGTTTCAGGTGCTTCTGACTTACCCCAAACAGGGTTTGCTCAGCCTGGTCTAGTAGGGTGTCCAAGGGGCTGTTCTCATCGAAACCTAGCCCGACAATGTTATTGGCAGCACTAATAAGCCGACGCAGTGTGGCCTTGTGTGTGACAATCCCGGCGTAGTGGACGACGTGAGCGGCGCTGGGTACGCCAGCCACTAGATCGGTGAGATAGCTGGCGCCGCCAATGCGGTCGAGCTCACCGGCGCTTTCAAGCCGGTTGGACAGGGTAAGTATGTCGAGCGGCTGCCTGGCCTCGTAGAGGTCTAACATAGCGGTGTAGATAAGACTGTTACCCGATAGATAAAAGTCCTCGGGACTTAGAATGTCTGCTACTTTGACGATGGCTTCTTGGTCGACCATGATAGATCCCAGCACGCTCGTTTCGGCCTCAGGGTTCTGCGGCGGTAGCTTCCCGGCTAGCTCGCTAGCAAGCGTCTGGCCGGCGGATGGTGTGGACGATTTTTTGGGACTAGTACTACTCATAGACGACCTCCCCGCCCAGGATTTCTAAGGCAGAAGTAACCAGCTCTGACTCACTTTCTGGCTTGGGGGCGGGCTGTAGCTTCTCGACTTGGATAATAAGCCTGAGCTTACGCCCGTAAGCCTTGTCTAGGCACTTCTCAATAATGGTTCGGTTCTTGGGCTCTTCTAGGCGGTCGCGATGGAAGTTGAACCGAGTAGTAATGACATACTTATCGCCCGATGGTTCGATACCGCAGCTCTTGAGCAGGGCGTAGAGCGAATTGTTTTGGGTCTTAATCTGCACCAGGGCCTTGGTCCAGAGATCGGCGTCCTTGCCAGCGAGCATAGCTGGTGCGGCGCTTGGGGCGGGCGCGGTTGCTGGCACGGCGGGTGGGGCCATGGGCGCGGCTGGAAGCGGCTGGGTAGCAGCCGTGGGGCTCGCAATTGCTACTGCTTCCAGCACTAAGCTGACACGGAGTAGCGCCGCCTCTAAGCTCAGCCATGGCCAGCTAGACTTCGGTAGCTGAATAAGGGCGTCTATACCGCGTACCAGCTGGCCGATCGCTGGATTGTCCGGCGTGGCGCTTGCCAGCTGCTCAGCTAGAAGGACCTGCCAGTGACGCAACAATTGGGCCGTTAGGCTAGAGGGGCTGAACCCAGCCTGCTCCAGTGCCTGTAATTGACCCACTATGGTATGGCCGTCCCCGCTCGACATGGCGCTGGTAAGCGCCTGAATGCTTTCACCGCCAGCCAGGCCGAGGATTGCCTGTACATGATCGACGGAGATAGTCTCTGCTGACCCAGAGGAGAGCTGATCGAGCATGCTAATAGCATCGCGGAACCCGCCGGCGCTGTGCTCTGCAATAATACTCAGAGCGTCGTCGCCGATGGTAATCTGCTCGTCAGTGGCAATCTTGCGCAGTCGAGCGAGCAGATTGGGCAGGCTGATGGCGTGGAAGTGGAAGTGTTGGGAGCGGGAAATGATGGTGGCGGGTAGCTTATGAGACTCGGTTGTGGCTAGGATGAACACCGCGTGGGCAGGTGGCTCCTCTAGGGTCTTCAGGAGAGCGTTAAAGGCGGCATCTGTGAGCATATGGACTTCGTCTATAATGTAGACCTTGTAGTGGCCGCCGTTGGGTGCCATGTGGATTTTCTCTCGGAGATCGCGGATCTCATCTATGCCACGATTGCTGGCACCATCAATCTCGATAATGTCTAAGCTGGAGTTGCTGTCTAGGCAGGCTGGGCACTGGCCGCATGGCTTAGGCTCACTAGTGCAGTTGAGAGCCCGAGCCAGCAGACGAGCGACCGAAGTCTTGCCAACGCCGCGAGGGCCGGAGAACAGATAGGCGTGGCTTGTCCGCCCGGACGCGAGAGCACCGACCAGGGTACGGGTAATGTGGTCTTGGCCAATTACGTCATCAAAATTGGCACTTCGGTACTTACGATACAGCGCCAGCCTAGGCTCTGCCATGTCTAACTCCCTCACAAGACAGTAATTCTTATCTATAAGTATAGCGCGATAGTGCTGGAGGCGCTAGCAATAATTGCGGCCGAGTTAGGCTAAAACGGCTTCGATAGCTGCCCAGTCGGAGTCTTCGTTTTCGGGTACTACGATGGTGACTTGGTCGCCTGGTTGCGCCTTGAAATAAGTGACACTGGCGAAGAGTACGTGGTAGTCATGGCCCTTAGCTTCAACAAAGTAGAGGCCATCCTTCAGGCTAAGCGTGCCGATAAGCTTCTTGCGCTCGATTGGTCCAATCTGCTTGTAGATAAATGACCCATCCTCGCCAATAGTGAGCTTGAGCATGTCCCCAGGGACGAGCTTAGACTTGGAAGCGTAGTTGGCAGGTACTGGGTACATCTTGCCGTCTGGGCCTACCATACCCTGACCGTCGAAATGGCCTTCAATGACCTTACCCGTCGCGGGCATCTCGGTCATGGCGCGGTCGTCATCGCTGACACCAGCGATCAAGCTACCTAAGAGCTCCTTGGCCCCGGCCAGATTGGCTTCAGCTGTCTCTATAAGTTTCTTGAGAGTCTTAACTTGCTTGTCGGATAAGTCAGCCACAACAGCTCCTTTTTATTTTCACTTCACAGTGTTAGTTCATTGATAGCACGACCAGAGTTTGAAGTCAAAACAATTATGCCCCAATATACAAAAAAACCGACCCGAAGGTCGGCTTTTTTGATGGGACGTAATTACTGAAGTTCGACAGTAGCGCCGGCAGCTTCAAGAGCCTTCTTGGCTTCTTCGGCATCGGCCTTGGCAACGTTCTCTTTGAGGGTCTTTGGGGCACCATCAACAAGGGCCTTAGACTCGGCTAGGCCGAGACCAGTGAACTCACGAACGGCCTTAATGACGTTAATCTTCTGGTCGCCAGCGGCGGACAGAACGACAGTGAAGGCTGACTTCTCTTCAGCAGCAGCAGCGGCTTCGCCACCACCAGCTGGAGCGGCCATCATGGCCATTGGGGCTGCGGCTGACACGCCGTAGTGGTCCTCAAGGACCTTGACGAGCTCAGAGAGCTCGAGGACGCTGAGCTTGTCGATAGTAGCTACCAAGTCCTTGAACTTAGCAGGAATTTCGACTGTCTTTTCGGTTGTTTCTTCTGACATTGGGATTACTCCTTGGTTTCTAGTTTACTAATAGCGGACAGGACTTGGACAATACTACGGACATTGGCGCCCATAACTCCAACGAAGCCAGATAGTGGTGCGGCAATTGTGCCGACGACCTGACCCAGTAGCTGAGTGCGTGTGGGCAGTGAGGCTAGGGCCTTGACTTGATCAGCACTCAGAACCTCGCCGTCGCCAGTGATGGCGCCGACAATCTCTAAGGCCTGGTGGTCTTTGGCGTACTGGAAGACAACGCGGGCTGGAGCCACTTCGTCGTCAAATCCGCAAGCAAGAGCCATGGGACCAACGAAGGTCGCAGGATCTAGCTCAGCTAGACTCGGGTTGGACTTGGCTGCAATACGCAGCAGGGTGTTCTTGGTGACCCGGTAGGTCATCCCCTCTTCGCGCAGTTTGGCACGTAGCTCTTCGGTCTCGGCTACGGTTAAACCACGGTAGTTGGTGAGCACGGCGAGCTTAATCCGACCGAGATCTTCGGTCAGTTTGGCTACGGCTTGCTCTTTTACGGCGCGGGTTATGGCCACGTTCGCCTCCTTACTTAAATGGACCTGGTCATTCGGACATTCGGGCCATGCCGGGCGCTTTAGGTATAAAACCAAAAAATGCCCCAAGCAATCAGCCAGAGACACGTGAAACAATCTTGCGATTTGTTCTCCTCGGTAGCAAATTAAGTCTTGCGACAGCTACTGTCTTTGGTGATGCCCATATAATAGCGGAATGATCTGGAAATGTCAACGGCTAGGGGTTCTTTCGAACCCCTAGCCGTGGGGTGTGAACTAGGTCTGGCGGGGCGCACGCTTCGTGGCGGCTCGCTCCTCGGCTGCCAGGCGGCCGGCGGCGGCGTTCTCGCCACCCATGTTGACCATGGTGCCGGCAATTGCGGTGTGCCCTGCGACCTCGCCGATCTGACGATGCATCTCTTGGCAGATCTCGGCGTACGAAGGATGGGCCTGCGGACTGGTACGAAGCTCCAGCATGTGGATAGATTCGCGTGCATTGAACTGCATAACGTATCGCAGCCGATATGCTAGCGCTACGGCGTACTGAGCCTGCTCGGGGAATATGGGGGCAAGGAACTCATAGAGCTGAGCTGATCGGTCAAGGGCGGCCACGTAGGCACTGTCAAGATGCGCATCAACTACCAGCTGTGGCACTTGGTAACCCAGGTAGGGGCCGAGTGGCTGCCACTCGATGGTAAGCATACGGTGCCTTTGCAAGTCGCGGAAGGCGCCGTAGTTGCTGCACACGTCGAAGCGGTAGTAGGTGCGCTCAAAGGCGCGACCAGGCTTGTGTCGGCGGTTGTGGCTGCGGTCCCCGACATAGGAGCTAATGACCACTTGCCGTTCGTTTTCGGGCATCTTTGCGGCCAGCTCGATAAGCTGGGCTTCGGGGTGGCGCGAAACCGAGTACAGGATGGCTGCCACGAGTTTCACTTCCCCCTCTGGATCCCAGTCTGTCAGGGTGACTTCGTCTGCCGGCTGAGGCTTAATGCCGTCCAGTAGTCTGGCGGCCATATCAAGGGTCGCTTGACGGGTGGTTGCGAAGTATGCACTCCACATGCCGCCCTTGGAGGGCTCATCCACGCGGCGCAAGAAGTCGGGGATGACCTTGCGTAGCTCATGGAGCATGAGCTCGCTATAGTCGCGGACCTCCTGGAGGGGGTGCACCCTCATACGGAGCAGAAGCGCCTCGTAGGCTTGGCCGTCGCCGTACATGCCCAGGTTGGAGGTGGTACCAGCCGGTAGTAGCCCGCGAACTGCGTCCAGTGCCTTGGCCCGGGTGGCGTTCTGGTAGGCGGTATCTGAGTCTGATGCTTGCCGGGGCGTCGTCTCCCGCACGTACTGGGTGAGCTCCGCGAGTAGCCAGGAGTAGTCCATGAAAGCCTCATCCATGACAGCGGTGTAGCTGCTGCCGAGCGGTGAGTCCAGAACGGCCGCGTCTCGGTAGTAGCGGTACAGGCCGCCCTGCTGGACGTCGTAGGCAATGTAGCGTGTGGATTGCTCTAAATAGGCCATAAGCCTCCCCCACTCAAGTACTTTGGTCAGGATGTTTGAGGCCTGCTCGCAGGCCAAGTGGACTCCGCCGAGCTGGGCGACTGAGTCGTCACCAAACTCGAAGAAGACCTTCTCGTACATCTGTTCGGCGCGGGCCAGGCCAGCCCTAGTCATGGTCAAACTTTCAGGGTCGAAATCCTTCGCGAACTCGTCCAGGAAGAGTCGGCGCAGACTCTTGTGCGTCCGCGAGTAACGGGCAAAAAGCGCACCGGCGACTACCTGTGGCATGTTGGTGAGCGCGAATACCGGCCCATCCAGATTGGTGAAGAAATGGCGGAGGATGCTCCGCTCGGCAGCGGTGAACTCTTCTTGGTAGTAGGTGGTGCTGGTCATGACAGGTCCTTTGTGAGCTGGTGGATAGTGGATAGTGCCTTCTTGGACTGCTGGGCGTCTGTCGCGGCGCGTGAGATGACATACTGATCGTCCTCCAGAGTAATTCCCGCTCCCCAGGCGATAAGCCAGACTATACCCTGCATGATCTCGGCATGAACGGATTGCCGATCACGGTTACCGTCGATACCGCGGTACGAGCCATTAAAACGTGCGAGGTTGCGGTAGCCGTCGTTGACGCGGCGACGAAACTCCAGGCCAGCGTCTTCGTAGCGGTCGGCAACCACACGGTTTTCGAGGGCATCTCTGGCGTGGCCACGTTCGAGCGCGATGTCTAGCGGGATGTCCAGAATGAACTCTATATGTGGCTGCGCGGCTACAATGGCACACATGACTAGCTGAGTGAAAATGTGCCGAGGATCACCCGGTATGCCGGAGGACGTAAACATGTTCACGAAGCGCGCATCGTCGCGTAGTCCGTGGCCGTATCCCTGAAGTGCGATGGTCGAAGTATAGCTACGATCTGACACGACCCATGTGCCCGCGTCCAGCATTGGCCGGACAACCTTGGCAAGCATATTTGCGCGGGCCGTCGAAAATCCGAAAACCTCGGCCATTGGGTCGATGGGGTGCGGCGAGTGCTTTAACATCTCGCGCAACTCTTCTGCAAAAGGGTCTCCACCCGGTTCTCGTACGTATTGCACACGGATGCCGCGGAGTTTAAGTGCTTCGACAAGCAGATGGGCTTGCTCTGTTTTGCCAGCCCCTTCATCACCTTCGATAACTATATACATGCCTTCATCTTGATTGCTGAGACTTCGGATCATGGCGACCGCTTTCTGTTGCGTTCAGATTGTGAATGAGCTACTCCGCCCTTGCTATGTGTATGATACCTAGAAACCGAACAAAAGCCAAGCACTAGACTCCCTCTATCTGTAATGCGCTCGTCATACTACAATAAAGGCTATGTCGCCAAAGAAGATTACTTTACTAGCCAGCGCTTCGCTCATTCTCTCAGGGGGGATGGTAAGTGGACTGTGGTACTGGCACGTCCGCTCCCAAGACGAGGCGGAGAGCTCTTCGGCAAGTAGCAATACCAATACGCAGGGTAGCCCACGCCTGCAGCCCGCGCCAGGCCCTGACAGTATTAGTCTGAATACTGCGACTAGTAATGCCGGTCAAGCTGGGTCAAGTATTCCCATAGATACCTCCACCCCAAGTGGTGGTGGAGCCAAACCAGCCGGTAGTACCCCGCAACCCAGCGGTACGGATCCCAATAAGCCAGATTCAGACTTCAGCCAGTTTGATCAGTACAAAACTGCTGAGAATGCACTATACCAGGATATTAGCCTTGGTAGCGGCGCAGAGGCTGCCGCTGGTAAACAGCTGACGGTGAACTACCGTGGGTGGTTGACGACTGGCGCGTTATTTGATGAAAGCTACTCTAAAGGCAAGCCCTTTGTGTTTGTGCCAGGCCAACACCAGGTAATACAGGGTTGGGAAACGGGGGTTTTGGGTATGAAAATAGGCGGTAAACGCAGATTAATAGTGCCACCAAAAGTGGGCTATGGTGATACAACTCAGGGGCCAATACCCGGCGGCTCAGTCCTAGTATTTGATGTTGAGCTGGTCGGTGTTCAGTAGGTCTATTTGAGCACGATCCGACAAGCGGATCGTGCGCGTAGGAGCAACTGACTACTCGGCGGTAAAGTCGATGATCTCCAGGGGACGGGGCAACATTCGTGAGGGTAGCCAGTTCGCTATAATCTCGGCCACGTTGGTACCAGTCTGGTAGTGACCGGAGGTGCCATACGACTGGCCAGATGGCTGCATGCTGAAGAAGATCATCTGGGCAATCGGCTGCCCTACCACCAGAGGCACCGAGACGTCGTTGTTATTGTTCTTGATTTCCATGGTCCAGCGGGCCACAAAGCCCTCATCGCCCCAGCCGGCATCGTAACAGACGCTAATGGCTAGGCGACCGATCGTGGACTTAGCGTGCATCATGCTGGTGCCGCCGTACTTGATGCCAATTGACTCCATGGTGTGCCCAAGGATGCGCTCCCCGGGATGAAGTACAATGATCTGCGCATCTGGTGGGATATTGCTGAGCGGCGAGTGCCCAGTGTGCCGGCACCATTCCTCGTGCGTTAGGGCCGTTTTGGCGTTGCTGAAGCTCTCCTGGATGCTGTCGGGGTCATACGGGTTCATAATGCGCGAGGGTACATCTGAGCGTGTCGTGCAGTAGCTGGGCCCGAGACGGACGTCAACGCTGCTGGTTTGGACGAGCTGTGGGTGAAAGGGCTCTATGACGATCTGCCCGGCCTCGCGGGCAGCGATAATCTGAGGGCCGTTCATGACCCCGCCGGTTTGCGCGAGGATGAGCAGAATGAAGTCCAGGGCGGCTCGGTCATTGGCGGGTTTGAAGAGCGGTTCTTTGCAGAGCATGGCATCGAACAGCCGCTTTAGCTGGGCGATAACCGAAGTATCGTTAGGAGTGGAGGTATCCGTCATATCATATCCTTATTGTCGAAGGGCGCACCTGTGCTCAGACTAACAGATTGGGCTTTTAATACCAAAAAAACCGCCCCTATGGGCGGTTTTTTTCTGGAGAAGTCTTAATTACTTCTTGGGATTGGCTTCGGCAATAACCGAAGTGACGTCGAGCTTAATGCCAGGTCCCATGGTGGTTGTCAGATTGATAGCCTTTACATAGGTGCCCTTAGCAGACGATGGCTTAGCCTTGAGTAAGGCGTTGATGAGGGTACGGGCGTTGTTGAGCAGCTGTGCTTCGCTAAAGCTGACTTTGCCGATAGCCTGGTGCACAATAGCCTGCTTATCAATACGGTACTCCACGCGACCAGCCTTGGCCTCGGCGACGGCTTTTGCGACATCAGCAGTGACGGTACCGCTCTTAGGGTTCGGCATGAGACCCTTAGGTCCTAGAACCTTGGCAACCCGGCCGAGCTTAGCCATCATGTCCGGTGTGGCAACCAGCATGTCGAAGTCCAGCTTACCAGCTTCAATGTCGGCCAGAAGTGAGTCGTCTTTGACAATGTCAGCGCCGGCCTTTTTGGCGGCGTCGTGCTTGTCGGCGGGTGCAATAACTGCCACGCGGATCTTCTTGCCGGTGCCTTCTGGTAGTACCAGGGTGCCACGGATCATTTGGTCGGCCTGGCGGGGATCTACACCCAGGTTGACGTGCAGCTCTACGCTGGCGTCAAACTTCACCTTAGATGTCTGCTTGGCGAGTGTGACGGCCTCAACTAGCTCGTAGCTCTTGTCGCGGTCAATAAGCTCGCTGGCAGCACGCCAGTTCTTGCCATGCATGTGCAGCGGATTGGGCTTGGTCTGGACAGCCTTGGGCTTATCCTCTTCGTCATTGCCCTCGGCAACACGAGCTTTGCGCTCAGCTTCCGCTTCGGCTTCTTCAACAGCTTTCTTACTATGCTTGCCGGCTTTGGTGAACTTTACGTCGGCGTCGGACTCCTCGACAGGCTCTACAGCAGCAGCAACGTCTTCGGCAACAAGCTCGGCGGCCTCGGTGGCAATTTCTTCAATAATTTCCTGCTCAACTGGCTCGAGCTCGGGTTGGTTTTCGGTGGACTTGGCCTTAGCCATAATTAACTCCTTCGTGGTTCCAGCGTCCTGCGTAAGCGGGACTCCCACATCAACTAATATTATTCTTCGACGGTAATGCCCATGCTGCGCGCTTGGCCGGCAATGATCTTGGCAGCGGCAACAATGTCATTGGCGTTGAGATCTTGCATCTTCATTTCGGCAATCTCATTGACTTGGGCCTTCGTTAGACTGGCAACCTTGGTCTTGTTCGGAACGCCAGAGCCCTTCTCGACACCGGCAGCTTTGCGGATAAGACCAGCGGCTGGGGGCGTAGAAGTAGTAAACGAGAAAGTCCGGTCAACGTAGACGGTGATCTTAACGGGGACAATAACGTCGCCAAAGCCCTTGGTCTGCTCGTTGAAGGCGTTAATGAACTCCATCATGTTCAGACCGTGCTGACCCAGGGTGGATCCCACGGGAGGGGCTGGTGTAGCCTTGCCGGCCATTACTCGGAACTTGATGCGGGCTTTAATTGCTTTTGGTTCTGCCATAGTATCTCCTTCGTGGTGCAAACGATCCGCCGGGGCGGGTCTCCCACATCATTTATTAATTACAGTTTCTTGACCTGGAGGCTGTCGAGCTCCACGGGTGTCTCGCGACCGAACATGTTTACGAGGACCTTGATCTTGCCCTTGTTCTCGTCAATCTCATTGACCATACCGTCGAAGCCCTTGAAGGGACCGTCAGTAATGTTGACCGACTCGCCAATGCTGAAGTCAATGTTGTACTTCGGCTCCTCAACTCCCATGCGCTTCTGGATATGACGGACCTCATCTGGGCTGATTGGGGTAGGTGTAGTGCCTGAGCCAACAAAGCCGGTAACGTTTGGTGTGTTACGGACAACGTACCAAGAGTCCTCGGTAACGTCCATTTGAACCAGCACGTAGCCTGGGAATATGCGGCGCTCAACAATGCGGCGCTTGCCGTTCTTAATCTCGATTTGATTTTCCTTAGGGACAATCACGTCGAATATCTTGTCGGCCATATCCATGGTCTCAATACGCTGGCGGAGGTTTTCGGAGACACGATCCTCATAGCCCGAATAGGTATGGATAACGTACCACTGCTGTTTTGTGTCTTTGGACATACTAACCCTTCAAGATTATTCGTTGCAAAATGGTCGTGAAAACGTAGTCAAGACCGGCGATGAAAAAGGCGATGACCAGTGAGAAAACGATCACGGTCAGAGTCATTTGGGCGGCGGCTTTGCGGGTGGGCCAATTGACCTTCATGAGCTCGGCTCTGGCCTCACGGAAATACGCGACGATGCTGTTCATATCTACTCCTCTACAGCTAGTATCTCAGATACTGCCCAATCAAAAAAGCCTCCTAGGAGCCTTTAGTCAAATTATAGCCTTTGGGAGCCAAAAGTCAAGCAGTTTAGCGCCAAACAAACCAGAAGCCAGCGCCGTTGCCCACACCTGTAAGTAGTGGGCCACCCAGGAGCCAGACCGCTACTACGGCCCCACCGGCAAGCAACATAAGGCTGAGTCCGAGAATGATTGCCGGGGCGAGCTGAGCGCGGCTATCATTACGGCCAAGCGTAAGGGCAACTAGGGCGTCTGGCAGGTGTGCTGCTACGGCTTCGCGATAGGCGTGGAGCCACAGAACAACAACGTAGACCAGGACGTAGTGGTAGGCAACGCCAATAGCAACGATAGAAACGAATAGAATAAGGCTGAGATAGGTGGCTAGGTCGCCAATGGTGCCCAGAGTGACGGCCGCAGTGCCGATGATTGCAAGCGCGAGGAGACCTACGCCCAAAACTACTGCAAGTGATAGTGCGGCCACACCCAGAGTATGGCGCCGCCTAGCGCGGTAGAGCCGGCCACCGACCTTCCAGGCTGCCAGGGGGCTGAGAGCCCCAAGAACCACCGCTTGGCTGCTATAGACTGTTCGTGCCCCCACCGCGATTGCTAGTAGAAGCGCCGCGCCACCACCGACTGCCTGCACCGCGTACTGAACAACAGCACCGTAGCCTAGGGTAGGTGCGAGGTACACGATAGCAATGCCGGCCGTTATAACGGGTATTACCAAGACTGCGCCAAGTAAGTCGACGCCAATGAGCCCGGGAAGGGAGTTCCAGGCAGCTACTGACCAATCACCAGGGTCTACCGGTCGCTCATCAAGCTGTTTCGCGTAGCCATGCGTCAGGGCCGCCAATGCCCACACCTTAGTTAAAATACCAAGAACGCCATAGCCTACTACAGCAATAAGGCCGATAAGCCCCAGGTGCGTTGCTAGGCCGGTTTTGGAGGCAACAAGTAGCGACCAGAGCATGCCGGCGGAGTGACGACTCCAGGTGAGGGACTGCCCCCGGATTGAACCAAGCTTAATGGCGAACCACAGTGCAGCGGGTACGGCGACAACAATAGTGGCGGTTAGTCCAAATCGTCGACCAACTGGGCTCGAACTATGGTGGTGGGCTAGACTGTGCGCCCCGCTGAGCGCCATCATGGGCCCGTGACCGGTATTGATACGTCCATGGGGCGAAGTGCTACTCGATCTCGCGGTGCCCATAAGTGGCTTGCTTGGGCTAGCGTGCGGTAGGAGGGCAGGAACCGGTAAGACAGTGGGCAGAGCTGGGCCAGCGGGACTACCAAAACTTCCGGTAGCCCGAGGCCGCGGACGGGCAGCTGCAGGCTGGCTCTTGGGAGTGCTCATGCTGTCTACCATGGGCTGAGGGGAGGACTGGGGACTGGGGGCTGGGACTTTTGGCAGGGGTTTTAGCGCCGGGTGCTCGCTGGGT
Organism: Candidatus Saccharimonadia bacterium; assembly: GCA_038230095.1. Classification (GTDB taxonomy): domain Bacteria; phylum Patescibacteriota; class Saccharimonadia; order UBA4664; family JBBRNT01; genus JBBRNT01. Next base: position 25,395 of record JBBRNT010000005.1, read on the forward strand.
GTGAGCTTGGCGGGCGAAGTGAGCGTGCGTTCATGAGCGGTTGGGCCAGTAGTAATAGTAACCGCCGCCGGCGTGGGTAGCTTGGGTACTGCCGGTGCTGGTTGGGCAGTTACCGGTTTTTCGGGTATAAGGAATCCGCAATTCAGGCAGAAGCTTTGACCCTGAATTGCAACATTATCATCGGCCTGACAGTTTGGACAAACCATTAGCTTTATTAAACCATTTTATTGCCTAAGCTAGCAAGAATAACGCTCTGCCAAGAGCAGAAACGTCTGGCTGGCCGGGATAAGATGGCTAGGCGTGACGCGTGGCGTAGTGCTTCTTAATGTGACGCACGGTCAGAGCATAGTAGAGCATATAAAGGACAATAATGGTTGCAAGGGAACCCCCGGTGATCCAGCTCACATAGTCGGGGGCGTTTGGATCTTCCGGTGCGCTATCGGCCTCACCTGCTAGATAGGTGGTGACAGTAAGCTTGTCGGCGGTTGGCTGAAGCGTATTAAGATTGGGGGCAGACAGGGACTCGCTCTGTCTGTCTGCTATAGCCTGGAGCGCCTGCGAGGAGCCGGACTGTAACATGCTGGAGTCGAGAGACTGGTTGGCCGCAGCAGGAGTAGACGCTGCCGGACCTAGATCCGAAGCTGCATCGGCCAGGCAGAGAGCCGGGACGGTGCTAAGGGCAATAATAATTAGCAATCGAGGTAGCATTAGCTTATCTTAGCGCGCCTGGGAGGAGTTGGCTATGGTTTTCGCGGTCCTGTGGGTCCGAAACGCTCGGTCTTGATGCTCTCTGGCGCGTAGCCCACCTCCACCAGCTTACTGCTCACTGCCTCTACGAATGGCGTTGGCCCGCAGATGAAGAACTGCTTGCTTTCCCCTACCGTCTCATGCAGCATTTCGGCATCAAAGATACGCCGATACCCTGTCCAGCCTTCTGGCGCTACATTGGTGAAGCTAAGAAAAGTGTTGGGATCGTCCCATAGAGCGGCATACATGAGCGACTCGGGCTGCCGGACGCTGTAGAGGACACGCATAGGCGCGGGCGTGGCGGCTTGCTGGTGAGTACGCCACATGGCAACAAGTGGCACAATACCGGAGCCGCCGCCCAGAAGCATGGTGGGAGTGGGATCCTCGGGATGCCAGGTGAAGTAGTGACTACCGGCTAGTTTTATCTCCAGCTGCATCCCTGGCTTGGCGTAGCTACCTAGGTAACCAGAGACTTCACCCCCCTCTAGTACTTGCACTCCCAGATCAAAAAACATACTGCCGTCGTCGGCGCTGGCTATAGAATAGGCGCGCACAGCCTGGTAGCCGTCCTCACCCGTCAGTCGGACGTCCAGGTGCTGGCCCGCTAAGTGTGGGGGCTTGTTCTCCAGCTGCAAACGCAGGCCTATAGCCTCGCCACTCTCTTGCCAGCGATCGGCAATGGTAGCTATCTGCCAGTCGTGATGGGTCTCATTACTCAAGCTCAAGGACTAGCTCCTTTACTCGTTCCTTAATGTCGTCGCGGGTAATGCGTGTCTGATCGCGATCAAAATCGACGGGATCTGACATGGACCACTCGATAACGTCTGGTTCGCCCTGGAGCCAGTCTGGCCACTCATTGGTTGGCGCCAGAACTACCACTAGATCGAAGTTAGCCAGATCTGATTCATGGAGCTGTTGGCGCACGCAGTGGCGAATGTCTATACCCTCCTCGTCCATAACTGCGATAGTGTCGTTGGCGCGAGGTGCTTCGTCCAGTGTCTTGCCAGGCTGCTCGACGGCGTAGCCCCGGGACTCAGCCGGCATGTCTGTCAGATCCTGATAGAGTGCTGCTGCCATCTGGCTGCGCCCGGTATTGGCCCTGCAGACGAACAGAATACGAACGCTAGTCGCCACTGTACCGCTCTTCTTTCCAGGGGTCACCGTGATTGTTGTAGCCATTTACTTCCCAGAACCCCGGCGCGTCGTGGTCGAGCAACTGTAGCCCGCGCACCCACTTGGCGCTTTTCCAGAGGTATAGATGCGGCACGAATAGCCGCGCTGGTCCGCCGTGCTGGGCTTCCAGGGGTGCGTTATCGAAATTAAAAGCCAGCATAGCTTGGCCATTCAAGACGTCCGCGAGCGGTAGATTGGTGGTGTAGCCTCCGTCGCAGTAGGCAACCACATACTTGGCCTCTGGCTTGGGCACAGCGAGCTTAAATAGGTCGTCCAGCGATACGCCCTGCCAGGTGGTATCTAGCTTGCTCCAGCGCGTGACACAGTGAATATCGGTATTCATGGTGCTCATGGGCAGTTTCTGCATCTCGTCCCAGCTCCACTCCATCTCATGCTCGACAAGTCCTTCTATCTTGAAGCTCCATTGTTCGGTGGGGACGTGCGGCGTAGGCCCATAGGTGAGCACAGGCCAGTCGGTAACCAGGAATTGTCCGGGTGGTACACGCTTAGGATCGACAGCATCACGTTTGCGGCCGAATCCAGCATTAATAATAGACATATATCCTCCTCGCTATTACGACTTCTTCGCTGGAATCACAGACTCGATAAAGACATCCTTAAGCCGCTTGGCTTCGAGCGGAGTGGGAGCGCCAGTGAGTGGCTCCCGGGCATCGCCTGTCTTTGGAAAGGCCATGACTTCGCGAATGTTGGGCTCGCCGGCAAAAATCATGATAAGGCGCTCGAGGCCCCAGGCAATACCACCATGAGGTGGGGCGCCGAACTTGAAGGCCTCGAACATGTGGCCGAAACGCTCCTGGATGACATCCTGGCCCATGCCCATAATCTCAAACACACGCTTGAGGGCCTCGGGCTGGTGATTGCGAATGCTGCCACCGCCAATCTCATACCCATTGAGTGCAATGTCGTACTGGGTGGTGAGAATTTCATTAATATGAGACTTGTCCATAAGCCAGTCGCGATGCTCCGGTACTGGTGCCGAGAAAGGATTATGCGTAAATGTCCAGCCTCCACCGTCGGTCTTCTCAAAGAATGGGAAGTCTATAACCCAGCAGAAGGCCAGCAGATTGGGATCGCTTTTGTCTTCACGCAGGTCTGGCTTGTCACTGCCGTACTTCTCCATAGCTTCAGCGTAGGTAAGCCGTGGGAATGGGAGTGTCTGGATACGCTTTTCAGGCGCATGCTTTGCTACCAGCTCGATGAGCAGGGCTTCATTCAGGGCCATGACGTCCTCGCGCTCAACGAATGACAGCTCCATGTCTAGCTGGGTAAACTCTGGCTGACGGTCGCCGCGCTGGTCCTCGTCACGGAAGCAGCGAGCAATCTGGAAATAGCGACCAATGCCCCCGACCATGAGCAGCTGCTTAAACTGCTGCGGTGACTGAGGCAAGGTATAGAAATCGCCCGGGTGGAGGCGTGAGGGCACAATAAACTCACGGGCGCCCTCGGGTGTGCCTTTGGTGAGGTTGGGCGTCTCTACCTCTATAAAGTCCTGGCCGTCCATATAGTCTCGGATACTTTTGACGACGGCGTGGCGGAGGCGCAGATTGCGCGCCATGCGCTCGGTGCGCAGGTCTAGGTAACGGTACTTCAGACGGACTTCGTCGTTGACTGCCGAGGTGTCTTTATTTATCTCAAATGGCAGTTCCATAGACTCCGATAGTACCGTGACGGAGCTAGCGCCCAGCTCTACCTCGCCGGTGACAATATTCTTATTTATAAACCGCTCGCCGCGTTTGCGTACCTCACCGGTAATCTCAACGACATACTCATTGCCCAGCTTGGGAAGCGAGGATGGGTCGTCTATGACCACCTGAAGCAGTCCGCTGTAGTCCCGGAGGTCCATGAAGGCAATCTTGCCCATGTCACGGATAGTGTGTACCCAGCCTTTGACGGTGACAGTCTTACCGATATGCTGGGTAGTTAGCTTGGTTGAAATGTAGGGAGTGTTTTTTGCCATAATTAGGCCATATTATACCTGTTGAATTTGTCTTTGGCGAGCATTGCCATCTTGAGAGCTAGTCGTCCTGGCTTGAGCCTTGGAAAAAGCTTCGCATAGCTAGGCCAAACGGGAGTAAGAGTACATAGAGTTTCAGGTCCAGGTAGCGCCGGATTATCCAGCCGGCATAGCCAAAGACCTGAAAGCCCTCAGTCTCGACGGCGCACCATGACGGGCCGCAGGGTATGGCACCAATAGGCTTCTTCGGCGCGTAGCCGAGCGGGTCGTGGCTACGGGCCTGTCGCTTTAGATTGGTGGTGACAAAGTCTGCATCGTAGATGGCGGTCTGGGCCCAGCCGCTATAGGTAGTAAGGGCGCTGTCGCCCAGGACGTAGATGTGGTCGGTGGCTTGGAGCTGGGCGTCGACTATGACCTTGCCACCTTTGCCAAGATTAAACAGCTCAGGATGTGCGGCGTAGATAGGGTTGTTGGTAACGCCGGCTGTCCAGACAACGGTATGGGTCTTAATGGTACCCTCTGGTAGCTCCAGCGTATTGGCGGTCTCGGCTTTGACGGCCGTATTGGTATAGATCTTAATTCCTAGCTGCTTTAGACGTTTTTGGACGGCGCGGGAGAACTCCTCTGGTAGAGCTGGCAGAATGCGTGGAGCAGCCTCTACGAGGATAATGCGGAAGCTTTTGCTCTGCACAAAGTAGCGCTTACGCAAGCGCCCCAGGTATGACACCATTTCGGCCGCCAGCTCGACACCAGTCGGGCCAGCGCCTACTACTACGTAGTTCAGGTCCATTTTATTATCACCAGTTAGCTCCGTATGCAGGTGTGAGCGAAGCCGCAAAGCCTCGTCTACTGTCTTAATGCCAAAGGAGAACCGGTCTAGACCCGCTATGCCGAAGAATGCGGTGACACTCCCGAGTGCCATAATGAGCTTGTCGTAGTGGTGGTCCTTGCCATCGGCGGTACGGACGACCTTGTCCTTAGAGTGTATTTTTTCCAGGCGAGATAGCGCAATATGAACATTACCTATGCCTTCGAATATTTCGGCTAACGGGACTTTGACTGCCAAGGGTGAGTGGCCTGTACTGGTACGATACAGTGCGGCGTGGTACTCCCAACAATATTTATCCGAGATGAGCGTTACCTGGAAGTGCGGATTACCGGCGAGATTCCGGGCGGCTTTTACCCCTGCAAACCCGCCGCCAATAATAACAATCATCATGCGTTAAGCTTAACAACAATTGTGCAGCTAGACAAATCTTGTTGGTTACGACTGCGGGGCTGACTTGCGGCGAGTGGTGAGTAAGGCAGCAATGACGAGCGCCATGCTGGCAAAGGCGGCGATCCGCATCATGAGCACTCCCAGATCGAAGCTCGTCTCCCCAGCTTTGCCGCCAATGCCACCCACAATCGCCAACAGAACTAAGCCTACACAGAGATACCGTGTGGCCGTACTGGCACGCGATTTAACGGCATAGTACAACGAAACAAGAGCTATGCCACCCATCCCAACACCAGCAAGCCGGTGAAGCATAAGGAGTCCGACGCTCGGGTTCGTCATCTGGACAGCGCCAAGGACAAACGTGGCCAGAATGAATAGTGCTTGGATAATGAGTACTAGGCGTAGCTTCACGGTACCTCCTTAGAAAGTGCTTACTGCGGTGGGAATACAGCGGTGAGCTCAGCTGAGTCATAGAAGACCTTGCCAAGTTCACCGAATCCGTAGGTATGATCATTGAGAACTATGGTGCTGCCGCCCAGCTTCGGATCGGTCTTGGGCTTGGAACTTCCAAAGCCAATATTGAATAGAGTGGTAATAATACCCGGCTTGTCCTGTAGAGTGTAGCCCTGGTGCGCCCACTGGGCTTCTATTTCTCGAACATACAGCGCAGCGTACAGGTAGGCGTAGTAGTGCTCTCTGACGTCACTGAGACGAGTATACAGTAGCTCATCATGGTTGACGTCGGCTGGATAGCTGATGAGGTAGCCTAGTTCGCTACCAGGGTAGAACGGCGATGTGCTGTCTTGCAAGGACAGCTCTATACTCTTTGCTGTGTCCTCCTTTATTCCTGAGACTCCGAGCGAGAACTTGGACATGGAGCCCAGAGCCTTCAGTGGCTCAAATAGCTTCTTGAAGTTCTCCCGGTCGCTCGTGAAGTAGCGTAACTGCTCTGGGATAACAACGGCGGCAATCTGGCGTGAAGATACCCCGGTCTCGATAGCTACGCGCTCTATGGTCTTCTTATCCTTGGCTATGCCAGCGCGTACCACCGCCCACTCGGGGCTCTTGTTCCAGTCACAGGCGGGGGTAAGCTTCTCAGTAGCAGGCTCTAGGCAAGTGACAGCCGGATCGCCAGTGGGCTGAGCACCTAGATTGGTAAAGGCCTGCACCTGTTGGGGCGTGACAGCCTTAGCAGCATCTGTAAAGAACTTGTTGCGCTCGGCACTGGCGCCTCGCACATTGAGCCAGCCAAAGTGCAGTGCAAGAAAAATAATACAAAACAGCACGCCGACAGCAGCGAAGAGAACTAAAACCACCAAGCCAAGCTTTTTCAGCATATGAACCCATAGTAACACAGGATCTAGCTACCTCACTGCACGCCAACAAACGCAGTTGTTATGCTATGGTAGCTGTATGATGAAACGACCAGTCTTTCTTACATGTCTTGTTCTATCTGTGATCATAACGACCGCTGTACTGCTACTGCCATGGATCGCACTGATCATACCGTTACCCGTCGCACTGCTCATGCTCGTGCCGTTTGTTGTGGTGCTACTTACGGTGGTTGCAGCCGGCTTTCAGAAGCTGGCTGGGCTAGTTGGTGACGTCTCTAGGGGAAGGCTGTTCGTGGTGCTTGCGATTGCAGCACCTATCATAGGCGTTGGCGTGGGCGTAGCTGCCTATATCCATAACTCCTACCAAGTGCCGTACCTCATCTGGTATCCGCTGGGCGTGACTGTTGGGCTGGAAGCTTTACTGGGTCTTGGTGGCGCTATACTCGGGCGGTCACGAGACTAGATTAGCCCCGTTGTCATGCTCATAGGGACGCTGATAGATGCAGCGTTCATTATGTACCTGACGCCAAGTGCGTTTGTTGCAGAGGGCACAACAACACCAGGACTGGCTGTACTGTTCTTTGCGCTGCTGTTGCCATTTCTACTGCACAACACCCTAAGGCTACGTTGGGCTATTGGCCACTCAATGTGCAGAAACTACCAGCTGATCATGACAAGAAGATCTGGAAGAAGTACGGTAGGCGTGTGGATGCACCGACCTATCTATACGTATTATTCGCATTGATTTTTATCTCAGTTATAGTGCTTGCGCTCTGTCTGGCGCAATCATAGTAGTTTACAGCTGCGGTGCATTGTTTCGTAGATGGCTGCGTAGGCAGTTGACTGCTTAACGCGCCCAACTGTAAACGATAGTTGCAGCTATCCGCTGGTTTGTAGTTAGGCATGATGAACGAGATTAGAGCGCTTAGCATCCGGATTAAGCCGTACTTAAAAGCCGTTTTCATGTGGCTCATTAGTTTATGTGTTGGGCCGGCTAATGTCTGGATGAGCCGACGACTAGAATCGCTTGCCGTTAGGGAGCTGCTTGAGGGCGAGCACGAGGCCACCAATAATGATTGCTTCCGTGATAAGTACACTCGGGACTCCGCCGGCCTGGCCTGTAAAGGCAGCAAAGATGGCAATCATGAACGCCAGGCTGGTGCATACGAGGAACGTCCATACTCCAATCCTTACCCCCCTCAGCGCGAAGCCTTTGGTGGTGTTGGCGGCCGAGTCTGTCACCCGAACGCCAGCGGCGTGCAGCGCCGGTAGCCAGTCGCTAATGCCACTCTTCTCAATGCTCCTCCCAGCGAGGGCCATACCGGCCAAGCCCCCGACAAGGCCCAGAGAGGCGATGACTTGGAGCTCATTACCGCTTTTGAAGGTGGTGATGGCCCCGCCGGCTGTGTAGAACTTCAGATAAATCATATTCTGGGTGACGTTCTCAATATTTGAAAGCGGCGTATTCCAGTTTTTCTCAGGATTCTTCTCACTCACGAAACTTACGCCTGCGGAGGTTAAGCTCAATACCCCATCCGCCCCTTCGTCAGTTTGCCACCGAAATCTAAACTTATCGGTTGTTAGTCTCATAGGGGTGGCTAATAGCTGCGTTGTGGTAGGTTCCGCGGCTAATTGCGAGTCCGTAGCAGGAGTTGTATCCATAAGTCCCTTATATTACATTATTGCGGCTAGTATACCATAACAAGAAAAGCTCCAGTCATGGTGACGGGAACTTATCTTGGCAGGAGAGACAGGGATCGAACCTGCGACACCCGGTTTTGGAGACCGGTGCTCTACCAACTGAGCTACTCTCCTAGGTGCTCACCGCCCGTGAGCTAGACCAAGTGTATCACTCTCCACCTAGGTTGATAACCGGGAAGTAAACTACTTGGATTCTTTGAATTCGACGACTTTGTTCAGACGCTTGGAGTACTTCTTGAGTACAAGGCGATCTGTCGTGTTCTTAGGATTCTTCTGGGTCATGTAGACCGTGGTTGGATCCTCGTCGTTGCGCAGGGCAATGTAGGGACGATTACGCTTTGGCATGGGGTTGATCTTCCTTCGGGACAATTAATGATGCAATGATGTAGGCGAGCGTTGCGGGTAGTATAGCAGTAATAACCGTGACACAGATGACGGCCAGGCGGATTACGTTTGAATCAACGCCAAAGTAGACGCCAAGACCGCCGCAGAGGCCGGTGATCTTCTTGTCGGTGTCGGATAAGTACAATTTTTTCATACTGGTCATAGTACACCTAAGAATACAATGCTATGGAGCCCAAGGCGAGGATTGAACTCGCGACCCCTTCCTTACCATGGAAGTGCTCTACCACTGAGCTACTTGGGCACCTCGCTCGTAAGCTCTAGCCTAGTAATACGACTCTTGTATTACTCTGGCCTCTGCTCGTCACTCGGTCTTGCCTCGCCACACAGCCTATTGGCTTGGTCTGACTCGGCTGTTGGTTGCTAGCCTAGACTACATCCGACGTAATTCATCGGCAAGTCGCATTTTGTAATGCTCGGGCAGATAGCTGCTCTGTTTAGGACGAAGTGGTGCCGGGTGTAGGATTTGAACCTACGAAGGAATACACCAGCTGATTTACAGTCAGCCCCCTTTGACCACTTGGGTAACCCGGCTTGTCGCTATACGAGCACAAAACTGACATAGGACTGGAGCCGACGGAGGGATTCGAACCCACGACCCGCTGTTTACAAAACAGCCGCTCTAGCCTCTGAGCTACGTCGGCGTATGGCTAATGGAAACTCTGGGGCAGAAAACGCTCAAAACAACTACGGTATCATAACATCGAACGGCGGTGTTTTCAAGCAGTAGGACCGCCAATTATCATGCCAGGGGCTGGATGTGGCTGGTTCTCGCGTAGCTGCTTGGCGCGGGAGCGGAGGGCAGCGGCCTTATCCCGCTCTTTGGTGGCATCATAGGCGTCAGCTAGAAGCACTAGGGCCCTGGCAGTAGGCTCTAGTTCCACTGCCCTTTCGAGCGCTGTAATGGTTCGAGAGTGGTTAGCTATCTTGCTGTAGGCGCGCGCTAGAAGCATATAGCGCTGACTGCTAGCCTCGAACATTATGGACTTCTCAAGGCTGGCAATGGCCTTAATGTGGTTACGGTTCTCCAGATAGGCTTGTCCTAGATACTGGAAATGCAGAGCATTGGGCGCAATTTGGCTCACTACGACGTAGCACTCAATGGCATCATTGTAGTTTTTCTGGGCAATATAGATGGCCCCGAGGCGCAGGTAAGCTGAGGTGTTTTTATGATCAAGTCGCAACACGCGTAGATAGGCTTTCTCGGCGGCAACATACTTGCGTTCGGCGTAGAGTCTGGCGGCGTAATCTAGTAGGCTTGCAAGCTGCGGAGTCACGGACTTACCACCTAGGTCGGTGGCAGATTGGCGGCCGGTAGTACGAGCGAGGGCGAGGTAGAGGATAATAATCGCAAAGACAATAATACCCCCCTCAAGCATTGCGAATCTCCAGAAATAGACCCTCTAGGCAGGACTTAAGGCTCACATTGGCAGTGCGTCGCTTGTCATAATTCTCCAAGGCACGAACAGCGGTGACGCGCTCGCCTAATGCCATGTCTTGTGCTTGCTGTAAGCTACTTGCGAGCGCCTCCACTGTGGCATCTGCCAGAGTGGTGTCTGCTGCCAGGCGTGCTGCGAGCGCAAGATTGCTGAGTCGGTCACGCTTACGCACAGCGGCTGCGAGCTCGGCGGCTTCGGCACGTCGCCCCAGCGCTGTCTGGTCGCCAACAAGGCTCATAGCGGCCCCAGGCAGACCAGCGCTGAGCTGGGCAATCTCTGCGACCTTACCTGCACTTCTCGGGTGCTTCGCGGCGAGTAACTGTTCCAGAGCAGCCGAGGTAACCGGCCCAAAGTGGATAACCATGGCGCGCGAGCGTACCGTAATGAGCAGCCTCTCAAGGTCGCTCGTAACCAAGATGATTAGACAGTCGGGGGGTGGCTCCTCTAGGGTCTTGAGGAGGGCGTTCTGAGCCTCGTTGGTCAGTAGCTCTGCGCCATCAATAATAACTGTGCGCTTACTGGCCGTGTGTGCGCGAAGTGACAGGCTCTGAATAAGCACTCGAGCTTCCGGAATACCAATTGTCTCTATTCCGTCGCCAACCACAATGGTGTTGGCGTCATTGGTCTGGCGGCCAGAGCGCATAGCAGCGATAATACCAGCCGCGCTGGCCTTCCCCAGATGTGCGGGCCCCGTAAGCACAACCGTTCCGCTGTCACGCTGGGCGGCCCCCTCAAGCTGTGACGCTACCCCACTACTCAGCAGGAGCTTATCAAACATGACCATCTCGAATGGCTGCCAGTAGCGTCACAAGCTGCTGTGGGAGGGCGGCTACCGCCTTTATCTGTACGCCGCCCGGGCTTGCAAACTCGATCTGACCGGCGTGTAGAAACAACCGGTCGAGACCAAGTGTGGGACGGCCTACTCCGTAAACCGTGTCCCCTACCACCGGATGGCCAAGCTTCGCCAAGTGGACCCGTATTTGGTGTGTTCGGCCTGTCTCGGGCTGGAGCTCAAGCAGGGTGTAGCCAGGCAGGTACTCGGCCGCGCTATACCGGGTGGCGCTTGGCTTGCCGTCGGGACGAACTGTACGCTGGGTAGGGCGCTTCGGATGACGGCCAATTGGCCATTCTAGCAGTGCGGTGGCTTCTTTCGGCGCACCATGCACTAGAGCATAGTAGGTCTTGTTGACCGCTCGGGAGCTGAAGAGTTTCTGGAGTTGGAGCTTGGCGGCTTCAGTCTTGGCAATAATTACCAAGCCGGAAGTGCCGCGGTCCAGGCGGTGCACTATACCTGGCCGAAGCGTGTCTGGATCACTAGAGACAGTCCGCGCGAAGCCCGCAAGGCTAGGCTCGGCAAAGTGGCGTGCAGGGTGCACAATAACTCCCGCGGGCTTATCCACGATAAGGCAGTACTCGTCCTCATAGACTATTTCCAGCCCGGGGACGGTCTGGAGGACTTCTGCTGTGACAATAAGGTCCGGTAGGCTAATGACTTGCCCGAGCCGCACATGGTACTTGGTGGGTTGAACAGTACCATCTACCAGTGCACCCGCAGATACTAAGGCAAGGGCGGTGCTCCTGGGGACTTTGGTGAGTGTGGAAATAGCTTTGTCGAGGCGAAAACCGGCAATTTCAGCAGGTACTGTGTAGTCAGTGAAAGAGTTTATCGCCATAGACCTATTATCTAGGCGAACAGCGCGGAGAACAAGGGCTATCGAATAAGTTCGGAGGCTCGGGTTAGATCCTGTTTGGCGCCCAGGATAATAAGGCGGTCGCCTGGGTAGATTACTTCTTTGCCGGTGGGGCGAACCCGGCTCTTGCCATCGGCACCATTAATAGCAATGACGGTAGCACCAATGGTGGACTCTGTGAGCTCGCTGAAATTGCCCAGCCGACGACCAGCTATTTTGGAGGTTTCCGTGACGACCATTTCTTCCACTTCTAGGTCCGGGCTGCCTTTCTGATTGCTGACAATGTCTAGGTAGTCCACCACATTAGGCCGTAGCGCCATGGTAGCCATATGATAACCACCAATTTGGTATGGTAACGCCACCCGATCGGCGCCCGCTCGCTTAAGCTTGGGCTCATTGTCCTGACGGTTGGCGCGAGCCACTATATAGATCTCAGGGTTAAACGATCTGGCTGCCAGCGTGACAAACAGATTGGCCGAGTCCTCTCCGAGTGTAGCCACCAGTCCCTGGGCTTGCTCAACGGCAGCTTCATGGAGAGCGGTCTCATCTGTGCTATCGGCCTGAAATGCCAGATAGCCTTTGGCCACGGCTTCAGCTACTCTCACGGGGTCCTTATCTAGAGCCACGAAGGCCACACCTTCGTGATGCATTTCGCGCGCTACCTGGCTACCGACGCGCCCAAGACCACATACAATGTAATGCCCTTTCAGCTTGGCAATTTTGGCTTTCATTTGACGTTTCCTGACATTTTCACCTATTCCAATCATATATTCGGCAAACCACTTAAGCAAATAACCCACCAGTACCAGGCTGGATAGGATAAGTGCCACCACGAGGATGCGGCTGCGAAGGTCGCTAAACCCATGGTGGTCATAGTGCGTAAGCAGGATGATTAATGTTGTGTAGAACGAATCGCCATAGTCGATACCGCCGGTGTAGGCGAACCCCACCGTACCTAGTAGAAGCAGGATGACAGATATGCCACCAATATTGAGCAGAGTTCTACGACTATTCACCGGTCTATTATACCCGAAAGTTGTTATGGTTGCTTGCCAGATTGCGCACACGTGGTAGACCAAAAAAGACCCCCGAAGGAGTCTTGATTGATATAAGGCGCTTTAGCGCTTGGAGAACTGTGGGGCCTTGCGGGCGCGCTTGAGACCGGGCTTCTTGCGTTCCTTTTCACGGGGGTCACGGGTAAGTAGACCAGCTTTCTTCAGGGTTGGGCGCAGCTCGGCGCTCATTTCCTGAAGGGCACGGGCCATAGCGAGGCGGGCTGCATCGGCCTGGCCAACTTTGCCACCGCCAATCACCTTAATTGTGGCCTGCATTTTGGTTTCCTGGCCAGCCAGCTTGAGGGGCTCTACCAAGGAAGCTTCGAGGGTAGCATTATTGAAGTAGTCAGAGGCGAGCTTGCCGTTGACCATGATCTCGCCTTTGCCCGCAAAGATGCGAGCGGTTGCGATAGCCGTCTTGCGACGGCCAAGAGCGTAGTAGTAGTGGGCTTTTGTATCAGCCATTATTTGAACTCAACTTTCTTTGGTGATTGACCAGCATGCGCATGCTCGCTACCCACGTAGACTTTGAGGCGACGCATACGATCGTCGGTAAGGCGGTTCTTAGGTAGCATCCCAGCGACAGCGTTCTCGATAACCTTGGTTGGGTCCTTTGCCATCATCTCTTCGAGCGATAGGCTGGTGAGACCACCTGGGTAACCGGAGTGGCGGTGGTATTGCTTCTGGGTGAGCTTATTACCAGTGACCTTGAGCTGGGCAGCATTAATAACAACGACATTGTCGCCGCCGTCGACGTGTGCCGAGAAATTGGTCTTGTTCTTACCCATGATAATGGTAGCAATACGGCTAGAGAGACGACCAAGGGTAAGCTCGCTGGCGTCCACCAGATACCAGTTATGTGTAATATCAGCTTTTTTGGGTGAGAATGTCTTAAGCATTGTTTGCTCCTTCTGCTACTTTAGCGGTAGCCTTTGGCTTGGTAGCTGCTTTCTTGGCCTCTTTAGGGGCTTTCTCAGCGATAGCTACTGGCTTCTTGACTAGAGACACCTGAACCATGAGGGCGTTGTCGCCACGGCGGTTAGGAAGCTTAACAAGGCGTGTATAGCCACTGTTGCGGTCGGAAAGTGCTGGAAGAAGTTCTTCGATAAGCTTGCGAGCAGCGTTCTCCGTAAGGAGGAAGGCTGACAGGCTACGACGACTAGCGAGTGTACCCTGCTTGGCAGTCGTGACAAGCTTTTCGAAGTAAGGAACAATTTCTTTGCCCTTGGCTTCTGTAGTTACGATGGTCTCATACAACACGAGTGAGGTAACAAGGCCACGTACCAGTGCCCGACGTTGATCGGTATCGCGGGATAATTTTCGGCCCTGGAAACTATGGCGATGCATTATTCCCCCTGCTCCTCGCCGGTGGCAAAGCCGAGTTCAGCGATCTTGTCGCGGACTTCATCATAGGCCTTGGCGCCAAAACCCTTGAGGTCTTTGAGCTCGCTGTCGGTCAATCGGAGGAGGTCCTTAACAGACTTAATGTCATTGTTCATGAGGGCATTAGCGGTGCGTGGAGAGAAGTTAAGCTCTTCGATCATAATCTTCCCAGCACCAGTCTCGACGCGGTCATCACTGACGGCTGCTGCAGCAGTAACCTGAGGCTTGCCAGCAATGATAGAGAAGTGCTCAACCAATACCTCAGCGGCCTGAGACAAGGCGTCGGCCGGGGCAATAGTGCCATCGGTTTCAATTTCCATAACCAAGCGGTCGAAGTCGGTGCGCTGACCAACGCGAGTGTTCTCGACATTGTAGCGAACGCGCTGGACGGGGCTGTAGAGAGCATCAACGGCAATCATACCGACTTCTAGCTTTTCGCCTTCGCGGCCCTCAACCGGCGCGTAACCACGGCCCTTTTCAATCTTGAGCTCCATACCGATCTTGGACTTAGCGGCATCGAGAGTGGCAATGACTTGGTCGCCATTCACTATCTCGACGTCGGCTGTTCCCTTAATGTCGGAGGCTTTGACTTCACCCTTGCCGGTTTTGGACAGCATTACAAACTGTGGCTCGTCTGAGAACACGCGGAAGCGTAGCTTCTTCAGGTTGAGTAGAATCTCAACAACATCTTCTTTAACTCCATCGATTGTCGAAAACTCGTGCGAGACGCTATCAATTTTGACAGCAGTAACGGCGGCTCCGCCCAGGCTCGATAGGATAACACGGCGCAGGGAATTACCAAGCGTCATACCGTAGCCAGAATACAATGGCTCGATAGCAAACGTGGCTTTGTTCCCATCTTCTTTGACCGGTTTTACTTCCGGTAATTGGATTTCGTAAATCACCTTCTAATCCTCTCTTGACCTTAAATTAACGTGAATAGAACTCAATAATAAGCTGTTCCTGGATGTCCGCATCAATATCCTCGCGGGCCGGCAGTCCAGTAACCTTGGCTGACAATTTCTTGGCGTCTAAGCTGAGCCAGCGCACCTGCTCGGCAGATGACAGAGTCTCAGATAGGGCCTTGAAATAGCTATTGGCAGCACTCTTCGGACGGACACTGAATACATCGCCTGGCTTGACTAGGATAGAGGGGATGTCAACGCGGCGATCGTTGAGCATGAAGTGACCATGTGTAACCAGCTGACGAGCAGCACGACGGGAAGTGGCAAAGCCCAGGCGGTAGACGGCGTTGTCTAGGCGCTGCTCTAGCAGCTGAAGGATAATGTCACCGGTAACACCGGTTTTACGCTCGGCGGTTTCAACCACGCGACGGAACTGCTTCTCTAGCAGGCCGTATGTGCGCTTGACCTTCTGCTTTTCACGCAGCTGGATGGCGTACTGGCTGGGCTTAGAACGGCCTTGAGTCTGACCGTGCTGGCCAGGACCGTAAGCGCGCTTAGCCATAGCCTTAACAGCCTTGGGATGCAGGGCGGTCTTCTCGCGGCGCGAGCGCTTAACAATAGAAACTAGATCTCGTGCCATTAGACTCTCCTTGCCTTTCGGGGACGGCAGCCATTGTGTGGGATACCTGTAACGTCCTTGATGCTTGCAACACTAATACCAGCGGCCATAAGGGCGCGGATAGCAGACTCACGGCCACTACCAACGCCACGTACGAAGACGTCGACTTTGGCGAGACCAAACTCCTTAGCTGCTGCAGCAGCCTTCTCTGAAGCCATCTGTGCGGCGTAGGGAGTACTCTTACGTGACCCCTTGAACCCGGCGGCGCCTGAACTAGACCAGCTCAGGAGATTGCCACTGGTATCAGTAATAGAAACGATCGTGTTATTGAACGTAGACTGGATGTGCATTTGACCAACAGCCACAGAACGCTTGGTTTTGCGACGACGAGTGGTATTTGCTTTGGGGGTTGGGTTTGCCATGTATGCTTTCCGTTACTGTTCTGGTATTACTTATGTCTTTGCGGCGGCTTTTTTGCGTCCGCTACCCATGGTGACCTTCTTGCCGCGCTTGGTGCGGGCGTTGGTCTTGGTGCGCTGGCCACGTACTGGAAGATTGGCTTTGTGGCGAAGGCCACGGAAGCTACCAATTTCCTTGAGTCGCTTAATGTTCTGGCTAACGACACGGGCTAGATCACCTTCAACTTGGTACTTCTTATCGATCTCATCGCGAAGGCGAATGACTTCGGCCTCGGTGAGGTCCTTGACGCGAGTGTCGGGATTAACCTTGGTTGTCTCAAGAATGCGAGCAGCGAAGGCTGGCCCAATACCATAAATATAGGTAAGAGCAATGACTACGCGCTTGTCGGTCGGAATATTTACACCAGCGATACGTGCCATTTAGCCTTGCCTCTGTTTATGCTTCGGGGTTTCACAAATAACGTATACGACGCCTTCGCGACGCACAACTTTGCACTTCGAGCAGATTTTCTTAACGCTTGCTCGGACTTTCACTTACCTAAGCTCCTGGGTTATTTATGACGATAGGTAATCCGTGCCTTAGAGAGATCATATGGAGTCATTTCCATGGTCACTTTGTCTCCGGGCAGAATCTTAATGTAGTGCATGCGCATCTTGCCAGAAATGTGGGCCAGGACGACATGTCCGTTCTCGAGCTCGACTCGAAACATTGCATTCGGCAGAGTCTCAAGGACGGTGCCACCAACTTCAATTACTTCTTTGGTGTCAGACATAAGATATGGTACTACAATGTGTGATTATAGATAATCTGAGGCCACTTGTAAAGGGATTTAGGTGGTTTTTATTCATAATTCCTCTTTAATAGCTCTCATAGGACAGGGTTTGAGCCTGAGAGCTGATTTGACGAACGGTTTCTAGCGCAACACTCACTACGATCAGAACGCTCGTACCACCGATTGTGAGTACCGTAGAACGCGTGAATGACTGAATAATGAATGGAAGTATGGCTATGAGCCCAAGGCCCAGTGCGCCGGCTAAGGTGATGCGGTTGACCACTTTGCGTAAATACTCTGCGGTCTGGTTGCCTGGACGGATGCCTGGTACAAAGCCACCCTGTTTCTGTAGGTTCTCGGCAATGTCGGTGGGATTAAACACCACCGCGGTATAGAAATAGGTAAAGGAAACGACGAGGACAAAGTACGCCACAGCGTAGACCCAGCCATTGGGGTTAAACCAGGCCTGGAGGGCTTTGGCGCTATGAGCGACCCAGGCCGTCTTGGCATTGGTAAAGAGCTGCCCCAGGAACGTAGGTACTGACAGGAAGGCGAGGGCAAATATGATAGGGATGACACCGGCCGTGATTACCCGCAGCGGCAAGTGGGTGTCTACTCCGGCGAAGACCCGACTGCCCCGAACGCGCTTAGCATAGGATACTGGCACATTGCGCTGGCCCTCATTCAGAATGACGACGAAGTAGATGATGGCCAGGGTGGCGGCCAGAAACCCAAGTAGCGTGAGGATCTTCCCGGTGTCACCCGTAGCAAGGCTCAAGTATTGCCCAGCGCTGGCGGGTAGTCTCGACAAAATACCACTGAGGATGATGAGCGAAATACCATTACCAATCCCCTTCTCTGTGATGAGCTCACCGAGCCACATAAGCAGGAGTGAGCCGCCGGTAACGGTGGTGATCATGAGCACCCAGTTGGCAAATGTTGGCGAGCCAATAAGATTGGTACCAGACACACTGATAGATGTCTGCTGAACCAAGATGATGGTACCGAATGACTGAATGATCGCCAGCGGCAGCGTCAGCATACGAGTGTATTGATTGATTTTCTGTCGACCGCTCTCGCCTTCTTTGCTGAGGGCTTCTAAGCTGGGGATAACCTGGGTAAGGAGCTGGATGATGATGGAGGCGTTAATGTAGGGCCCAACACCCATCATGATGATGGAGAAATTGGTCAGAGCGCCGCCCGAGAACAGATCGGCAAAGCCAAGCAAGCGATTGGAATTAAAGAGTGTCTTGAGGAAGCTCGCTAGGGCCTGGTTATCTGGAACAGGTACGGGTATGTGCGCGAGCAGGCGGAATATAACCAAAAGACCCGCCACAATAAAGACCTTGCGACGGAGTTCTTTGGAGCTAGTGATTTGGCGAAGTGTTTCGAAATTCATGGGCTGCCTTATTTAGCAGCAGGCTCAGTGGATTCACGCTTCTGGCTCGCTACGAGCTCTATTGTACCACCGACAGCTTCAATTTTAGAAATAGCAGTTTTGCTTGCAGCTTGGACCTTGACCGTGAGCTTCTTGGTGAACTCGCCGTTACCCAGGAGCTTGATAGCCAGGTGGGCTGACTTAACGAGCCCAAGCTCAGCGAGCATGGTAGCGTCGACAGTAGCACCAGTCTTAAACGTCTCAAGGCTGGACAGATTAACCACTTGGAAGTCCTTGTGGTTGAGTGCCCGGAAACCACGCTTCTTTGGGAGACGCTTAGCTAGCTTGTTCTGACCACCTTCGAAGCCGACACGTACACCACCACCAGTGCGAGAGTTCTGACCCTTGGTACCACGACCAGCGGTTTTACCACCACCGGCAGATATACCACGGCCAACGCGCTTGCGCTTAGGCTGGGCACTGACTGAGAGTTCGTGAATTTTCATTATTTCTTCTCCGTCTTAGGCGCTTTTGGCTCAGTTGCAGCCTTAGCTTCGGCCTTGATTGTGGCAACCACCTTCTCGGCAGACTTATCAGTCTGGCCAGTAATACGGCGGAGCTGCGTCAGACCAATAATGGTGGCGTAGGCGTTGTTGACCTTGCTGGATGAGCCAAGTGACTTGGCGAGGATGTCGCGGATACCAGCGGCTTCAACGACACTACGGACAGCGCCACCGGCGATAACGCCTGTCCCCTCAGAAGCCGGCTTCATCATGATCTGGGCGCCTGAGAAGCGAACATTGACCTCATGAGGAATAGTGTTGCGGACCATAGGTACAGTGATCATGTGCTTCTTAGCAGTAGCGACAGCTTTAGCGATTGAGGTCATGACCTCTGAGCCCTTGCCGACACCAACGCCGACGCGGCCTTTGCCGTCACCCACTACTACAGTGGCGCGGAAGCGGAAGCGACGCCCACCCTTGACCACACGGGTCACACGAGCAATATCGATTACTTTCTCTTCAAACTCTTTGATTTCAGGTGTAATAGCCATTAGAACTCCAATCCTTTGCTACGAGCTGCTTCAGCCAGCGCGTGTAGGCGGCCATGATAGAGCCGAGAACCGCGGTCGAAGACCACTTTCTTAATCTTGTGCTTCGTGGCCTGCTCAGCTATTTGCTCGCCAATAGTTTTGGCTTTTTCGGTCATAGTACCCTTAGCTGTGCCACGAGTCGTAGTGGCGTAGGCCAGCGTCTTACCGATGGTGTCGTCGATAAGCTGGGCGGTGATGTGTCGGTTGGTAATTGCTACCGACAGACGAGGACGCTCGGCCGTGCCGGAAACACGAGCGCGAACTCGGTTACGGCGACGGGCGGCTTGTTGTAGTTTTAGTTCTATCATGGTCTTAACCCTTTGCCGCAGTCTTACCGGCCTTACGGCGGATGTGTTCTTCAATATATTTGATGCCCTTGCCCTTGTATGGTTCAGGCTTTTTCAGAGCGCGGATATTGGCAGCTACCTGGCCGACTAATTGCTTGTCGAAGCCGGAGATAGTGACAATGTTCTTTTCAACGGCTGCAGTGACACCAGCAGGAAGCTGGAAGGCAACTGGGTGAGAAAAACCGAGGCTCAGATTGACAACCGAGCCGCTGACAGCCGCGCGGTAACCGACGCCGTTAATCTCGAGCTGGCGGGTATACCCCGTAGTAGCTCCAATGATGGCATTGGCGACCAGGGTACGGATGAGACCGAAGGACTTAATGGTCTCTGGGTTCTGCTCGATTTGGCTTACCTGAAGCACGTCCCCATCTTGCTTGATCGCAATGCCTGGTAGTAGCGTGACTTGGAGCTCGCCCTTTGGGCCCTTCACAGTGATTAGACTTGCTGTCTGCTCTACTGTAACGCCTGATGGTACTTGGATTGGTTTACGTCCGATTCGACTCATATTACCACACCTTACAGATTAATTCGCCACCGAGACCAGCTTTGCGTGCAGCTTTGCCGGTCATAATGCCTGCAGAAGTCGAAATGATCACAATACCGCGGCCGCTAAGTACGGTAGGGATACCATCGGCAGCAGTGTAGACGCGGCGACCAGGCTTGGAGATACGGATGAGGCTCGTAACCACTGATTGCTCAGCTAGAGTCACCATCAGCACCCTGTGAATGCCTTCACCATCGGTAGCAACGTCAGTAATATAGCCAGCTTCTTTGAGAATGCGAGCAATCTCAGCTTTGACTTTAGAGAAAGGAATACGAACGCTTTCGTGCCGTGCAGCAATAGCGTTGCGAATCCTGGTTAACATGTCGGAGATTGGATCTGTCATAGTGTTGCTCCTACCAACTTGCCTTGGTTACACCGGGGATCTGACCGCGACTTGCACGTTCGCGGAAACAGATTCGGCACATACCAAATTTACGAATATAGCCATGAGGTCGACCGCAGAGCTGGCACCGGTTCACCTGGCGAGTCGAGAACTTCGGTTTACGATTGGCCTTAACGACCATAGATTTCTTTGCCATTATGCGTTCCTCCTAAACGGAAAGCCCATGAGTTCGAGCAGGCGCTTGCCTTCGGCAGTGCTCTGAGCTGTAGTTACAATGTTGACCTGGAGGCCAATGCTTGTACTAGCTTCTTCAAACGAGATCTCTGGGAAGATAGTGTGATCATTTAAACCTAGGCTGTAGTTGCCCTTAGGATCAAAAGCAGTAGTTGAAATACCACGGAAGTCGCGGATGCGGGGTAGAGTGACAGCGACTAGGCGGTCGAGGAACTCGTACATGCGCTCGCCACGGAGAGTAACAGTGGCACCAATCTTATTGCCCTCGCGTAGCTTAAAGCTAGCGACGCTCTTCTTGGCAATAGTCTGGACTGGCTGCTGGCCGGTAATCTTCCCGAGAATAGCAGTGGCGTCTTCGACATGCTTCGAGTCGGCAGTGGCGCGGCCTACGCCAGCATTGACCACTACCTTGGTAAGCTTAGGTACCTGGTGAACATTCTTGTAGCCAAACTCTTTGGTGAGTTCTGCGCGGATAGTCTGGTTGTACTTGTCTTGAATAATACTCATGATTTCTTCTCTTTGGTTGCGGCTACCTTGCCTTTGGCCTTTGGTGCTGCCTTGGCGGCTACTTCGGGCTTTGCTGCCTTCTCGACTTTGGTCTTATCGGCTTTGTCGGCCTTGTCGCTCTTGTCAGACTTAGGCTTTGAGGCGTTTGGTGACACCTTGAACACACGCTCTTTCACACCGGCCTTGGAGACGGTATAGCCAACGCGAGCTGGCTTGCCAGTGGCTGGGTCGAGGACCATAACCTTGCTGACGTTAACACCCTTAGTAATTTCTAGGATGCCACCGCGGGGCTGCTTGTTGCTAGGCTTGGTGTGACGCTTGGCAATGTTGATGCCTTCGACAACTACCTTGTTCTCGGTGGGTAGTACAGCTAGGATCTTACCGATCTTGCCCTTGTCGCGGCCAGCAATAACGACGACTGAATCGCCTTTACGGAGTTTCATTACAGCACCTCCGGAGCAAGTGAAATGATCTTCATATAGCCACCATCGCGGAGCTCGCGGGCAATTGGTCCAAAAATACGAGTGCCACGAGGTAGCTTGGCCTTATCGATCAGAACGGCAGCGTTATCGTCGAACCGGATGCTCGATCCATCAGGGCGAACGCAAATAGATGTAGTTCGCACAATAACGGCCTGCACGATCTCCTTCTTCTTGACGCCGGCACCAGGAGTAGCTGACTTTACGCTAGCCGTGATGATATCGCCAACACCAGCGTAACGGCGGCGAGAGCCACCGAGCACCTTGATGCAGTATATTTCGCGGGCGCCACTATTGTCGGCGACGCGTAGTCTGGTTTCTGCTTGAATCATACGAGATCCTCCTGTGGAGCTGCGCTGATTACCTTAGATACGGTAAAGCGCTTCTGAGCAGATAGCGGCCGAGTCTCACTAATTTCAACAACATCGCCAGTATGGCAGCTGTTGTCGGCATCATGAGCCTTGAACCGGGTAGTTACTTGGTACTTCTTGCGATAGATGGGATGTTCTTTGACACTGGCCACAGCAACCACCACTGTCTTGTCCATTTTGTCAGATACCACCGTCCCGCGTAATGTTCGAATCATTGATTTTCTCCCTGGGCGGTTAGTTCACGCTGGCGCAGGACCGTCAGACTGCGAGCAACAATTCGTTTGTGGGCAGCAATTTGCTTAACCCCAGTGACTTCCTTGGTGCGCATATCAATTGCAAGCGCTGCGATAGCTTTGCGACTATCTGCGACCAAATCGTGCAGCTCTTTATCGGACTTTGCGACAATGTCTTTTAGTTTCATACTCATCTTAGTTCTCTCCCCCTGGGGTGTGACGCACTATGAAGCGTGTCTTGATTGGTAGTTTGGCGGCAGCGAGGCGCATGGCTTCTTTGGCAGTCGCTTCGTCAATGCCATCCATTTCGAACAGGATACGACCGGGACGGATCTTGGCCACATAGTGGTCTACAGCGCCTTTGCCTGAGCCCATTCGGACTTCGGCTGGCTTGGATGTTACGGGTGTATCAGGGAAGATACGGATCCAGATCGTACCACCGCGTTTGACGTAGCGGGTCATGGCACGACGAGCGGACTCAATCTGACGGGCTGTCAGGCGTGCAGGAGCCTCAGCCTTGAGGCCGAACTTGCCGAAGGCAACTTCAACGCCACGGCTAGCTTCGCCGCGAATGCGACCCTTCTGCTGCTTGCGATATTTGGTTCTGCGTGGGAGTAACATGCTATGACCTCTTAATATTTGTTACCACGGTAGATCCAGGTTTTGACACCAATGATCCCGTATGTTGTATGAGCCAGGGCGGTACCGTAGTCTATGTCGGCGCGAATAGTATGCAACGGAATGCTACCTACAGCAACCGTCTCGCGACGGCTCATCTCCGCACCATTGAGGCGGCCAGAAACGGTAACTTTGGCACCCATAGCGCCGGCCTTCATGGCGGTCTCAGTAGCCATCTTCATAGCGCGACGGAAGGAAATACGACGCTCAAGCTGGCTGGCAAGGTTCTCGGCTACCAGGGTGGCAACCACTTCTGGCTTCTTGATCTCTTCGATACTGACCTTTACAGGACCAGTTGCAATCTTGGCTAGAAGCTTCTTGATCTCTTCAGCGCCACTACCCCCACGACCGATGACAACACCAGGCTTGGCGGTATGAATGGTAACTACCAGGACGTTGGGTGAGCGCTCTATGTCAATGCGAGCAACACCAGCACGCTTGCCTAGCTTCTTCTCTACAGCGTCGCGGAGCTTAATGTCCTGGACGAGCTGAGTAGCGTAGTCCTTATCGGCGAACCACTTAGACTGCCAGTCCTTATCGACCTGGAGCCGAAGGCTGCGTGGATTTACTTTCTGACCCATTACTTGGCCTCCTTGGTAGGTGTTGCTACAGCTACAGGCTTCTCGGTGACAGCTGGCTTGGCAGCGGCCGAAACAGTTGGCTGATCGTTTAACACGATGGTGATATGGCTTGATCGCTTCTTGATGCTACCAGCAGCGCCCTTGGCACGGGGGCGGAAGCGCTTAAGGGTAGGCCCAGGACCAATAAAGACTGATTCCACAACTAGGCTGGTAGCGGACAAACGGTAGTTGTTCTCGGCATTGGCAATGGCGCTATCAAGCACCTTACCAATAGGGTTCGTGGCGCGCTTGTTCAGGTGCTGTAGGGTTACCTGAGCAGCCTTAGCATGCTGGCCGCGGATGGTAGCAGCAACCAGACCCAACTTGCGGGTAGATGTACCAACGAACTTAGCTGTAGCTTTAACTTTCATTATTTGTCCTTCTTCCCGCCGTGGCCACGGAACTTACGGGTAGGAGCAAACTCGCCGAGCTTATGACCAACCATGTTCTCGGTGACAAAAACCGGAACGTGTTGCTTGCCATTGTGTACGGCGAAGGTATGACCGACCATCTCCGGAGCAATAGTTGCTGGACGAGACCAGGTCTTCAGAACAGCTTTACTGCCAGCAGCAAGCTCAGTAACACGGCGCAGTAAGCGCTCATCAATAAATGGACCTTTTTTGAGTGATCTACTCATTTAACCTCTCCTGCCTTCACTGCGACCACGAATGATCATGGCGTTGGTTGATTTACGTTTGCGTGTCTTGTAACCCAGAGCAGGCTTACCCCAAGGAGTAACCGGACCCTTACGCAGACCGATGTCGGTACCGCCTTCACCACCACCGTGACGGTGATCGACTGGGTTCATAGCCTTACCACGAACGGCTGGGCGCCAACCCATGTGACGCTTACGGCCAGCGCTACCAATCTTAATGTTCTGGTGAGCTTCATTGCCGACGCCGCCAATGGTTGCGAGGCAGTTTTCGTGAATAAGACGGACTTCGCCAGATGGGAGCTTGACTTGGCAGAACTCACCTTCCTTGGCGACGAGCGAGGCCTTGACGCCGGCGCTACGAACCAGCTGGCCGCCCTTACCAAGCACGAGCTCAATATTGTAGATCTGGGTACCGACTGGGATGGCCTTAAGTGCGAGGCGATTGCCCTTCTTGATTTCGGCGTTCTCATCGCTTGAAATAACATCGCCGACCTTCATCTCGGAGCCAGCAATAATGTAGGCTAGCTTTCCACCCTCTATCTTAATAAGAGCGATGCGAGAGGTACGATTTGGGTCGTATTCAATAGCCTCAATAGTAGCGCTAGCTATGCCGGCAAACTTGAAGTCTACGAGACGGTAGTGCTGCTTGGCACCACCACCGCGATGACGGATAGTGATCTTACCCTGATTGTTGCGACCTGAGCCGACCTTTGATGCTACGAGAAGAGCCTTGGTAGGCTTCTTCTTGGTAATCATCGAGGTGTCTTGGGTAGTCATACCGCGACGAGCAGGGGTAGTAGGCTTGTAGAGTTTGAGTGCCATTACTTTGCTCCCTCGAATAGGGCAATAGTCTGACCCTTCTTAAGAGTAACGATGGCTTTCTTGGCGTCTTTCTGGCGGCCAACAATCTGGCGGAACCGCTTCTCTTTACCTTTGGCAATGATGATGGTAACGCCGGTAACGCTGACCTTGAACTCGGCTTCGACAGCCTTCTTGATCTCGATCTTGTTGGTGGTCATGGGAACTTCAAATACGTATTGGCCGCGGTCCGCTAGGAACATAGCCTTTTCGCTAATCTTGGGACGGAGTACTAGATAAGTCATGATGCGGCCTCCACTTTGGCTTCTTTCTTAGCTGGGACCTTGGCGGCACCACTGAGCCAAGCAGTTACGAGTGGCAGGGCGTCTTCGGTCATAATGATGGTATCGGCGTTAAGAATGTCGAAGACATTCAGGTAGGTTGCAGTAACCACCTTGAGACCAGGAATGTTGCGAGTAGCGCGATCTGCGAGCAAGTCCTTCTGGCTAAGAACCAGGAGGATTGTACCTTCAAGGCCGAGCTTACCTAGCAGCTGTACAGTTGGCTTTACTGTACCCTCAGAAACGAAGGTCTCAATGATAGATATGCGCTTCTCGGAGGCCTGGAGCGACAGTGCCTGGGCTACGGCAGTGCGCTTGGTAGTAGTGGACATTTTCATTGAATAGTTCTCGATGCCAGTAGCACCGAAAACGACACCACCACTGCGCCAGTTTGGCACACGTGAGGAGCCGACACGAGCCCGACCAGTCCCCTTCTGACGCCAGGGTTTCTTACCACCACCACGGACTTCGCCGCGAGTAAGGGTCTTGGCATTGGCGGTACGGCCGTTGGCCAGATAGGTCTTGTAGGCTTGGCTAAGCAGCTTGTCGTTGGGGGTAAGCCCGAAGACGCTGGTATCTAGCTTGATTGCTTTGTCTGACTTAGCGCCAGACTTAGTGTAGTGCAGTACAGTCATGATGCGAGTCCTCGGATGATTACTAGGCCCTTCTTTGGACCAGGAACGGCGCCACGGATGGCGAGCAGACCCTGCTCTACGTCGACAGCGACCACACGTAGGTTCTTGACGGTCACGGTGTCTCCGCCCATACGGCCGGCCATACGCATGCCCTTCATAACGTGCTGAGGAAACTGAGAACCAATAGAGCCAGGTTCACGATGGTTACGCGAACCGTGGCTCATAGGACCGCGGGCAAAATTATGGCGCTTGATGGTACCGGCAAAACCCTTACCTTTGCTGGTGCCAGTAACCTGGACTTCGTCGCCAGCCTCAAAGGCAGTAACGTCAATCTTGTCACCCAGGTTGAGGCCGAGCTCGGCTAGAGCCTCGTCGGTGGAAATGTCTTGGCCAGCGACAATGTCCTTGATGCGGAATTCGTGCAGGTACCGGGCGGTAGTATTGGCCGATTTCAGGTGACCCTGTTGAGGCCGTTTGACGTGAGCCGATTCGCCAAAACCAAGCTGGATGGCGTTGTAGCCATCGGTAGTTTTGGACTTGATCTGGGTGACGGTGCAGGGGCCAGCAACGACCAATGTTACGGGTGCAACATTGCCCTCCGCGTCGAAGATTTGAGTCATACCTAGTTTTGTGCCGAGCAGCGCTTTCATGAAAAACCTTATCTGTAAGCAATAAATAATTCTGGCGAATGCGTGGTATCTGGCTAGACCTGCGCGCTCCCCAGTGATCAGTTTGAGTTTTTATGTCAGGGTTTAGGCCCTGAACATGGCTACCCGAAGATGATAGCAAGCAGAGCGCCAGCTGTCAACCGTATTACACCTAGAAATGGACGATAAGGAAAATGCCCGGACCGAAGAGGCCAATGAGGGCCGCCACTAGGAGCAGGGCATACTCAATCTTGCGATCCATCTGGAAGCGTTCGTGCCTGGCGAAGAGTAGCCCCAGGAGGAAGCCGACTGGGAATATGGCCTGATCGCCCCACTTGACCCAGACTAGGCCCAGAAACAGGTACAGGGCTAGCTTAAGTACGTAGGCGGTGCTCGACTCTCCTACTGGCTTCACTACTGGCTTGGCGGGGGTACGTGGCACCTACTTCTCGAGTTCGGCTTCATGGTAGACCACAGAAGCCAGTACACCACCGACGAGCGGTCCTACGCTGTAGAGTAGGAGCCAGGCCCAGTGCGTCGACAAATTACCAATATCAAACAGTAGCGGTCCAAGTCCAACGGCGGGGTTGAAGGCGCCCCCAGAGATAGGGCCGCCCGCATAGGCGCCGGCCAGGACAACAAAGCCGATAGCCAGGCCAAAGTAGCTATTGCCCTTCGTGGCCTTCGAGACAGCGGTATAGAGTACCGTGGTGACAAGGGCAAAGGTGAAGATGACCTCCACGAGCATGGCCTGGCCGAAGCTGGCGTCTATACCCGGCTGTACAGTAAACACGGTGCCCTTCAGGATGAAGTAGACAGCTGCAGCCACAAACGCTGCTGCAAGCTGGGTGGCGGCGTAGATGAGCGCCTGGTGCCGCTTAATGGCGCCGCGCAGGTACAGAGCCAGGGTAACGGCAGGGTTGTAGTAGGCACCGGAGATGGCGCCACCCATATAGACCATAGCCACTAGCACTGCACCAATGGCGAGCGGATTGCCTGTAAGCGCAACAACCAGAACTAGGAAAAATGTGCCAATAAACTCAACAACGTATTTTCGCATGACGGCCTCCTAGCCTTTATAGTATTCACGAACCTGGAAGAGCACATACAGTCCGAGGACGAGTGAAATAACGCCGGTTAGCACTGATGCCCGGTAAATATTCATCAGGACATTAACGAAGACGACGACAATGAGTGCATTCCAGCCCTCTATTTGTCGTTTGAAGAGCCCGGGGAGTGCTACTACCAGGAAAGCCAGCTGGACCACATAGAAGATGGTTTGGAAGGCAAAGCTATTGGCTAGGCTTGGCAGGTACTGCTCAAGAACTTTGAAGCCCGGCAGGGTAAAGCGAACCAGCAGTAGAATGGCCTGGAGTTGGTACAGGGCGGCCAGGGCGACAGCCCACGGAGCATAGGTGACTATGGCTTTCTTGGCGTTAGTCGGTATCTGGACTGGTGCCTTCTCGACCAGGTAGTACTCACCCCAGCTCATGAGATCCTTCGGTTGGGCGGCGGTATGACGCTTGGGCGCTGACTGAGACTTAGGTTTTGCTTTAGGGGCGGGTTTCTTTGCGGCCATGGTTCACCTCGAATAGATTAGTGCTCGTGCGTATATGAGGCTATTGTAATACGCTTGTGCTTAATTGCGAAGCCCTACGCCCACAAGAAGCGCATAATTATTGTAAGTTTGCACCATTGACGCGGCCCGTGAACATGCTAGGCTAGAAGCACCCGAAGTAGTAACGCTTAAAGCCAACTCATGTGAGGGCTGTAAGCCGAACTCAGCGTTTGGAGCTTCGCAACCATGAGCATGCAATTCGTACGAGGATTCCAGGCAAGTGCAAGTGAGGCCATAGTGAAGCTAACCGGGCTTGTACCTCTGACGCAAATCACTGATTGATATGAGAACTGGGCCTTGTTCGGCCGAGCCACGTCCACCAAAGTACACGGTGTCCACGGTACGTATCAACCAAACATACAGAGCGGAAAAACTCCTTGCGCGAACACGCTTGGAGTTTTTTCATTGTCATTATTTCCGCGCGTACTAGTCTATGTCGATACGGACAAAGCCCTCTGCCAGCATCATGCCGCCGGCTTGACCCATCTGTGCAGCCACGCCCCGCATCATGGTCTGGGTGGCGGCAATGTCGGCCATTTGGCTGGCGTGGGCGGCCAGGGCCTCCATTTTGGTCTCAATACTGGTACTAATGTCCTCGTAGTAGTTACTGTGCTCGAAGTTGACGAGCAGCACGGTCCTGGTCTTATGTGGCTCGTGGCCCTCGGCCAGGAGCTCAGGGAAGCTGAGATGATCGCGTGAGAGTGGGAACACGGCATCCAGGGTGGCTTGCCCTGCGGCACGGTGATCTGGATGATTGATAAAGCCGAAGCTGGCAACGTAGACCATCGTAGGGTCCATAGTCATAACCACTTCGGGCCGCGTCTGGCGGATAAGACGGGCAAGATCGCGCTTAAGCTGGCGGGTTACTTCGAGAGCGCCGTCTTCATAGTCTAGGAACTGAACACTCTTAACACCCAGGATGTCTGCCGCAGCCTGCTGCTCTTGCTTACGGGTAGCAGTGAGCTGGGCGGGCGTCAGCGTCTTGTCTTCGGAGCCCTTGCCACCATCAGTAATAACAACGTAGTGGACTTCAGCGCCGGCAGCGGCCCACTTGGCAACGCTGCCAGACATACCAAATTCTAGATCGTCTGGGTGGGCAGCAATGCAGAGGACGCGCTTGGGGTGGAGTGGTTCAAAAGTGGGATTCATAGTGCTAGTTTACCTCATAATGGATGATCTTGACTGCGAGATTGAGCCGCCGTGGTCTTGGTGCGATCGGCGAAGTACGCGGCGTAGTAGGTCTCCAGCTGGGGTGTCAAGATGGGGGCCTCCGAGCCCAGGATAGAGTGACGCTCATCTGCCCGTTCAGATGGGTCGGCATAGGCCGTAAGCCGCTGGGTAATGTCTGAATCAGTGAGCTGTCCTAGGGCAACGCCAGACAGGTCATCAACACTCCGCTTGGCTTGGTCGCTCAAATGGCGGTAGGCCTGGTGTAGCATTTCGTGGGCAGCGGTGACAATCTCGTCGCTGGCCGACTCTCCGTCCCCAGCTTTCAGAATATAGATAATGCCATGGGTGGTGGTACAGCCGAGTGTACCCGCCGAGCAGTTGGTCTCTATGGTGGCCTTGTCCGCCAGGACGGGCCGTGACAGATAAAATAGACGCCGGCCCGCATCAGAGAACCCAGCCTGGGTAGCAAGCATGCTGACTTCGGCTGGAGCGCGATAGAAGCGGAGCGCCAGTTCATCGCTGAGCTCCCGTCGGTAGATAGCTGCTGCTACGAGCAGCCCAACAAGGAGGATGACGAAGAAGGCGTCGAACTGCCTGCTGGTATGCATGCTAGGCGGGCTTACGACCAGCTAGACCCAGTAGACGGTCTTGTAGCGAGGCGCTATCAGCAACTTCCACAATAGGCCCAAGAACGTGCATTTGCCGGAGCATGTCGCCCTCGGCCGACACATAGTCCCATAGCCCCTGGACTAGACCGGGCGGCATAGTAGCGTCCACCCCAATAAACGTAGCCAGGTCAAATACCCGGAAGCCGCGGTAGAGGGTAATATGCTCTAGATACTCGCGGACCTTGAAATCGCCGTAGCTCAGGTGCACCGTGCGGTCTAGATCGGCATCGGTCAGGGCTTGAACCGCTGCCACGGCCTTTTCCATATAGCCGTTCCAGCTAGCCATATAGTCTGCACCCATCAGATCACCAGCATAGGCCTCACCGACCTCGGCAATGGTTTTGCCGGCCAGGGTGTCTGGTACAAAGGCATCGTCGTAAATGTGGTAGTTAATAGTCTCGTGCAATGTGACCGGCTTGCTCGTCATACCGACCGGCAGGACCATGTCCCACTGCGCGGGCTTGATCTGGGCCACCACACCGGCTAGAGCGTGCTCGGCTATGACAAAAGTGCTGCGTATATCCATAGGGTTCCTCTGCTTATGCTTCGACAAACTTCTTACCGTGCTCTACCAAGACATTGTCTAGCGCTGCGGCAAAGTTCTTGGCATCGGCAAATGCCATGGTGATACGGCTGACCACCTGGCCTTCCAGTGCGCTCGGTGCTTCACCCGCCTGGCGGGGGTGCACATAGACAAAGTCAAAGGTGACCATACCGCCGTTGGCATTGAGTACCGTAACCTGGGCGATCTGGCTACCGACAGTACTATCATTGATCTTGAGTTCTTGTTGTACGTGGTCTGATTGGTCCATGTGTTCCGCCTCTTACAGTTCTATTGTACGCCCCAGACTCCACTTGCCATAGCTGCTAATCGCCAGATAGGTCGAACAAAACTACCAATCCAACACCTTCCAAATAATTGACCCGCTGTCTGAAAGACAGCGGGTCTGGGGAGGCAGCTAGAGCAGAAAGTCCCAACTGCGGGTGGTGTAGGGGTCCATAATGCGGAGGTGGGTGTGGTAGCCGCTCATGCGTACTACCTGGTCCATTAGCTCGTCCACGTGGCCGGCTACGCGCTCGCTATCGAGGAACTGCGCGGAGGCCAAACTGACATGCACGGTCACCAGGATGGTAATGTCGGCCTCTAGACCGGCAGGCTCACCACCCGGCAGAGCGACCCGGACGGACTTGATGCGGGTGCCATCTATGAAGGCCGTACCAAGCCAGGCGTGGACAAGGTACATTATGCTGACGGCCGGAATGTCCGGAGCACGGTCGTGCAGTCCTGAAGCAATTATCATTTCCATACCCAGTAGTGCGCCGGGCTCAATGCGTTGCTGTTCGGGGGTATTTGCCACAGTGGACTCATTTCTAGAAAGGTGCGGATCGAAACCTATTCTGACCACTACTGGGCTGTGTGTCAATATTTACCGGGTAGAGTACAAGTCCCACTCCCCTACTATGATCTGGCTTATGCGGCAAGGCAGGACTACCCGCTGAGTATATCTGGCCACGAAAAAACCGCCCGACGGCGGTTTTTTCGCTATATACTCCGTATTCCAGAGCAGAGTGTTACATTTTAATTTCAATATCCACGCCTGCTGGGAGGTTCAGGTTCATGAGGGCGTCGATGGTCTTGGGGGTGGGCTCGGTAATGTCGATCAGGCGCTTGTGAGTGCGCATTTCGAACTGCTCACGGGCGTCCTTGTGGACGAAGGTGGACTTCAGTACGGTGTAGCCATTACGCTCAGTGGGCAGTGGGATCGGGCCGGCTACCTTGGCACCGGTACGGATAGCAGTGTCTAGAATCTGCTTGGCCGACTGGTCTATGACCTTGTTGTCGTACGCCTTGAGGCGGATACGGATGCGTTGTTTCTGATCGGTCTTGGGCTCGACTTTGTCGGCCATGGGGTATCTCCTAAGCGAAAGTCTGCAGAGGGTTACTCGGCAACTAACGTGTGCTTTGACTTAGTTTATTGTTAATGAGAGTTAGTATAACGTAATTTGAGTGATAGATCAAGACGGTGACGGACGAGTGGGATTCTAGTTGGCGCAGGCATCAAATAGAGCAGTCCAGGTATCGGTGAGGTCGTAGCCCTCACCGAGGGGCGATTCCAGTCGACCAGACGTAGGCAATCAAAAAAGACCCTTGCGGGTCTTCTCTGATATCCGGTAGCTGAAACTACTTGAGAATCTTGGTTACAACGCCGGCGCCGACGGTGCGTCCACCTTCGCGGATAGCGAAGCGGAGGCCTTCTTCCATAGCGATTGGGGCAATGAGGGTAACCTTCATTTTGACATTGTCACCAGGCATAACCATCTCCATACCATCTGGTAGAACGATCTCGCCGGTTACATCCGTTGTACGGATGTAGAACTGAGGCTTGTAGCCCTTGAAGAATGGAGTGTGACGGCCGCCTTCGTCCTTTTTCAGAACGTAGACTTCAGAGTCAAACTCGGTGTGAGGAGTGATAGAGCCGGGCTTAGCCAGGACCTGACCACGCTCAATGTCGGTGCGCTCAATACCGCGGAGCAAGGCGCCGACGTTGTCGCCAGCCTGTGCATCGGGAAGGAGCTTCTTGAACATTTCTACACCAGTAACGACAGTCTTCTTGGTAGGGTGAATGCCGACGATTTCAACTTCGTCATTGACCTTGACGATACCTTGCTCAATACGACCGGTAGCAACGGTACCACGGCCCTTAATGGAGAAGACGTCTTCGATTGGCATAAGGAAAGGCTTGTCGGTCTCGCGCTTAGGCTGTGGGAAGAAGTCGTCCATAGCCTTAACCAGCTCCATGATGGACTCTTCGGCAGCAGCGTCGCCTTCGAGAGCCTTGAGGGCTGAGCCCTTAATGATAGGGGCATTCTCGTCGTAGCCCTGCTTACCAAGTAGTTCGCGGACTTCGAGCTCTACGAGCTCGGCCAGCTCTGGATCGGCCATATCCATCTTGTTCATGAAGACCAGGATGGAAGGGACACCCACATTGCGGGCGAGCAGGATGTGCTCACGAGTCTGAGGCATAGGGCCGTCAGCAGCGGACACAACTAGGATGGCGCCGTCGACTTGGGCAGCACCAGTGATCATGTTCTTGACGTAGTCAGCATGACCAGGCATGTCGACGTGGGCATAGTGACGATTCTCACTCTCGTACTCCTGGTGAGAAGTAGCGATGGTAATACCGCGCTCGCGCTCTTCTGGAGCGTTGTCGATCTGATCGTAGTTGATCGGCTTATTAATATCTGAGGGAAGCTTCTTGGCCAAAACGTGAGTAATGGCGGCGGTCAGGGTAGTCTTGCCGTGGTCGACATGACCCATGGTGCCGACGTTCATGTGCGGCTTATTGCGATTGAATGTATCTGCCATGCAGTCTCCTTACATCTGTTACTTGACTCGAGACGAGTAATCCTTGCGACCCCCGTTCTTGCGGTTGCAAGACTGTCGAAGGGTCAATCATCTGGATTCAAGCATTAAATAGTGCTATTGCCTTCTGGGCACTTAAAAAAACGCCCGGGTTGGACTTAGCCATTATAGGGACAACTAGGGGGCTTTGTAAAGGGGTAATACCAGGTAAATGAAAGACGGCCTAGAGAGGTTCTAGGCCGCCGGGTGCGGAGCAGTAGCTGGCACTAGCCTCCCCTGGTGCGCTGACGCTGGAGCGGCGGCAGGAGCGGCTTGCCCGATCGTTTGTTTGAGAGTGCCAGTTCTGATAGCTCAGAAAGTGCTGCTGCTGAGAGACTACGAAACTCATCGGCGTGACGACGGCGCAACTCGGATATGGCTCGGGCGTTTGCTAAGCGGCGGATTTGGTCGCGCTCATGCGTCGATAGAAGCGCCGTGGCGGCGCGGTATACAACCAGACAGGAAACGCAAGACACGGCTGATGGGAGCGTTGTGGCGTCTACGTTCGCTACGCGTCGTCCGCACGCGGCACGGAGCGTGGACGTATTCACATCCCCTGCTGATAAGGCGGCTAGGTGTGTGGTCATGGTAGGCTTACACCCCCGCGGAATGCAGCTTCTTGCGCACGGCTACAGCAACGCGCTTGCAATTGCCACAGCTAGCTGCGGACGGATTCTCCACCAGCCGTATGCGGATAGCATGGGTACCACAGAGGGTCTGTCGGCCTGTCTGGGCAGACTTGCGAGCGTGAGTGATCACCCTGGCCGCCTTTGTTCAGCCGTAACGGCGGGCTCGCGCAAGACTGACTCCAGCCGAGCTACTTCATGGCGCTGTACCGCGGCACTTACGACCGCCACCATCACTAGGATGAGCAGTATGCCAATGCCCATGAGTGTGAGCCAAAGCGTGTACTGGTGCCAGTGCTGGTTGAAAGAGTAGGTGTACTGGTCCATTGCGACCCCTAGCGCTCGAAATTGGTTGTCAAAGACAGACGCTGTTGTCCGCCACCGATCTCTCGATTGGTGGGCATATTGTACAACTAATTGGGGTATTTATCACTAGCCTGGTAGCCGCAGCAGAGCACGATAAAGCGGCTCGGGGAAATCCGAGCCGCTAGCGAGTGTGGGCTGGGTCAGACGGCCAGCTGTGGTGTGGGATTAGGGACGGTTGCTTGGCTGGCTGCGGCTTTCGGCCTCGATCTCTTCATAGAGCCGAGCTAGCTCTAGCTTCTGGCGCAGCAGGACTACGACCTGCAAGGCTAGGACCAGCACCAGCACGGCTGCATAGCAGATGACCGCCCGAACCATAAACCAGCGTATTTGCCGGCCGAACTCATACCAGACTGCATAATCGCCCATCATTGCCCCCATTTCGAATAGAACACCAGGACTTCTGGTGCGGCATACTGTACCACATTTGGGGTAACAAAAAAACGCCCGAAGGCGTTTTTTTGGACACGGTCTGGCTAGTTCTTGGCAGCTGCGCGCTTGCCAATGATCTCTTCGGCTACATTACGAGGAACTTCCTCATAGTGGTCAAACTCCATAGAGTTGGCAGCTCGGCCCTGGGTCATGGAACGCAGTGTGGTGGTGTAGCCAAACATTTCACCGAGTGGGACAAAGGCGCGGACAATCTTGATGCCCATGCGGTCATCCATGGCCTCAATACGGCCACGCTTACTATTCAGGTCTCCGATGACGTCACCCATGAACTCTTCAGGAACGGTGACTTCGACCTTCATGATTGGCTCGAGGATGATAGGATCGGCCTTGCGGGCACCTTCCTGGAAGGCCATGGAGCCGGCAATCTTGAAGGCCATTTCGTTGGAGTCCACTTCGTGGAAGCTACCATCATAGAGCTTGACGGCCACGTCTACAACTGGGTAGCCGGCTAGCACGCCATTGTTTAGTGCTTCTTTCACGCCGTTCTCTGTCGGAGTAATGAACTCGCGAGGGACGGCACCACCGACAATAGCGTTCTCAAAGACGAAGCCGGCACCCGGCTCCTGGGGGGTCAGCTCCAGCCAGACGTGACCATACTGACCACGACCACCGGACTGGCGGACAAACTTGCCCTCGGCCTTAACGCTCTTTTTGATAGTCTCGCGGTAGGCTACCTGAGGCTTACCAACATTGGCCTCTACCTTGAACTCGCGACGCATACGGTCGACGATAATGTCCAGGTGCAGCTCACCCATACCATCAATGAGGGTCTGGGCGGTTTCTTCGTCAGTATGAACACGGAAAGTAGGGTCTTCTTCAGCAAGGCGCTGCAGAGCAATACCCATCTTCTCTTGGTCGGCCTTGGTCTTGGGCTCGATAGCGATGGAGATAACTGGCTCAGGGAAGGTAATAGCTTCCAAGATGATTGGCTTGTCGACGTCGCACAGGGTATTGCCCGTGGTTGTGCCCTTTAGACCGACGGCAGAGGCAATCTCACCGGCGAAGACTTCGCTTACTTCTTCGCGAGTGTTGGCGTGCATACGCAGGATGCGGCCGATGCGCTCTCTCTCACCCGTGGATGAGTTGAGCACGTAGGAGCCAGACTTGAGTGAGCCGGAGTAAACGCGGAAGAAGGCTAGTTTACCCACGAATGGGTCGGTAGCAATCTTGAAGGCTAGGGCAGAAAACGGCTCGGAGTCGTCAGCGTGACGGGCGTCTTCCTCACCAGTCTTCGGATTGGTGCCAATAACGGCCTCAATGTCTAGCGGGCTGGGGAGGTAGGCGTTGACGGCGTCTAATAGCTGCTGCACACCCTTGTTCTTTAGGGCGGAACCGGACAGCACGGGGAAGAGCTGGCCCTTCAAGACAGCGTGGCGCAGGGCCTTGTTGATCTCAGCAACGGAGATCTCCTCACCCATCAGGAACTTCTCAGTCAAGGCCTCATCCGTCTCGGCGACGCGCTCAATCATGGTGTTGCGGAACTCAGCGGCCTTAGCCTTCATGTCTTCCGGAATTTCGACGACGTCGAAGACCTTGCCCAGGTCGTCGCGGAAGAGGATGGCTTCCATCTTAATAAGATCGATAATGCCTGCAAACTGGTCTTCGGCACCGATAGGTAGCTGAATAGCGACGGCGTTCTTGTTGAGTCGGTCCCAGATGGACTGCATGTCCTTGTAGAAGTCGGCACCAGTACGGTCCATCTTATTAATAAAGCAGATACGAGGCACGCCATACTTGTCGGCCTGGCGCCAAACAGTCTCAGACTGAGGCTCCACACCAGCAACACCGTCGAAGACCGTCACACCGCCGTCGAGCACGCGGAGCGAGCGCTCTACCTCAACAGTAAAGTCCACATGGCCTGGGGTATCGATAATGTTGATACGGTGGCCGTCCCAGAAGCAGGTGGTAGCAGCAGAGGTAATGGTAATACCACGCTCCTGCTCCTGTTCCATCCAGTCCATGGTAGCGGCGCCTTCGTGCACTTCACCAATCTTGTGAGTCTTACCGGTGTAGAACAAAACGCGCTCAGTAACGGTGGTCTTACCAGCGTCAATGTGGGCAATAATACCAATATTTCGAGTGTTTTCGAGCGAGTATTCGCGAGCCATGGTGTCCTTTATGGTGGTTAATGACGGATTGTCGGCGCTAACAAGAAAAAAGCGCCGAAGCACTTGGCTTATGATAGCCGAAAACTACGTGTCAATCAAGTAAATTATAGCAGGCCTGGCTAAAGCCACGTGGTTGTCGTATAAGTAGGTGGATCGAACCCGATAGCACCTGGAGTCACTGTGAATCTGTATGCAATGCTTGACCAGCAGCTCGTAAAGCTATGGCGCGGTGTCCTCCGCGTACTGTGCGGCCTGACGGGCCGTAGCAATTTCTGCTTTGCCCGACTCATCATCATAGCCGGTGCCTACTGGAGTGTTCGCTGGGCCGCCTGGCGCCTGACGGACTGGGTAGCGGTGACCGGCTTCGGCGCGATTAGTGTGGTAATCGTATGGCTGACCATACTGCTGCAAAGGGACGGAACCGAAGTGCGGGTTGGTGTACAGCGACTGCTTATGGCCTTCCGGAGTTCGCTAAACATTACAATCGCCATTGTCGGCTTCCAGTCCATTTTCAACCCCGCGATCCGCAGAATGGTGCTTATCATGGCGCTACTTGACGTGCTGGCCTACTTCGTGTCCATCCCGACTCCACCCCAGTCAAGCTGGTTCACACGGGTCGGTCGGGCAGCGCGCAACCAGGTTTCCATGAGCCCTCACTCGCGACGCTAGACCCCGCCCCAATCTGCACGGATTGGGGCGGTAACTTTTCTAGGTGGGATAATTGTGGTATAAAAGTGTTCTATTGGCCCACTCTTGATAGGACAGGTCATGCTCCATATCGACAACCTACTGGTTAGGTTCTACGCCTACCCCCTCCGCTGGCTGAAGCGGCGCTACAAGCGTGATAACTTCTGGGCGGC
The DNA here is from genome assembly GCA_038230095.1 of Candidatus Saccharimonadia bacterium. Taxonomy (GTDB): domain Bacteria; phylum Patescibacteriota; class Saccharimonadia; order UBA4664; family JBBRNT01; genus JBBRNT01. The sequence continues at coordinate 63,402 of JBBRNT010000005.1, forward strand.
GAAGTACTGTCTGATCACAGCGGCCATTGCTATCCAGCCGGTTGTACTCATGTTCCACGACCACATCATTCGTGTGCTCGCGGCAGGCTTCACTATGTGTATGGGCCTATTCTACCTACTCATCTGGACCTTCGTCCGTGAACTGCGCTCTAAGATGCCCGAATTCCATACGGGTGGTGTCCCCCAGGTATATGGCCGGCTAGTAGCTGCTCGCCTGAGTACGCTGGCCACGCTGCCGGTGCTTCTGACTTACGAGCTGCTCACAAAACTCAACGGCTTTGTGGTCGCGAGCTACCTGCTGGTAATATCGGCACTCTATGCCGCCACAATTGTGAACCTGAACCCGCCCAAATGGGTGGGCCAGACCGGTCGCTCTGCATATGAAGCACTCCGCCGACTTGTCCGCCCAGCCCGTACGATTGGCAACGCCCACTAAGTACCCGCCCCTATCCTCTGGATTGGGGCGGTTTTATTTGCAATGAAAAGGGGACCCGGATTAGTCCAGGTCCCAACTGAGTTGGACGGTGTCTTGGCTTGTGGTGGTCTTCCAGAGCGGGGGCCTAGCGCGGTCCAGTACACGGAACTGGGCCTGGCGGAGGGCTAGAATGGCGGAATCGCTGCTATCTACGCCATGAGGCGTACGGGCAATGAGTCCACCCATGTGCCCGTTGGCCTGCCCGAGGGTAACGCTGCCAGATAATGCTCCATGGAGCTTACCCCGCACTCGACGGCGGGCCGCTCGAGTCGGGCGCATAGTAGCCTCCCCAGTGGCAGCAATGTAGGTGATAGCTACGCCGCAGATGGTAACCGACTGCCTTGTAATGTCACTGTACTTGGTCTTCTTGTCGTTGCAGCGGAAGCCGGCCTCTTCAATAATGCGACGGATCCGGCGACGCTTGCGCTCGCCAATGGGGCTCGGCGAGGAGAAGGTAAGGTCATCGGCAAACCGAGTGTAGGCCATACCGCGGTAGTCCTGACCGGTCATGAGCAGCATTAGCCGCCTGTCTATGTGGTGGTCGCAGTAGTGATTGAACAGATCAGGCGAGGCTGGCGCGCCCGTAACCAAACCAACCTGCCCGCCGGGATAGCGCACCAAAGCATAGCGGAGCAGCCAGGCCGTTAGCCGGTCGCTATCAAGTCCGGGCTCGTAGCCTGCAAGCAACCGGGCTAGACGCCCAGCATCTACATTCTGGAAGGCATGAGCCAGGTCTAGCTGGTAGAAATAGCGGTGGTGCTGGTGCGGGAAGGCATTACTAATGCTACCTCGGCCCGGCACGGCGCCGTGGGCCTTGACCATGGGGTGGTTCTGGCTCCGTAGCCACGCGATGAGACGGCCATGTAGCTCGCTCATACTGGGGTTTGGTGGCCAGAAATTGCGACCACTCGCATCACGGTACATACCCAGCCAAGCAGGGTTGGCACCGGTCGGTAGCTCAAACGGGAAAGGATCCACCGGCACCTCCATGGGTCTGGCCAGTCTCCCCCACTGTACAGATGGGCTCTAGATGGAGCAACCATAAGGACAACGAGAAGGGCCCCGGCATATACCGGGGCCCGAGGGGAGGACTGGGGGAAGGAAGAAGGATTGATGATAGGTATGCGCCGAGAGATGCTACCCCGCGACCGAACCACCAGCTGGCTTGCCGATAGCCACCTATCACCCACCGCGTAGGGCACGTCTGCGGTGCTAAACCCCACTTCTTGGCCATACATAGATGGTCCCCATCGCGACAGAGCAGACAACCCGTTCGAGACCCGATCGCCTTCAGGCCATCCCAGAGAGGACGACATGCAGCCTCCGTCAAAGCGTCAGCCACGCACCGAGCTGAGCCCCGGCTGGGATGTTGCCACAGCTCGCGCAGTGGCAGGCTAACCGTGGGGGCACAACGGACGCATAGCGCCGCAGATACCGCCGCGGTAAACATGGCTCCAGGCCGCTGAGCCGAGGGCGTAGGCCCCGGGTTGCAAGCTCCACATTACTGCCATTCGCTGGCGCGTTTGGCTACTCCAGCAAGTACTACTGGAGGGTAGTCGTGTCTGTGCCCCGACACAGCGGCCTCTAGAATGCCGATACCACCACTATACCGAGACTCCCAGATGGCTACAAGTGGTATGTCAGCTCTGCAAAGAAACGGCCGTTGGGCTCGCGGTCTAGGTAGGCTACTAGGTCTGGGACGCTCGGAATAAGTTCGGCGCCCGGCACGGCAGATAGATGGGCCCAGAAGGCCTGTCCCACGGTACCAACACCGGGTATATCATCAGTTCGTAGACTGCCCTGGAGGGCGGTGCCCAGAAAGAAATGGAAGAGGATCTGGCTGACAATCTCATTGTTCTGGAAGATGGTAACATAGCCATCGCCGCGGTGCTTCAGTGTAGCCTTAAGGCCTGACTTATCCCGCAGCTCCCGCTCGGCGGCAGCGTAAATGCCCTCGCCGAGGTGCACTTTTCCGTAGGGAAAACTCACCATGCCATAGAGCGGCTGGCGAGCGCGGCGGTATAGCAGGTACTCGCCGGCCTCGTTCTGGCAGCAGACTAGGGTAACCACTCGAGGCTGGAAACGCGGCTTCATAATGGTCAGGCTCATGCGCTCGGCATAGTCCTGGCCGGATGGCGTAAGCGTGTACAAGCCGTCTGGGCGCTTGGCCACCAGCTTGTCGCGCATAACGGCCTTCAGATGGTACATAAACAAATTGCTGTCGACGCCCTCGGGCCGTAGTTCCGAGAAGCGTGCTGCATCGGTCAAGATAAGCGTCTTCACTATGTGCTGCTGGATATGGTGCATGGCTCCCCTTCGCTTCGAGTGTAGCAAAGAATTGAGTCAAAACATATTGACGCGAGCACCTGGGGTGGTAGTCTTTAGGCAAATAGATCTGCCCCTTGAAAGGACCACTATGTCCCAAACCAGCCACAGCATTGGTGATCGAAGTGCCGCTGCCGCCCAGTTCCAGGAGCTAGTCCTCCACCTAGGTGACACACCTGATGCCGCCACAAGACTGGCCAAATCCATCGAAGTAAGCCTCACTACCGAGCGGCTGGGTCATGACCCAGCGATTAACACCTACCGGGTGCTTATTCGGACACCATCCGGTGAGTGGCCTATGCGCTACGCCTCGCTCGAGGGCCTGGAGGCATTTCTGAACGGTGTTCAAGCACTGGGCGCCTGCCTGGGCATCCACTTCGCTATCCCCGACCTGCCCCAGCGCTAGCGCTTCCCACTAAGTAGACCGACCGACCGCCGGCCCAAGTCCGACCGCAACCCCTTCCGCCCTAGCTTTCTGAGCTGGGGCGGTTTCATTTGCCTACCTGATGGTCAAATATTTTTGACTCAAAAGGTCCTGCTTGGTGTAGCTCATACAGCCACCTACGCTAGGGGTGTACGAGAAGTTCTTTGACAAGGAGACAATATGGGCGACCATGGTTACTACGATCTGACACCAGAACAGGAAAGAAGTCAGGCGGAGCATGCAGCTAGCGAACTCGAGCAGGTCTACAGCCGTGATAGTTACAAGTACGTCGACATTTGCCTGGATTGTGGCTGCCATGTAGCCAGACGAAAGACCCACGACCAAGTCTGCGTGCCCAAGCTGGAGCGTAGGACTCAAGCATCGGGAGAAGGAGCATGACAACTTACGAGGATGTTGATCGGGGCATCTACCACGAGCGCTTGCTCCTGGTTGCCCAAAGTCCACTGCGGCCAATTTTAGTAGAGTTGGCAGCCGCCCTAGCTGAGTTCCAGCTAGCCCACCCAATTGCCGCGCGGTATGCACAGGCGCGCTATGAGCTTCTGCTGGCCTCCTGGTCGGCAGCTAGTGTGGGCTGGTGCACTAAGTGCCGCCAGATAGGGCTGGAGCTGCCGCAGCGCTACTGTGTTGAAACCACCAGACACTGCTCCAAGCTAGATAGCGACTACGATGTTGTGAGCTGGGATGAAGCCGTGACCGAAATCCACTGGCTGTGCAGCACCTGCCGCGGCGCATGCGCGAACCTATACCCCTGCGAGCTCCGCGATGGTTACTGGTGGTGCGGCCTCGGCGAGGCAGCTTGGGTGCCACGGCGGCCCACCGTGCACGAATTTACGCTGAAAACACTCGATGCTCTGAGTACAGCTCAGCAGCAAACCTTGGAACGGAGGTGGGGCCTGCTACCGGCTCTGGGCCTGTCACCGTCCGACGTTACGGGTCCATGCCGTGTCTGGATCGCAGCCCATCTACCTCTCGTTACCGGCTACACGGCCGATGCAACTCATATCCAGGCGGTGCTAGAAGAGACGGCCATGGCCAACAGCCACCTGGGCGCTACATCTGAGCAACTGGCCAAAATGATTGGCCCGTGGACCAATTGCCCTCACTGCGGAGCAGGGCCAGGCTATCAGGAGCGCCGCAACCACAACATGACGTGGGGCGACGCAGATATACATTGCTCCCTCTGCCACGGCTATGTGAGGAGCTGGGATGCAAGCTGAGCCAATTAACTTCTTTCCTATTACGGTGCGGGTAATCATTGATGGACGGATACTAGCCGCTAGCCTTGAAGGGTACCGGCAGGTGCCAGGACAGTTCTACCCCACGCATACCCTAGCGATAGTGACGGTCGCCGGCCAGCTAAGCCAGCTAGTCTGCCTGACACAGCTCCTAGATGAATCGGACGCCGCGTGACTCGAATGCAAGCGGCTTGGCGGCTGCTTCGGCTTTGCGGTGTGCCTGTGGGCACTGCGGGGGCGCGTGAGGTGGCGTGGTTCCTGGCCTGGCTTGCGGGGCAGCAGCCAAAAGTCCTGTCTCGGTTTGACCCCGGGCGCAATGATGAGCATACCCGGGAACCAGTGCATGACGAGAGCTACTGGTGGACCAAGCTGTGCATGTACCACCACCGCGCAGCCCAGCTGGGGCTGGAAAGCCCAGAAGGGCGCCAGGTAGTGTTTGAGCTAGCCGCTACTGCGGCAGGCTGGTGTGCGTCCATCGTACGTGTGTACGGCCAACCCAGCTCCGCTAGTGACGACTTCCGAGCCGGTGTAACAGGTCTTGATGCCATGACTAAGCCCTAGCCCAACTGACCCCGATAGAGTAATCTGTCGGGGTCTTTTACTAGACCTGGCCTATCTGGAGCGTCTCGCCACCAAGCTTATCGGTGAAGTAGCTATCATGCGAGATGTAGAGAATGGCGCCGTGGTAGTTGGTAAGCGCTTTTTCGAGCTCTTCGATAGACGGCAGGTCTAGGTGATTGGTAGGCTCGTCTAGGATGAGCAGATTGGGCTCCCCGGCCAGCATATTAATAAGCTGGAAGCGGGCTTTCTGGCCACCGCTAAGCACACTGATAGGTAGCTGGTAGTCGGTGGTAGGATCAAACAGGTACTGCGATAGAGTTTGGCGAACTTTCTGATCATTAATAGGCAGTTCATTAATGCGAAATACTTCAATAACAGCGTCGCCAAGCGTCATTTCCAGATAGCGTCCGTCAATTTCTTGTTCATACAGGCCAATCTTGGTAGTACGGTCAATGACAATCTGGCCGCCAAATACCTGTGCCCGGCTCTCGCCCAACCCGGCCGTAGCAAGGATTTGTCGGACTAGTGTGGTTTTACCTGCACCGTTACGGCCACGTACCTGCAGGCGGTCGCTATAGCGCAGCTGGGTAGTAATATTGGCAAATAATGGCTCCTTATAGCCCAAGGAGAGCCTGTCTAGCCCGAGGAGCTGGTGATAGCGGCCACTACCACCCTCGGTCGAGATACGGATGTTCTTCGCCTTGTACTTGTCATAGCGGTCAACTACCTTGTCCTGCAGCTGCTCCATCGAATCCGAATCTATCCAGAATGACGGCTTGACCATACTGGCCTTCAGCTCCTCATAGTGTTTGGTGAGTCGACGCTCCATAGGGATGAATGGGTTTGGCGTCTTGGAGGAGCCGGCCTTCTTCGCCCGGACTTCTTGGATCTGCTCATGCAGCTTCTCTAGCGTGCGCTGGGCTATCTCGTACTGGGCCATGGCCGTGACGGTGGCGACGCTATTCTGCTTGAGATAGTCATCATAGTTGCCGGTGTAGCTGACGGCGCGTTGTTCTTTTATCTCTATAATGCGGTCGACGTAGCGCAGGACGTCGCGGTCATGGCTAATAACACAGACCGACTCCCCAGCGTTCTTAAACCACTCTATGAACTGCTGCTTGGCAATATAATCCATGTGGTTGGTGGGCTCGTCGATAAGCGCCAGATCGGCCTTGGACTGAGTGACCTTGGCCAGCTCGACGAAGCGCTTCTGGCCACCAGACAGACGCGCCATGGGGGCGTAAGCTAGATCACGGTTAATCTGGTAGGCTTCTAGCGTCTGGACCACTTTGTCCTCCACTTCGTAGTAGCCCAGCTCGGTAAAGCGAGTAAGGGCGTCGCTATACTCGTGGATCTTCTTCATATCCTCACCCATATGCTCGGGGTAAGTGTCTAGAATGTGCTTGAGTGCAGCGTACTGCGGAAGCTCGCTCAGTACGTAGCTGACCGCTGTAACTTCTTCTGGAAGATGGTGCTCCTGAGCAGTAGCTACCACTATGAGCCCACGGCGCGTCTGGATTGACCCATCATACTGAGGATCTTCCCCCGTGAGAATTCGAAACAGTGAGGTCTTGCCGACGCCATTGCGCCCAATAAGGGCAACTTTCTCATTATCTTGAAGCGTAATCTTCAGATCCCGGAAGAGGTGCTTGGTGCCGAGAGTCTTGTTGGTAATTTCTGCAGTAAGTAACATAACCCAGGTATATTACGCTAGGCTAGCCCGAACTGCAACCTAGAAACTATTGACAATACATTGTGCTTATGGTACTATGATGCGGTTCTCGAGAAATCGTCTCGGAATGGACCCCAGGAGTTTGACATGAATCGCAACCCCTACCTCACCAACCTACTGCTGATCGCCGTGTCCCTCGTGGCCATGGTCACACTCGCCGGCCAGAACACTGCCTTCGCTGGAGGAACCGGGTGTCCGGCAACACCAGAGCAGATCGCCCAATGGGCGGCCGATGGTGTCGCCAACCCCTGTGTCCTCATCGCCACAGACACCCCGCCGGTCCCTCACCAGCTCAGCTGGACACGGGGCCACGGCTACAGTGGCGACCGGGCATTTGCCTTCATTGCCACTACCCGCAACCGCGCCAAGCAGCTGTGCGTGACCATTGGCGCCAAGAACGGCGCCTACCTGGCTACTGCCACGGTCACAGTCGAGAGTATCCGTCACGACCTGGCTGTCGGCACGGCTGTTGCCACCACTCAGTTGCGCCCCAACAGCCATGGGATTGCTAGGTTCTGCCCAAGCGCTGCCTGGCGGGTAATCGGTGCCAGCGTCGTTGCTGGGACCAGCACCTGACGACCACGTTCTACCCTTCTGCCCCGCTTCGAGCTCTACAGCTCGGGGCGGGGCGTTTCATTTCTATCCAAAAAAGCCACCCGTAAGGGTGGCTTTTTGGTACCTGCTTGCTCGGGAAGTACTAGTACCGGGCGAAGTGGGCAAAGGCCTTGTTAGCCTCGGCCATCTTGTGAGTATCTTCTTTCTTCTTGATAGCGTCGCCAGTATTGTTGTAGCCGTTCATAATCTCGTCAGCAAGACGCTTGTCGAAACTAGAGCCGGACTTGCCATTGGCAGCGTTCAGCATCCAGGTCATAGCGAGGTGGATCTTGCGGTCGCCACGCACTTCGATTGGCACTTGGTAGGTGGCGCCGCCGATACGTTTGGCTTTGACCTGCACCTGAGGAGAAACATTCTTGATAGCACCCTCAAACACATCCATTGCTGGCTGCTTGGTCTTGGCTTCAACAATTTCCATGGCACCGTAGACTAGGCTCTCGGCTAGGCGCTTCTTGCCGCTCTTCATGACCTTGTTGATGAGCTTGGCGACAAGTACATTGCTGTAGCGAATGTCGGGCTCAATTACACGCTTAAAGGACTTGGTTTTCTTACGAGGCATGTTTCACTCCTTTCAAGAGTTACTACCACACTTGGATCAAAGGACTCCAGGTGGTTTGCTTAAGGCCTAGATCAGGCTTTCTTTTCTTTCTTAGCACCGTACTTGGAACGACCCTGCGCGCGCTTGGCGGCACCGGCAGTATCCAGAGCACCGCGAACAATATGGTAACGTACACCACCGAGGTCCTTGACGCGACCACCGCGGATAAGCACAACGGAGTGCTCCTGCAGATTGTGGCCAATGCCAGGAATGTAGGCGGTGACTTCCATGCCGTTGGTCAACCGTACGCGAGCAACCTTACGCAAAGCGGAGTTAGGCTTACGAGGAGTTTGCGTATACACCTTGATACAGACACCACGCTTAAATGGCGATGGAGCTGGGGTAGTCTTAGCCTTCAGGGCGTTCAGATTGCGGCCGAGCGCAGGCGTAGGCGACTTGGTCGTCTTCGACTTGCGGGGCTTGCGGATGAGTTGATTGATAGTTGGCATGTGTTTGTAATTAGACTTCCGTATTTAAGCAGATTTCTCTGATCGGGTCAATGCTTTCGCTAGATTAGGCGGCCTCAGGGGCTACTTCGTCGGTGCGTCGAGCGTCGCGGGTGGCACGCTCTACGGCCTTTACCTCGGCGGCCAGGGCGGCAGCAGCGGCGGCGGCTTCAGGACGGAAGCCGGTACCCACAGGGATAAGGCGACCGATGATCACGTTCTCTTTCAGACCACGGAGGCGATCGATCTTACCGCGAGTGGCGGCGTTGATGAGCACGCGGGTGGTGTCCTGGAAGGAGGCGGCTGACAGGAACGAATCGGACGAGGTCGAGATCTTGGTAATAGACAGGAGTAGTTGCTCGAAGGTAGCCGTTTTCTTGCCCTCAGCGTCGAGGATAGCATTCTCTTCAACAACGCTCATCTTGGTGACAATGTCGCCGGTGACAAATAGGCTATCGCCCGGCTCTTCTATCTGGACACGGCTGAACATTTGGCGAATGATCACCTCGATGTGCTTGTCCGCAATGGCCTGACCTTGCGAGGCGTAGATGGACTGAATTTCTGCCACAATGTAGCGCTGGACGGCGCCTTCGCCGAGCAGTTCGAGCATTTCTTGTAGGTTGATAGAGCCTTCGGTCAGACGAGCACCGACAGTCACGACGTCACCAGTGGTCACTGTTAGGTTGTAATAGTTAGGAATGGAGTATTCCTTGTCGCCACCGCCGTCTTCGGTGAGCTTGATGCTAGTCTTACCAACCTTGACGATACCGGCCACTTTGGCCTTGATAGCATGCTTGCCCTTGGCATCGGCAGCTAGGACGTCGCCAGGTACCACCTTCTGACCGCTCTTAACGGCGGCTGTGCGGTTTTCTAGCTCATACTCGGTAACCTTGAGCTCGGCTGGCGCAATGCGTACCAGGTGCTTACCAGGGGCTTGTTTGACGGTGATAACACCGGCCACGTCGGCAAGTACTGCCTGACCCTTTGGATTACGGGCTTCGAAGATTTCCTCAACACGTGGCAGACCGGAGGTAATGTCCTCGCCGGCAACACCACCCTTATGGAAGGTACGCATGGTGAGCTGGGTACCGGGCTCGCCAATAGACTGGGCAGCGATAACGCCGACTGGCTCGCCGAGCTTGACTAGACCACCGCGGGCCAGGTCTAGGCCGTAGCACATTTGGCAGGCGCCCCAGAAGGTGCGGCACTTAAGCACGGTGCGGACTTTGACAAACTCGAGGCCACTGGCGTCGATAGCGTCCGACTGTGGAGCAGTGATCATCTCACCGGACTTCACCAGGACTTCGCCGTCTGGGCTGACAATCTTATCGAGCGCAACGCGGCCAGAGATACGGGTAGCAAACTTCTCACCGATGAGCTCAGACTCGCTACGGTTTAGGATACTGCCTTCAGTGTCACCACAATCGGCTTCGGTGATAATCACATCTTGGGATACGTCCACCATACGGCGGGTTAGGTAGCCAGACTCGGCAGTCTTCAGAGCGGTATCGGTAAGACCCTTACGGGCACCGTGTGAGGAGTTGAAGTACTCCAGAACGGAGAAGCCTTCTTTGTAGTTACTTTTAATTGGCAGCTCAATGGTGCGACCACTTGGGTCGGCTACCAGACCAAGCATACCGGCCACCTGGTTGACCTGGGATAGGTCACCACGGGCACCAGAGTCGACAAACAATGCGGCGCTAGTTGATTCCTTGCGCAAGGTCTTCTCAAGCTCATTGGTAATCTGACTATTGGCATTCTGCCAGGTCTCGACTGTGCGCTGATAGCGCTCGTCGTCGGTGATAAGACCCTGACCGAATTGCTTACTAATCTCAATGGCCTGCTTTTCGGCGGCTTCGAGAATTTCTGGCTTCTTTTCGGGAATGATGTAATCGTCTACGGAGATGGATACACCAGAGATGGTGGCGTGCTTGAAGCCCAGGTCCTTAATATCGTCAACCACGCGAGCGGTTTCTTCGGTGCCATACTTGGCGAAGATCTCGGCGATAAGGCGCTGGAGGGTCTTTTTGGCTAGGATCTCATTACGGAAGCCAAAGGTCTCAGGCAGGATTTCGTTGAAGAGAATCCGACCGACCGTAGTCTCCAGCATGGCGCCCTCAATAGGCACGAGGATCTTGGTTTGGAGCTTAATCAGGCCCATGTCATAGGCGTAAATAGCCTCATTGGTGTGGGTGTAGGCCTTGGGCTTGGCGTCGCTGCCGGCAAACTTGTCATAAGTGAGATAGTAGCAGCCCAGGACAATGTCCTGACCTGGGTTAACCACTGTGGCGCCGTCGGCAGGCTTCAGCAGGTTCTTAGAGGCCAACATAAGCTCGCGGGCTTCTTTCTGAGCAGCTTCGGACAATGGTACGTGAACGGCCATCTGGTCGCCGTCGAAGTCAGCGTTGAAAGCAGTACAGACGAGCGGGTGCAGCTGGATAGCCTTGCCTTCGATGAGGATAGGCTGGAAGGCCTGAATACCAAGGCGGTGAAGGGTGGGGGCGCGGTTAAGCAGGACATACTTGTCGGCGATGATCTCTTCCAGAACATCCCAAACCTCGGTGCGGCCACGCTCAATCATACGACTGGCGCTCTTCACATTGTGGGCAAGACCCTGCTCGATAAGCTGGCTAATAACAAATGGCTTGAATAGCTCGAGAGCCATCATCTTGGGAAGACCACACTGGTGGAGCTTCAACGAAGGACCACTAATGATGACCGAGCGACCAGAATAGTCAACGCGCTTGCCGAGCAGGTTCTGGCGGAAACGACCCTGCTTGCCCTTGAGCATGTCGGACAGGCTCTTGAGCTTGCGGCGGGTACCAGTAGAGGACACGGCACGCTCACGACGAGCATTGTTGTCGATGAGGGCATCAACTGCCTCTTGGAGCATGCGCTTCTCATTGCGGCGGATGACTTCTGGAGCATCGAGCTCGATCAGACGACGCAGACGGTTGTTGCGGTTAATGACACGGCGGTAAAGGTCATTTAAGTCGGAGGCAGCAAAGCGGCCACCGGCCAACTGCACCATCGGGCGTAGGTCTGGCGGGATGACAGGCAGCTGAGTGATAACCATCCAGTGCGGCTCAATACTGGCGCTCTTCATACCTTCGAGCATTTTGAGACGCTTGAGGGTCTTCTTCTTTTTCTGACCCTGGCTGGCCTCGGCCTCGGCCTGGAGCTCAGTTACCATTTCGTCAACATTAATGCTGGCGAGTAGACCGCGGATAGCTTCGGCGCCAATTTCGGCCTTGAAGACATCGCCGTACTTCAGATTAAGGTCACGGTACTTGCTCTCAGACAATAGCTGCAGCTTCACGAGACTTTCCAGCTCGGTTTTGGCCGAGGTGTAGCTGTTCTCAAGCTCAGTGAGCTCAGCGGACTGAGCAGTAGCTAGGCCCTTAATGTCCGCCTCAGCCTCACCAGCCTTGTGCTCGTAGCTCTTGCGAACTTCATTAATACGGGTCTGATAGTCGTGGTCTAGGTCCTGCACCGCTTTCTTGCGGCCTTCGTCGTTGACTTCTGTCACAATGTAGTTCGCAAAGTAGACGACACGCTCTAGGTCGCGCACGCTCATATTGAGCACGAGACCGACGCTAGATGGGGTACCACGGAGGAACCAGATGTGGGTAACGGGTACAGCTAGGGTAATGTGGCCCATGCGCTCGCGGCGGACAATACTGCGGGTGACGCGGACGCCACACTTGTCGCAGACAACATCTTTGTAACGAATACGCTTGTACTTACCACAGTAACATTCCCAGTCCTTGGTAGGTCCGAAGATTTTCTCGCAGAAAAGACCATCTTTCTCAGGCTTCTGGGTGCGGTAATTGATGGTTTCTGGCTTGGTGACTTCACCGTGGGACCAACCGAGGATTTGCTCGGGGCTAGCCAGGGCGAGACGAACAGCCTCAAACTCGCTTGTCTGTTGATCAAGCGTTACGTCGCGGTCGGCGCGTGGTTCGTGAAATTCTCGTTCCATTTAGACCTCCATTTCCGCATTAACTTCTGTGGCATCATTGTCCGGCGATTCTGATTGCTCGGCGAGGACAGCGAACTCGTCTTCGCTCTCACCAGCTAGGTCTACTAGGGGCATGTCGGCTACAACTGCGTCGCCAATCATGAGCTTCTCGCTACCCAGATCGGTCACCTCTAGATCGGTCTCAGCAGAGATTACTGTCTCAGCGTCGACTTCACTGTCTACTTCCCCACTGTGGTCAGTGCGGATGAGGTCTACGGCCAGACCCAGTGACTGGAGCTCCTTGACCAAAACATTAAAGGACTCAGGGATACGTGGTCCACGAATAGGCTCGTTCTTAATGATGGCCTCATAGGCCTTAGAACGTCCAACCACGTCATCGGATTTAATGGTCAGGATTTCTTGCAGGGTATGAGCTGCACCATAGGCCTCAAGCGCCCAGACTTCCATCTCACCAAAGCGCTGGCCGCCCATTTGGGCTTTACCACCCAGCGGCTGCTGAGTAACCATAGCGTACGGACCAGTGGAACGAGCATGGATCTTGTCGTCTACCATGTGAGTGAGCTTGAGCATGTATTTGTAGCCAACGGTGGTGCGCTCTTGGAACGGCTCACCGGAGCGACCGTCAAAGAGCTGGACCTTACCGTCTTCGGGTAGGCCGGCCTTGCGGAGCTCGCCCTTAATCTCTTCCAGCGTGACGCCGTCGAAGACAGGGGTGGCTACCTTGTAGCCCAGAGTGGTGGCGGCCCAGCCGAGGTGGGTCTCGAAGATTTGACCCAGATTCATACGGGCACCCACGCCGAGGGGGTTAAGGATCATGTCGACTGGAGTACCATCTTCTAGGTATGGCATGTCCTCAATTGGCAGGATGCGAGCGATAACGCCCTTATTGCCGTGACGCCCGGCCATCTTGTCGCCAACGGAGATCTTGCGCATTTGAGCGACAGAGACCTGGAGCTGCTCGATGACACCTGGTGGCAGTTCATCGCCGTTCTCGCGGCTAAAGACCTTGACGCCAACTACCTTACCGCGCTCGCCGTTAGGCATGCGGAGTGAGGTGTCTTTGACATCGCGAGCCTTCTCACCGAAGATGGCGCGAAGTAGCTTCTCTTCCGAGCTCAGCTCTTGCTCGCCCTTAGGCGTAATCTTACCGACGAGGATGTCGCCGGCAACTACTTCGGCCCCAATGCGGACAATACCGGTCTCGTCTAGGTCCTTCAGGCTGTCCTCGGAGACGTTGGCAATGTCACGGGTGATCACTTCCGGTCCCAGCTTGGTGTCGCGGACGTCGACGGTGTAGGTCTCAATGTGGATAGAGGTAAAGCGGTCGTCCTTTACTAGGCTCTGCGAGAGTACAACGGCATCCTCAAAGTTGAAGCCGGCAAAGTTCATGAAGGCTACGAGAATGTTCTGTCCCAAAGCGAGCTCGCCCTTGTCGGTAGACATACCGTCTACCAAGACGTCGCCTTTCTTCACATTCCAGCCACTTTCAGCAACGGTGCGTTGGTGGATGGACGTACCGACATTACTTCGGACGAAGTTCAGTAGTTCGTAGTTCTTGGTTTGACCATTCTTGTAGGTCACAGTGACTTCAGAGGCAGTAGCCTTGTCGACAACACCATCGGCCTCGGCCACAATGACCTGGCCAGAGTCGCGGGCGACAACGCCTTCTATGCCGGTACCAACCACTGGGGATTGAGGCTTAATAAGCGCTACGGCTTGCTTCTGCATATTGGCGCCCATGAGGGCCCGACGGGCGTAGTCATGCTCGAGGAACGGGATGAGCGCAGTGGAGACGGAAACGATCTGACGGCTAGAAACGTCCATGAAACGGACAGTGTTACTGTCTTCTTCCTCGGCCTCACCGGAGCGACGAACGCTCACACGGGCGTTGGTGAAGTAGCCATCGTCGCCCACTTCGGTATTGGCCTCAGTGATGACGGCGTACTTCTCATCAGCGGCGTCCAAGTAGACCACTTCCTCGCTGACTTTGGCCTTCACAGGGATAAGACCCTCGTGCTTAGCCAGCTTCTTTGCCATGGCAGCGGTAATAGTGTCACCAGGCTTAGCCACGACGGTACCGGAAGTATCCTTTAGGGTAGTGCGAGCAATGTGGCCAGCAACGTCGGCAACAGCAACTTCGCCGATAACGACGCGGTAGGGTGCTTCGATGAAGCCGTACTCATTGACTCGGGCAAAGCTCGCAAGGTTGAGTACGAGACCAATGTTTGGGCCTTCCGGAGTCTCAATAGGGCACATGCGACCGTAGTGGGTCTTATGAACGTCGCGGACTTCGAAACCGGCACGTTCACGAGATAGACCACCAGGTCCCATAGCGTTCAGGCGGCGCTTGTGAGCAATTTCGGCTAGTGGATTGACCTGGTCCATGAACTGCGACAGCTGGGAGCTGGCAAAGAACTCGCGGACGCTGGCGACAATCGGTCGGACATTAATGAGCTGACCAGGGGTGACAGTGGCAATATCGTAGACAGACATGCGGTCCTTGACGATACGCTCCATGCGCAACAAACCGATTCGGAACTTGCCCTGAATAAGCTCGCCAACCATCTTGAGGCGGCGATTGGCTAGGTTGTCGATGTCGTCTGCAACACCGCGACCATTGTGCAGGTTGATGATCTCGGTAACGATGGCTACCAGATCCTCACGGCGCAGCACGCGGTTGTCGGGAATGTTCTCAACGTCCAGGCCCAGACGCTTGTTGACTTTGTAACGACCGACCTTCGAGAAGTCATAACGCTTGAAATCGAAGAACATACTCTCAATGAGGCTCTTAGAGTTCTCAACAGTGGCTAGATCGCCCGGACGTATACGGCGATAGACCTCCATGAGCGCTTCAGAGGTAGTAGAGCTAGGGTCTTTGTCGAGTGTCTCATCTATAAGCTTGAGCTCACCATCATCGGCGCCCTTGAAGAGAGCCTTGATCTCTTCATCGCTACCAAAACCAAAGGCACGTAGCAGAGTGGTCACCGGCAGCTTGCGCTTACGATCGATTTTAACGGAGATAACGCCACCGGCGCTGGTTTCCAGCTCCAGCCAGGCGCCACGGCCAGGAATAACCTTGGCACCAAACAGCTCGAGGCCGCTGGATGCGTCGGAAGTAAAGAAGACGCCGGCGCTGCGAACCAACTGGCTCACGACGACACGCTCAACACCGTTGATGATGAAGGTACCGCGCTCGGTCATCCATGGGTAATCACCCAAAAAGACTTCCTGCTGTTTGACCTCTCCGGTCTCTTTGTTGACAAGCTCAACATTGACCTTCAGTGGGACTTCGTAGGAAGCGTTCTTTAGCTTGGCAGTTTTTTCGTCGTACTTAGGCTCTTCAAAGTGAAAATCCTTAAAGTACAGGGCGAGGTTCTTGCCAGTGAAGTCTTCGATCGGGCTGACTTCTGATAGGAGCTCTTTGAGTCCTTCGGTAATGAACCAGTCGAAAGACTGGGTCTGAATCTCGATGAGATTGGGCAGCTGTTGGACTTCGGGCTTGCTGCTGAGGTACTTACGGGCCGGATGGTTGGGCTGGGCCAAGGGTGGACTCCTATTCTCTAATTACACACATCGCTTTTGGTCGTAACGCGGCGATGGGGGCTGTTGTAATGATAGAGAGGCTTTTCTAAACACATAAAACTGGGGGACAAGGCACATTCCCCAGTCATATTAAATTTAAGCATTCCTCTTGCAACAAATCCTACGCACTCCAGGCCCTATTGTCAAGCTTTTAACCCGACCTTCTTTGGTCGGGTAATGACAATGAGCTGCCACCCAGCCAGCAGCGTCAGCGCGAGGCCGAGGAAAACCAGAATCTTGGCTACACCAAACGCATCAGCTAAAGTAGCGGCTATTAGCACGGGCAGCGTTGAGGCAATGTTCATAACCATATTAAGTGACCCGAAGACCTTGCCGCGTTCAGCGTCGGTCGTGTTTTCTTGGAGTATAGTCTGGGCCGTTGTCGATAGAATGGCATTACCGGCACCCAGTGCCAAGACAATAACTGCGACCGTCAGCTGGGCAATAAGCACGGTAGGCGTACCATAGCCGAGACCAAGAAAGTGAAACTCCGTACTAAGGCCCAATGCCAGTAGAATAAGTGCCGTCGCAAAGGCACTGTAGCGGACTATCTTGAGCTTCTCATGCAGGATGCGGGTGACAAACCCGACGCCGATAACGCCCACAACCATGCCTAGACCAGCTGGGACAATGAGGTACTGGCTCACGTCTGTCAGCTGGGCGCCCAGGACAGTCATGGCAATGGCTGGGGCAAGGGTAAGAATGGTGCCAAGTACTGCCTGGACTGTGGCGAGCTGCAGAATCGGAAAATACAGCTTGGGCGTAGAAAAGATCATGCGGGTGTTGGTATTAAGCTCATGCCAGGTCTTGGCAAATATTTCAGTAATACTCTGGGTAAGCCAAGAGCTTGGCTTAAGTGACGGTAACCCAATGCTGAGCAGCGACGCAGCGGCAAACATGACGGTGGCAAAGCCAAACGGAGCCATCGGTCCGAATAGTTTTATAAGCGGCGCGGATACGGAGTACCCCAATACGAAGGTGGCGTAGAAGCTGAGCACAAACAGCGAGTTGGCAGCCAGTAGATCTGGACCCTTTACTAGGGCAGGTATGCTCGCGGCCTCGGCCGGGGTAAAGAACTGGGTGACACTCGCAATGACAAAGCTCAGGATAAACAACTCAAGAAGATTGTGGCTGAAGACAAAGAAGCCGAGGACCAGCAACGCCCGTACTAGGTTACTGACGAGCATGACAATCCGACGATCCCAGTGGTCCACAAACACACCGGCTACCGACGCAAATAGTACGGATGGGACACCATAGCTAAGTACGACGAGCGCCACCGAAATATTGGCAAACCGGGTACCCTGGGCAAGCGTATAAACTAGAATGATAAGCGCAAAGTTCAGGAGGTGCTGAGCGGTGGCAGAGAGCATTTGCGCGCCCCAGAGCTTGGCAAAAGGGCGATTGCGGGCGACAAAACGGAAATCCACTAGAGGTGAGCCTCGTTACTTGGTACTGTGTTGTATTATACCGTCTATCAGGCCATATTGCTTGGCTTCGTCAGCTGTCATGTAGTTGTCGCGGTCCGTGTCCTTGGCAATCTGTTCCACAGTCTGTCCGGTATCGGCAGCGAGAATTCGATTTAAACGTTCACGGGTTTTGAGCATTTCGCGGGCATAAATGTCCACCTCGGTAGCCTGGCCACCGACGCCTTCGGTCAGCGGCTGGTGGATCATTACCTGGGCGTTGGGCAGCGCAAAGCGCTTGCCCTTGGTGCCACCAGCCAGCAGTACGGCGCCGAAGGAGGCGGCCATGCCCATGACAATGGTGGAAATGTCTGGCTTCACATACTTCATGGTGTCGTAGATAGCGAGACCAGCCGAGACGCTACCGCCCGGGGAGTTTATGTACATGATAATGTCACGCTTGGGGTCTTCGGCCTCCAGGAATAGGAGCTGGGCGATTACCAGATTGGCCACGTCGCTATCAATAGCGGTACCAACGAACATAATTCGGTCCTTGAGCAGGCGGGAGTAAATGTCATAGGCACGCTCGCCTTGGCTGGTCTTCTCCAAAACTGTAGGGATTAGGATGGACGAATTTTTGATCGACATGGTGTACTCCTCATTACTGCCATTTTGACATAGCAAACTGGCACTTACAATAGCCGAGTGCTAGTTTCTGAGCTATTTGGCGTCCGAGTAGGCAATAATCTTGTCGATAGTGCGAAGGCTCATAAGGTGATTATAGACATCTTCGCGGGTCTCAGCCTTATCCAGCTCGCTGCGTAGCTCGGCGTCCTGGTAGTTCTGGCGGAGTCGGGCCAGCTCGGAGTCTATGTCTTCGTTACTCACTACTACACCTTCGGCCTTGGCAATTTCTGTCAGGAGCATCGCCAGGCCAACGCGCTTCTCGGCGGTGGGCTTGAGCTCTTCCTCGATCTGCGCCACGGTCTTGCCGGTGGCCTGAGCATAGCGCTCTAAGTCGAGGCCACTGGAGCCGAGGTTCTCAACCAGATCGCTCTTGAGCCGCTCAATCTGTTGCTCGAGTAGCCGGGCCGGCACGGTGTACTTGGACTTGGCAAGCAGCTCTTCCAGAACGTCATTCTCGTACTGCTTGTGGGCCTGCTCTTGGCGCTCGTGCCCGATGGCAACTTCCACGTCCTTGCGCAGCTCTGCCATGGTCTTAAACTCACTCACCTTGGCAGCAAACTCGTCGTTGAGTTCGGGGCTGGTAATGGCAGTAACCTCATTGACAGTAATCTTGAACTCTACTGGCTGACCGGCCAAGGTGGCTTCGTGATAGTCCTTGGGGAAGGTAATGGTAAAGGTCTTCTCGGCGCCGGCGGATAGCCCTATGAGCTGCTCTTCGAAGCCGGGGATAAAGGAATTGGAGCCAAGAACTAGCTTGTAATGCTTCGAGGTAGCACCGGGAACGGCTACACCGGCGCGGGTGCCGGCGAAGTCGAAGTCTATCTCATCGCCCGTAGTGGCAGCTCGGTCTGCTGGCTTGCGCTCAGCGGAGCGCTTGGCCAGATCACTTAAGACCTGGTCAATATCTGCGGTAGTGATCTTGGTCTCTGTGCGCTTGACCTTAATCTTCTTGTAGTCGGGCAGGGTGACGGGAGGCATAATCTCGGCCGTGGCGGTGTACTCAATCTCGGTAAATGGCACGAACTTGGTAATATCCACCTTGGGTGAGGCAATGACGGGCAGCTCATACTGGCGTACGGCGCTGGCATAACTAAACTGCAGTAGATCATCTATTACCTCGGACTGCACCACGCTGGAGCCAAGCTGGCGCTCCACAATATGGTCTGGGGCGTGGCCCGGACGAAAGCCGTCCGCCTTAACTCGTTTACGCATTTCGTCGTAAACATGCTTTACATGAGGGGCCATGTCTGCCTCTGTGAGACTAATGGTAAGAACTACTTGGGTGTCGGTACGAGTGGTGATGGTTGCATTCATAGGGGCCTAGTCTACCAGAAAATAGCTACCGAGCCAAGCTATACTTCAATGAAAATGCCCCGCCTTCTTTTGCAAGAAGGCGGGGCATGAAGTGCCATTAACCAGTGGTCGGTGGGCTTAGACCACCCTCTATAGGTGGGGGCGCAAGGAAGGCGGCATACTCGACGTGCCAGCTCTCGAGATGGCCGCCGGTACCACCGACAGTGCCACCATGGCCGTTGCCAATGACGCCTCCACAGTCGTTGCCAGCGGACCTAGCCCAGTCCGGGCTGATCCAGCCAAACCGGCCGCCATTCTGGCAGAACCAGCTGAACTCAGGACTGGCGAACGGACGATGGAGTGGACGTAGCCATGTACATCCCCTTTCTGTTCTGTGCTGATTTGTGAAAGGCGGCAAGCAAAAGCCCACCGAACAAGGCAGGCCGTGGGTTTATCACGATCTTACCTCTCGTAAAGATCTTACTCACGCGTGACTGTAATCAGAAAGAGACTTACGAGAAACAAAATTGATTC
>JBBRNT010000006.1:0-63971 GCA_038230095.1 Candidatus Saccharimonadia bacterium
CCAGCCAGATGCGACAGCAGAATTTAAGACCTAAGTCCCTAATTCTGCTTTGGCATCAGTAAACACAAAAAAGAGCCTAACTTCAGGCTCTTTTTTGTTAGTCGCTCAGTCTTCGAAATATTTGTTGGTTTTGGACGAACAGAGGCGTATTCAAGCCCCTTAATAGCCCATCCTGCTCGCTCAAGGTGCCTTGATTCAGTACATAGCTAGCATAGTTTCTGAAGTGAGCACGCTCGGTGAGATTTAAACCATGATCCTTGATGAGCTGACTCGTTATTCGTTTATGTTGTTCGATGCGTTTGAACAGGTTTTCGGTGGGCTCTATCTCATCAAACTGGCTGGCAGTGCGCTATCGTACCTACGCGAACACCAAGGAAAAGATGCGCTTGTGGCGATATGGCCTTGAAAAAGAGAAGCAAGAACACAAAATACTCCAAGAGATTACGAAGTACTCTAAAAGAATCCTGGGCTACTTAGTAGTTACTTTAGTGCTCGGCTGGGTTCTGGATCTGACCTTTTGGTGGATCCACCCAACACTGAGCCACATTAACTTTATAACCAGTAACTTTAATTTAATCCAATCTGGTGACTTGCAGGCGGTATTGATCATGTACGTCGGTGCGGTTTCAGCGCTCCTGGGATTAATATTTGCCCTTTATGCCGTGGGGTTTCAACTCTCAACAGAGCGCTACTCAGCTGACGTGACCGGATTTATGAACGAAGAGCGAGTCAGTAACTACTTCTTCAGCTTACTCATATTTACCGACCTATTCTCCGTAGTGACACTCATAAGACTTCGTTTTGCTAACCCAGAGCCTACCGCAAGCTTTCTATTCGCGACTCTGTTGGTCGCTTTCTGTTTTCTGGGAGTAATAATTTTCAAGAAACACTACATTGAGTCGATGAAACCGATGCGCGTGTTTCAGCGAATCTGGCACTTATTTCTTGAAATGTTCCCAGCGATAACAGCAAGTGATGGCTACAAAACTAAAAGCTGGAGCATTCAAATAGGTGCCCGCAGTCAGTCCAAACTATACCTAACCATTTTTGGAACGTTGTATCGCGATCTGGTCCGGAACAATAAGCTAGATGATGCCTCATATGGCCCAATGATCCTCGGATACGTTATCCGAGATTATTTGAGTAACAAGCGCTATATCAATACAGATCGTGGTTGGTGGGCTGATCAAAAGCTCGATCAACCAAGAGGAGGCAGTTCGGCCGAATCTTCAATGAAGTCAGCCTATGAGATTCAGGGACGTGGGCCATTTTTTACGTCCAAGCAGGATAACGAATGGTTTGAAACTCGGGCACTCGAATTACTCAAAGAAATGCGAGATTCTGCCATGAAGTTGGGCGACCATAAAATGCTTCAAAGGGTTTCGGATGGGTATAAGCAAGTACTAATCGGAGACCGTGAGCGTACAGAGGGCGACCCGATAGATATCCCCGGGGCTTGGCAGAATCAGGAGTTCGAGGTGGTCATCGCAGCGCTAACAGACTTTCTAGGACTTGTCGACCAAGTAGACTTTACCGATGAGGGCTATTCAGTGAGCATTTTGAATGACTATTTTGCAGTAGCCGTCACCATGGCAGACAAATGGGACATTGAGCCTGCCATAAAAGTCGTAGAGGGCTTCTACGCGGCCGACCAACTGAGTCGATCGACAGAGTTTTTGACAGAAAGAAAGACGCCGTCTGCAACAAGAAAATCACTGCTCGATTACTGGCAGCGGCTGGAAGTTGAACAAGAAATCGAGGGTAAGGTTATTACTCCAAAGGAACAGCTTGTCGCGGAGTTCAGGCAGAGTTTAGTAACGAACCTGGAGGCACAAACACGAACAGTATTTACTACCTTTTTCGGTCATTCGACAAACTTGATCGGTAAGTTGGTCAAAGTACCAAGTCACGAGTACATCGGGCAGTTTATTAAGATGCAGATGGTTTGGATTAGCCGCTTGCTATACGAGGGACAAACGGAGCTTGCTGAACACTTTGCCAGTGTACTTAATAAGAATGTAGGATTTCTCCTAGTCTTACCCAATACGATACTCGATAAACTCGAGTTACTTGATTAAGCCGAACGTGGTTTTTTTGTATCCATCTATGAAGAAAAGTTTGAATTGATTGAGACGTACTTCAAGGCGCTAGTGTACGTGAGGCTCGTAATTATGAACTCAATGACCGATCCCGAGGAGATGGCTCGATATCATAGACTCACAGTGCTTTGGGGCGGCGCACTTTTTGTGCTATCAGAACTGCGCCAAAGCCATATTACCCTCGAGAAATATGTGGTTCTTCTCAACTCAACCTACCAAAACGGATTGCCACAAATTGTCGAGATTGTTAAAGACTATAGACCTACAAACCTCATCGGGTGGGAGGTTAATCGTTACCACCAACATTACATGAATCTCGCTCGTAAACTGAAACAGGAGCTTCGAGAGGAGCCCTATCATGACTCGCCCGGAGCAATTGGCTATAGCACCCGCTACGATCACCCGAGTCAGTTCATACAGAATCTCTCGCAATGGGACATCGATATTCAGGATCGCTCGATTGCAGGCTTTGCGGATTGGGTGCGTGAGTGGAATTTGAGTATACAGCGAGACGCGATACTCGATTTAATCGAACTACTTCGACAGCGGGGAGGCCAAAGCGATGAACAACAGTAGAAAGAAGAAGGGTTATTGGGTGGATGACCCATTCCTGTCGTTTATTAAAGGCAATACTCGCTATGAAGAAACCGGTCGTGACGGCATGCAGTTCACGATCGAGTTACGAGGGCTGGAGTCGCTTTTCCCTTTTAGTAGGGATCCGAGCGAACACTTTAGAATTACTCATCCAGGCAGCAGAATCAGCCAAGCACTCAACGAGCATTTCTTAACCCGTCAACGGAGCTATGAACGTATTTACGGCAATATGCATGATATTGCCAGGCTCTTTGGCTCCATGCTCGAGCAGGCAGCCATTCATGGCGATCACTACTATGCGATTGACTGGACTATCCCCGAAAATACAGGTGACTTAGTATTGGTGGCCGATTTTACGTACCTCCATACATCAACCATGCATATTAAGCGAACGTTGGGCGGTAAGGTTGTAGGTTATCGCCAAAGGTTCTCGCGCCTGGCATTTCTGAACAGGCCTTATAACAATGAACGCCAACCACGAGTTTTCGACTTCGAAGTTGACGAGATACTGCATATCCAATACCCCTTTGGTGACGTACAACCGGTAAAGCAGTCTTTGGGGCTTCTGAAGAAGTCCCAGGCTTATTGGAAGTTCACCTTGGACTTCGGAAGGAGCTGGGGAAGTGTCGTCGGTATGAGCGTTAACGCTGAACGCGCTAAATATATGAACTATACCGCTGAGCAACGCAATTTTTATCTAACGCGCGCAAAAATTGGTAAAAACTTCCATCAGTTTGAATCCATACGTGAGCTATCTCGCACCAACTACTATGATGCTTATATCCTGTGTCGGTATATGCGGGATAAGGTTAGGGCGAGGCAGTTCATGGTAGATCAGTTTAATCAACAGGTACTTGCTCCACTAGCAATGAGGAACAATATCAAAAGGCCTCCGATACTAGAATTGGTAGGTCTTACGACTGAGAGTGAAATTGACGAGCTGATGGGCGCTGTTGAACAGAGATCGATTAATCACAATGAGTTTATAGAACTCTTTAATACCTTTAAGTAAGCGCATGCAATATCTACGCCCACGCGAACACTACGAAACTCTCTACGATGAAGGCACCGTCGAGCGTTGCCGTTCGGGCGAGCGAGTCGTAAACGGTACCTTTGCCGAGTTAGAGAAAAAAGTGCCCAAACAAGAACTTGAGGGTCACCTTTCGGGCTACTACCTATATTATAGCCGGATGTACTTCCAACTGGTCGAGACGGTTGCCGCTATTCGCTCCCATGAGCGAGATAAAACTATTGCCGAGTGGATGGAACGTGATGACCAAAAAGATCGTCGCCTAGCGGATGCCCAGTTGGCAAAGACACCCTACTGTCGGGCTTGCGGCAAAGATATGCAACTCCTTAGTAAAGACTATATGCATCGTGACTCAAGCCCCTCACCTGAGCGTGAATACATTCTCTTCATGTTTGAATGTACGCACTGCAATAAACGGACGGCGTTCTGGGAAGATGGCACCGAGTGGGAAGGCCACAAGGTCTACTGCGAGAAATGTAACGGCGAAATGGTAAGTTCTCACACGAAGAGTAAAGGCGTCATTACGATGGTCTACACTTGTACGAAATGCGGCCATAACTATGACTACGTGCTTGATATGGGCAAGGATGAACCGGCAGACGAGGAGTCAGCCGACCCATTCTTCGAGCTAGATCACAAACGATTCTGCTTTGATAGCGATATGATCTTCAAATACAAACAGAAAACCGAACACCTTATGCGTTTAGCTAGCCTTCATCTTGATGCCGCTGATCGTATGGAGAACGTCGATGTTTACGATGCCGTCAAAGACATTAAGCAGCTAAAGATTGCGCAACTCGGCGAAACCCTAACCCCGGTCATTGCGAAGGACGGATACAGCAAGTTCAAACTGGAACAGCCCCAGATCGGCCGTGAAGTCGCCGTTGGTTTTAGTTGCTTAGACTCCAAGCCACATCGCGAGGAACACCAAAGCAAGAAGAGCTTAGGGAAGTTGATTAGTAATACTCTCAAAGATACCAACTGGCGACTGATGAGTGAGGGCGTCAGCTACCGGCTTGGCTACCTCAACGGTCGTCTGCGAGCTTACGAGAGCGAAGAAGATATGAAGAAGCTCGTTGAGCAGCGTCTGAAGGATGGTACCCTAAACCCACCCAAGAAGGAGCCGGTACAGCCTTTGGCGCAATCCATGCCTAAGTTCGAGGGGATGCAGATGCGAGAAGCCGCCCTTGTCTATATGAGCGATATGACCCTAGGGTCCAGGCCAGCCGAAATAACCCTAAAGAGCGGGAAGAAGAAGCAAACGGGTGTCCCTGTCCTAAATGCCGAAATGAACCCGCTGCTTCGCGTCATCATCCCAATGCGAGACAACGATGATTCAGCGCCCGAGTTTATTAGGGCATTCGATTTTAAGATGGGTCGCAAAGACGACGAAATCCCAAAAGTGACCAAGGATAGCCAAGGCCGGGAAATAAGGTTACTTTAACCAGAGTTATGACGAACAATAAATCAATTCTATGGGATGATTCTACGCTACAGCACGACGAAGCAGTGGTCGAAGCGCTCGTGGAAAAAATCGTGGTAGGGGATCAGACCCACAAGAAGAAGTGCGTCGATAAGATAATGGCTACGATAAAAACGAAAGCGTGGCAAAGGAACTATCCCCAACGAATATTCGTCTTTAATATCCTGTATTCCCTAGACGTACATATCATTGAAATCAGCTTCTCATTCCACGCTCAAGTGGTTGATGCCTTGTACTTCACAATCTCGCGCGACCTCAAGGCCAGAAATAAGCGGTTTGATGACAAGTTTAACTTCGTATTCGAGCATATTTACGGTCGCAAGCCCACAAGGACAACATCAGATGCTCTAAGAATCTTAAGAAACAATGTTATGCATACAGGCTCAATCAATGGAATCCCACCCGTGATAAAAACAGAGGACAAGCGAAGGCTTTCTTATGTATGTAGAAAATATAAGCTTGGTAAGTCAAATCGTGGGGCTACGGCATTAGCCGCTGAATTCGATTATTTGATCAATGATCTTGTTATCAGGGTCCTTGGGCTTGAGTGGGACGACCTATCACGGAATGGAAGACCCCCATCTTGGTCGGTTTACTTTAATAGGGCGAAGAAGCTGCGTAGTTAGTCTTGGTCTTCGGCATCAATAAGCGGTTGAACCCATTCCCTCAGCTCATCGAGCGTTGCGAGATTGGGGAAGGGGTTGTCCTCAACAAATTTAGCTTCTAGATTTTGCTCGTGCCATAGCTCAACGCCTCTCCTCGGCACCTTAGCTATGTATGACTTCATTATGTCATCGACGACATGGTAATGATGTGTATGAATGAACGTGCTCCATGCCTTGCGTGCCTCCTGCTCGTCAGCTCCAGGCCTAACGATCAGTTCAAATTGCTCAAATTGCCTATCGGTGTTTTTGCCCCAACCGTCCTGCAGGAGAGCGATCGCGGCTACATCCGTTACTGGCGCGCTATATCCGTAAACGGTAACGACTCGCGCTATTTTCATATATGAACGCACAGCATCCCACTGTCCTTTTATAAATTCATTATCTTCGTAATTCTTTTCTGCCACAGGGTACAGAAGGGGCGTTCGTGTCAGTGAGCCAAAGCACTTAGGGCAATGCGATTCTAGCGTAGATGCAACGCCATCCTTAGAGCAGTAGCCGATAGCTACATTACCGTGTAGAAACACAACTCGCGGGAGTTTACCTGCCAAACCTCGATCCTGAAGTCGTTGGTACGCCTGAACAAGTAACGGGTCCCAGTTGAAGGTAGCTATTAGGTCGCGGGGGCGCAGTCCGGCAAGAAGATAGTCGTAATTGGTTAAACCATCGGGAATCTCTATGTCCCCAAAGTAGTCTGCAATCTTATCGTTGAGCGGCTTTAGCTCATCGGGCGTATGGTCTAGCGCTAGCTCGGAATAAACTGCCTCAAAATTGTTCACAACGCCTGCGTAACCGAGCTCCTTGATCATGCCGTCTACACCGGCTACGTTTATCAGGTCATTCATGACTGGCAACGGCTTGCCATTTTTATCGCCATTATTGGTGCTGGCCAAGGCGTGGCTAGCTCCCGCGCCAAGAATGACGAGGTGGCCTCCGCCGGGTATTACGGTCTTAATTAATTCCTGTCTTGATAGTTCCATATCTAAGATTATATGCCCATGTTAACGATGTGTTAGTCCTTAGCTAACTATACCATGCAATATGTCAACGATAAGTCAAGCGAATGCACCTTAGGCAAGTTCAAGATGAGACGTTCCTTTTTAGGGTGTCTCATAATGTCTCATTCTCCCTCGAAAACGGTTCTAGACCGGCCTGCTCAGCCATGACTTGCATCAAAGGTGACCGTAATGGCCTTTTATCTAAGTCCTGCAAATCTCGATACCGGACGAAAACCAAAACCGCCAAAACGAAATTATTTGTATTTACTATGGAAATATGATTCTATACGCAATAGAATAGTTGTGTAGGTTAATTAATAACAAGGAGTAGTAATGTTAAAGAAACTTGCTTACGTGTTTGGTGTAGTGTTCGTAGTAATAGGTGTACTTGGATTTATACCAGGAGTAACCCCAGATGGGCACCTGCTCGGAATATTTGATGTCAGTCCTTTGCACAACATCATTCACCTCTTGTCCGGTATAGCAGCTTTAGCGCTCGCAGGGGCTGGGACAAAATACGCACGAATGTATTTCCAGGGCTTTGGTTTGGTCTATGGTTTGGTAACAGTTGTAGGCTTTGTTCAAGGTACAACCGTACTGGGATTGTTTGGCGTGAATGTCGCTGACAACCTACTACACTTGGCCATCGCAGCCGTAAGCCTGTACGCCGGATTCGGTATGAAGAACGAGGCAGTTTAAGCTTGAATAAGCGCGCTATATTTATAATTGGGCTAGTGGTTCTGGCCGGCGCGGGCATCCTGTATTTTCAGGGGGCGCGCCAGCAGAATCAGTTTGGGGATAAGCTAGCTCGTGCGGCGGCATCTCTCAAACCTGACGATGGCCAAGAAGTGGCAGTCAATATTACTGGCTTTGCCTTTAAGAGCCAAATAATCAAGGTCAAGAAAGGTACTAAAGTGGTTTGGACAAATCGCGACGATGCCCCACACAGCATCACCAGCGACGAGGGCGGGTACTTAGACAGCCCCATAATCCACAAAGACGCAAGCTATGAAAAGGTCTTTGACACAACCGGTACTTTCCGATACCACTGTACGCCACATCCCAACATGATCGCCGCGGTAATCGTAGTCGATTAAGCACTAGGGCACTAGACTAGTATCTTAGCAATAATAAAAACCCTCGGAAGCATGGGGGTTTTTATTATTGCTAAGGATGGGCATGATAACCCTACTGGAGTATACGAGCTGGGCAGTTCGCCCCAGGGCCAAACCTCCCTGGGTCATGCCCTGCGCCTGCGAGCCCGAAGAAGAACGAGGGTCGCGCATACCTCAAGAGCAAATAGGCGCATTGGGGACGCACTAATTTGACCTGAGTCCGTTTGTATATTATTTTTATTTATAAGATAACCCACAAATCCTGCTACACCTCGCCTGCCCACAGCGCCCCAATGCAGTTCCCGCTAGATCGAGCAGGTCTATCCGCTACGTCTTCTATATAATGAGTAGATATTTAACTGGAGGCACATATGGCAAAAACACTTGGGTGCGCAGACGTCGGCTATGACTGCGTCTACCGGATTACCGCTAACGATAACGAGGAAGATCTCATCCTAGACGCCAGTATTAAGCATGCCAAACTGAACCACCCGGAGATTGCTGGGCTTCAGAAAGAGCTACGTGAGACACTGCGATCAAAGATACGATCCCTCCTAGACCAGGCAAAATACGACCACAACCAAGCTGGCTAGTGTGCCTGGTCCCCCGACATGCACCCGGCGAACAGCCACGCCACGCCCACGGGTGAGATAGTCGGTACTTCATTGTAAAATTGTAACCGCCTACTTTTAGCTCAACGCCAGCGCCAGGCAGCTCAAGAATGCCGGCAGGTCGACTGCGCCATATTCATTCATATGCAACTATGCGGTTGCATAACGCTCTTCGGTGTGGTTTACTACCTAAAGAATACAACCATAAGGAGGCTCTATGCAGGACACCATTACGCGCGAGATTACTATTAAGGCTCCCATGCAACGGGTCTACCAGGCTATAGCCGACCCTAAGCAAATTGTGTCATGGTTCCCAGATGCTATTGAAGGCGAATTGGCCGAGGGCCAGCATCCGGTGTTTGTTTTTGGGGGCCACGGTAAGGGCCAAACCTATATTGAGGCGATGCGGCCAGATGACTACTTTGCCTTCCGTTGGATACCTGGCGGCAGCGGCTTCCTCGGCGATGTCCGCACCGTGCCCAACACGCTAGTGGAGTTCCGTATAGTAGAGACCAACGGCGTAAGCACGGTCACCATGGTGGAGTCTGGGTTTGCCGACTTGCCGAAAGAAATTGCCGAGAACAGCTTTAAGCAGAACTCTGGCGGCTGGGAGTTTATGATGGGACGACTTGAAAAGAAGTTTAGTGACCAGTAATGGATGCTGCTGCTACATTTAAGGCTCTGGGTGATCCTACGCGCCTGGCCATGCTCCAGCGGCTGGCAGACGGCGCAGCCTATACGATCGGTAGTATTTCCAATGGGCTCGGGCTTTCCCGCCAAGGTGCACGTAAACACCTACAGGTATTGGCCGGGGCCAAGCTGGTGACGCTACGTAATAATGGCCGCGAGACGGAAGTGGCGCTGGACGCTGCCTCACTGGCCCGGGCTAGAGCCTTCATCGCCGAGCTGGAACAACGCTGGGACCGTCGACTAATTGCCTTAAAGGAGTTTGTGGAAGACGGTAACTAGACTGTTACGCCGCAAATGTAGTAGACCCGCTAGAGCGGGTCTACTACATAGGTGCTTACGACGCCACGTACCGAAAACATCCCGGCTCGTGGTCATTCACCATCCCGGTAGCCTGCATAAAGGCATAGATGATGGTGGGGCCGACAAAGGTGAAACCGCGCTTTTTCAGATCTTTACTCATGACCTGGCCTATACTCTGGGCGGCTTGGCGCTGGCTGTACGGCATGGGCGTGCCCGAGACAAAGCTCCACAGGTAAGCGTCGAAGCTACCATACTCGGTGGTCGTGGCTAAGCAGGCCTGGGCGTTACGGATGAAGGCATTTATTTTCAGGAGGTTGCGGATAATGCCTGCGTCGGCTAGCAGTGTGGATCGCTTGGTGTCATCGTACTGGGCTATTTTGGCAGCATCAAAGTTGTCGAATACTTGGCGGTAGCGGTCGCGCTTCTGAAGCACCGTCAGCCAGCTGAGGCCGGCTTGGGCGCCTTCCAGATTAAGCATTTCAAACAGCTCCCGGTCGTCATGCAAGGGCGTCCCCCACTGCTCATCGTGGTACGAGATAAATAGGTCATGCGTTGTGGCCCAGGCGCAGCGCTGGTGCAAATTGGTAGTCATGCTTACAGTGTAGCAAACATAGCTGGCCTGGCAGCCCTCATGCTATTCTTGGGCTATGCACGAAACTATTATGGCCCAGCCTACACGGCCACTACTTATCATGTTCAGCGGGCTGCCTGGCACAGGTAAGAGTACCCTCGGCTACGCGCTGGCGGAGCGGAACCACTGGGTGCTGCTCGCAAAAGACGCTATCGACCGAGGGCTAGAGCAAAGCGATATTACCGATGGTAGGCCCGGCTATGACGTGCTGCTCGGTCTAGCCGCCCTGAACCTGCAGCGTGGCAACTCGGTGGTGCTGGATGCGGTGTTTGGGCTGGAGGGGCTGCGCCAGCAAGCTGCCGTGGTGGCCGAGGCCAGCGGTGCACGACTGCGCCCGGTGTATTGCTACAACTCCCAGACTGAGCAATGGCGCCAGAGAATTACCCAACGGCCGGCAGTAGTGGCGGGCTGGACGCCGGCAGACTGGAGTGAGGTCGAGCGCGTGCAACGGTATTTTGAGCCGCTAGCCGATGACTTCCTCGCGCTGGACTCCAGCCAACCTCTCGACTTGGTCCTGCAGCAGCTGCTGGCATTTATAGCGCTCGTCTAGGTCTCATACTCAGGAAGATAGAACTGCTAAAAAAATGTCTTGACGCCAGAAAGTAGATTTGGTAATTTTGATTCAGGAAGACCCTAGAGATCAGTTTTGCTCTTGTGTGGCCAGTCAAGTTAAGAATATCGTTCGAAAGTTCGTTTGTTAGTTCGTAAGCCACAACGGCGCAAAGTCTTCCTAGCCCAGTCCACCGAAAAAGACCCACCTGCGGGTCTTTTTCCTTTTGGTCCTGCTGCTATGCTTCTGATTATACCTAGGGGCTCGGGTAGCCGGGACCCTAAGGCTGCGCTACACTAGGGGCATAACGAGGATATAATTATGAAACTCATTGGCGTAATGCTTGGTTCAGATAATTCAAAGGCGCTAGGCGAGTTCTATACCAGGCTATTTGGTAAGCCAGGCTGGCAAGACGGCGACTGGTACGGCTTTGACATTGGTGGTGGCAGTCTGGTGATAGGGTCGCATAGCGAAGTAAAAGGCAAGAACGACATGCCCGCTAGGATGATGATCTCGCTGACCTCGACGGATATGCAGAATGAGTGCAAGCGGTTCAAGGAAATGGGCGCTACTGTGGTAGCTGAGCCCTACCAGCCGAATAAGGACGCGAGCCCAGACACCTGGCTAGCAACCTTTGCTGACCCAGATGGTAACTATATTCAGGTGGCCACACCCTGGGACATGTAGACCGAACTACCACTCGATACGCACCAGGCGTGAGTCAGACAGAGAACCCCGGAAAGCTCCGGGGTTCTCTTATTTTCTGTAACTAAACTGCAAAGGACCCGAGTAATCTCGGGTCCTGGTGTGGGGTGAGGTAGGCTACTCCCCCACCCCACCGGACTAGGTGGCTAGCTCGCGGGCCAGATTGGCGCGGGCGCGGGCCTCAAAACGGGCAAAGCGGGGGTCACAGTAGATCTGGTCACGAGCAAGAAAGCGCTCCACAAACGCTCGGCGGCCCAAGCTCCACTGCTCATCGGTATGCCGGGCGTATTCCTGACGCAGGCGCGCGGTGTTACGACGGTACTGGCTGGGGGCGCAGGCTAGCGACAGCAGATCTAGATCGCAGACCATGGCCTCGTGCTCGGTTTTTGCGATATGCCGCTTCGTGGTCCTTATGAGGCAAGCTACTTCGCTGACCTCCGGGGCTGGCAGGCCGAGCGCCGGCAGGTGGCGGCGGGCAAAGGCGGCGCTGTAGGCCTCGCTATTGGGTGATCCCGGATTGTAGATAACATCGTGCAGGAAGATGGCCAGTACGACGGCGCGCGGTGCTTCGGGGTAGTACTGGTCTAGGAGGCCCAGCATGGCCTCCGGATGCGCCAGCACGTGGTAGGTGCGGTGGGGCTCACGATAGTGGTCCTGCATAAGCCGAAACGGGTAGAGGCTGTCGTCCAGAGTTGTTCCGGGGAAAAGATGGATCCAGCGCTGGATCATGGAGCGAGTCTGCATGGTCTTACCTCCTGGTTGTGAAGGAACAAGGCCATTATGCGCGCTGATAGCATGATTGTTAATAGCGTATAATAACCATTAGACGATATGGAACAGCCACGTACAATTTTGCTCCAACTAGGACTCCAGGAATCTGAGGTAGACGTCTACTTGGCTATGCTTGCAGGGGCCACAACTGCACGCGAGGTGATCCGCTCTACTGGCCGAACACGACCGACGGTGTACTACGCCATTGCCGCCCTGGAGCGACGCGGCTTATTGAGCAAGACCGGCCTGGGCGGCACCAGCCAATGGCGAGTAGAGCCACTCGGCCGACTCGAAACCATGGTGAGCGAGAAGCAAGCGGAGCTCGACGCCCTGCGTACAGAGATTAAGAACTTTGCCCACCTGGTAGAGCGGCGACCGGCAGGAGATGCCAAGCCGGAAATGTCATTCTATGAAGGCATTGCTGCGGTGCGTAACGTAATAATGGAGGTGGTGTACTGCCACTCGCGCCACATAGACTCGCTGGTGCCACACGACAACTTCTTCTGGCAGCTCGGCGATGAGTTTGTGACGCGCTACGTGGACCTGCGCGATAGCCTAGGAGTAACCACGCGCAATCTGTGGGCCGACAAAGTAGACCAGAGCATTATCGACCGCTACTATACGCGGGCGGAGATACGGCTGATGGCGCCGGGGTTTGGGACTAAGTTCCGCACCACCATATTTATGTACGATCAGAGTGTACTATACATTTCGTCCGTAGCCAGCGGCTACGCTCTGCTGGTGACGTCAGAGGAGCACTATGAACTGATGCAGACACTATACGAGAGCATTTGGGAGGCGTCAGCCCCTGGACGGTAGGTAAAAATTACGAATATTTTGGAATTTCGGCTGGCATGTCTGGTGAAATTGTCTAAAGCTTTCAGGCTTATCTAAGCCTATTATAGGGTTATAATAAAGGAGATTCATATGATCTGGACAATAATTGGAATTCTTGTTGTCCTGTGGCTACTCGGGTTAATTGCCCATATTGGCGGCGGGCTAATACATTTCCTTCTGGTCGTGGCACTCGTGGTATTTATTTACAATATGATTACCGGCCGCCGAGCCGCATAACATAATCCCCGTCAGAAAAAGGGCCCTCGTAAGAGGCCCTTTTGGTGTACTGAGGCCACCGAGACCCACCACATAGGACGAGACTAGAGAGAATGGCCAGTAATAAGCCTGCGTGGCACTAGACCGCGGCACGAATAAGCGCGCGT
Source organism: Candidatus Saccharimonadia bacterium (assembly GCA_038230095.1). GTDB lineage: Bacteria > Patescibacteriota > Saccharimonadia > UBA4664 > JBBRNT01 > JBBRNT01. The sequence goes on from JBBRNT010000006.1 coordinate 13,460, forward strand.
AACGCGGCCTCGTCTATGGACTCGCCTTGGTGTATATCTATGCCACGCGAGGCCTTGGCGTCGAGACCGGCGTTGAAAAGGCCCACTGGGTCCGGTAGCGCTACGCCCTGCATGAAGTTGATCTTTACGTGCTCCTTGAATACCCCCAGACCGACGACCAGGGTCTTATCCTGCGCCCAGATAGCCGTCCCCCACTTCCATTGCAGCTCTAGTTCGGGAGCGGTCTCGGTAATAAGCTTGCTCAGATGCGCCATAAGCTGCCCACGCCAGCCTGCGACCTCTACAATGCGGGCGTCTAGCTGCTGTTGTGGTGTCATTATTTGTAGAACAATCCGAGAATAACTGCCATAACAAGCAGGGTAACAAGCCGGTTACCAGCATTAATAAGCATGACGCGGCGATCGCGTGGCTCAAACACGCCATGGGCGACGATGGTCGTGACGCCAAAGCCTATCCAGAGCCAGATGGCAGTCATAATACTGTCGGTCATCCAGGTCCCACCATTGAAGGCATGAGCGTAGTTCGTAAATAAGGCCAGCGTGTAGGCGGTAACAAGTGCCGCTGCTACTAGCATGGGCATGGCAGAGGCTATTTTGGCTTGCATATCCTTATCCTTAATACCAATCATAGCCATCCAGGCCGTACCGGTCACTTTTGAGCTATACCAAACCATTCCTACGATCATGGCGGAGAGACTGGCCAGAATAATACCTATGACCGGCAATTGTGCTTCCATGCGAACCTCTATTATTGCGCTCATTATACGCCTTGCTCGGCTATTTCACAGCAGCGTACGCTTGCCGGAGCCACTCTAGCACCTCGGCGTCGATCTGGGCGGGGTCGGTGATCTGGACACGGTGCGTGACCATACCATTCCAGGCGCCAGAAGCGGCGAAGCGCTCGGTAGGAGCAGCAGACTTCAGCTTGATCCCAATATCCATCCGCACAGCAGTAAACGCTACGACAGCAAACTTCTTGCTGTCGCGCAGTAAGCTTATGTAGGTATCCGTCGGTGCAGTGCCCATCCCCGGCCCAAATGCCTGTAGGCTCGTAAGCAGCTTGTCGTAGACGGGGCGCCAATGGGCCTTGGCGCCGGTAAAGTGGCTAGCAATGTGCTGCTCGGTGGTCATTCTTTGAGCGCCCTCACTCTTGAGGATAGAGTACAGTGCCATACTGTGACCGCGGCCAATGCCGAAGGCCTCAGACACCCAGGCAAATACGTCGCCAGCCTTAACCGCCGGGCCAATAAGCCCTTTGGTAGTTGCGATTGTTTTAAGCTCGGTAATGGTCTTGCCAGACTTGGCCTCTATGGCGTCGAGATAGGCCTGGAAGCTCATGACCCGCCCTCCACGGGAGTAGCGAGCCGACACATAGCAGCCCGGTTGCCAGCGTCAACACCAATGCCTAAAAGGTGCATAAAGGCTGTATGGTCGCTGAGCTGGATGGCTATGGTGAGATTGGACTTGCCAGCTACCTCTACGCGTAGCTCATTGAAAGGCGCCGTAAGCGCGCTGGGGGCCCACCACCTAGGGAAGAGCTTTGCGCGAGTGTAGGCATCCCAGACCCGCTCGCGTGGGGCGTCCGGTGAGCGAGTAGTACGGATCTGGATCTTATCTGAATCTATCTGTGAGGCAGGCGTGAACATGGGTAATTCCTCGGTTAGCCAGTACAAACAACTACTGTGCTACAGCCGGTGTAGCAGTAATATTGACCAGCCAGGTAATGCCGAACTGGTCTACGCACATACCGAAAATGTCGCCCCAGGGAGCCTTGTCCATAGGCATGGCAATGGTACCGCCAACGGCGAGCTTGTCGAAATAGCTACGTAGGGTGGGCTCATCGTCGAGCTCGCCAGACAGTGCCACGCTAAAAGCATTAACGCCCGGCTTGTACTCCATATGCCCAGGGGTGTCTGAGCCCATGAGAGTCAGATCATGTTCGGTAATCAGAATGCCATGCATGACTAGATTCTCCTCTGTCGGACTCTGCGCCATCTGGTAGTCTTTGAATGTGCTAATGTCTAGCTTGCCGCCGAAGACGGTCTGGTAGAACTCCATAGCCGGACGAGCATTGTCCTTGAAGCTAAGGTAGGGACTGAGTTTAACGGCCATAGGGCCTCCTAAGGTTATGCTCCTATTATAACTTACTAGGTAGTCTTACGACGAAACATCCAAGAAGCCACTGGAATTGCCACGACGAGGATGCCAACGTTCCAGACCACCGCGAGTATGCCATGATTACCCATAGGCGTACCCAGCATGAGGGCACGGATAGCCTCGACAGTATGGGTAATGGGCTGGTTCTCAGCGAACCAGCGGAGGCCCTTGCCCATGCCGGCAGTAGGCACGAAGGCGCTACTCGCAAACGTAAGCGGGAAGATGAACACGAAGGTAAGCCACTGCACGGCCTCCACGCTCTTGGCGGCTACGCCCATAATGGCAGCGAGCCAAGAGAAGGCCAGGGTGAAGAGCATGACTATGCCAGTAATGAGCAGCCAGCTGCCCACACTGGCATGCGGGCGGAAGCCAATGACAAGCCCGGCAATAATCATGACCACGCTAGAGATCATATTGCGGAAGAGATCGGAGACAACGTGGCCATTGAGTACGGCGATGGTAGACATGGGTAGCGAGCGGAAACGATCGATAATGCCCTTGGTCAGGTCATTACAGATGGCCGAGGCCGTGGTCGTAGAGCCAAAGGCAGCGGTCTGGATGATAATGCCCGCCATGAGGAAGTTTAGGTAGCTAACGCCCGGCGGCAGCGAGCCCTTGATGGCTCCACCATAGACAGCGGAAAACAGTACTAGGAACATAATGGGCTGGAAGAACGCACCCAGGAGCTGGTCGGTGTTACGAATAATATGCAGTGAGCTGCGCCGGATGAGCAACAGTGAGTCTAGGGCCCAGAGCACTAGCGGTGGCTGCTTTGAGAATACGAGCTTGGTGGCCATTACTGTTCCTCCTGGGTCTGTTTTTGTTTACCTGTGAGCGACAAGAACACGTCGTCGAGTGTGGGCTTGTGGACGGCCATAGAAACGACTGCGACACTCGCCTTGGCGAGCGCTTCCAGCACCGTACGAACGTCCACATTTGTGTCATTGATGATAACGGTAGCCGAGGCGGCCTTGTCGTCTGTATCGGCAACGCTCTTACCCAAGGCAGACACTGCCCGGGCTAGCGCGGCCTTATCGGCAAACGTGAGTTCCAGGCGGTCCTTACCAATGCGGCTCTTTAATACCTCCGGCGTCCCATCGGCAATAACCCGGCCGCCATCAATTACAATGATACGATCTGCCAGCTGGTCGGCCTCTTCGAGGTACTGCGTGGTGAGTAGGATGGTAGTACCGCTAGCCAGAAGCTTCTTAATAATGTCCCACATGGCCAGGCGAGAGCGGGGGTCGAGGCCGGTAGTGGGCTCATCTAGGAAGATGACCGGCGGTGTGGCAATAAGGCTGACGGCTAAGTCTAGGCGCCGGCGCATACCACCGGAATAGGTCTTGGTAGGCCGGTCGGCCGCGTCCACCAGATCGAAGTCTGCCAGCAGCTCGGCCGCGCGGGCCTTGGCGCTCGGGGCGGTAAGACGGTAGAGCTGGCCCATCATGATCAGATTCTCGCGGCCGGTTAGTAGCTCGTCAATAGCGGCGGATTGACCGGTGAGGCCAATGACATGGCGGACCTTATCGGCATCATGAGTGACACTGAACCCCTCGACAGTAACCTCACCGCTATTAAAACCCAGCAGTGTACTCAGGATGCGTACGGTAGTAGTCTTACCGGCACCATTGGGGCCCAACAGAGCTAGCATAGTCCCTCGCTCTACAGCTAGGTCTATGCCCTCGAGCACCCTGGTGCTGCCGTAGGACTTAATGAGGTTCTTGACTTCGATGGCGTACTTGGACTGCTGGGCCATTACTGCTCCTTGAACTTAATTATCCCGGCCATGAACAGATTGCTCTTGTGCAATATTACAATTCCTTAGACCTATTATAGCCTTCTTCTACCTAAAATGCCCCAATTCGGATCAAAACTGCCAGCCCCACCAGGCCAAGGGCCCAGCCGCCAGCGACATCTGTGGGATAGTGCGCGCCGAGATAGATGCGGGAGGTGCCAACAGCTAGGGGTAGTAGACCGATAAGCAGGCCCACAATGAGCCCATAGGGAGTGGCAAGCTGGGTAGCCGTCACATAGGCAATCAAACCATAGGTAGCCATGGAGCCAGCCGCGTGGCCGCTCGGGAAGCTGCTGGAGTGCAGGGTGGCAGCATATGGGTTGATGGGCCGGGCGCGACGGAACAAGAACTTGAGCCCGTTGTAGAACAACATGATAGGCAATGTGGCCACAAACCCCCAGGCCAATGCTGGCTGGTGATGGAGCGCAAAGTACCCGGCAAATATAAGCACAATTGGAGCGACTGTCGGACCATTGCCGAGAAAGGTAGCGACAAGCATGGCGCGGCCAAACCAAGGCTGCTTCAGTGATTGCACGCCGGCAATAATGCGGGTGTCTAGTGGGTCCAGAAAAGCCACAGCTACAGCCTGGGTAGTTCTGGCTTGGCGCGCTCGTAGCGCGCCGCAGCCCGGCGCAGGACGTACAGTACGAAGCCCGCGAGCAACCAACCACCCAGGACGTCTGTCGGGAAGTGCGCGCCTAGATAGACACGAGAAAGGCCAATGAGAACCGCGAGGACCACGAATGGAGTAGCCAATACCATGCCCCAGGGCTTCGGTAAGGTGCGGTTGATCAAGTAAGCCAGGGTAATATAAACCGCAAAGGCGCCGGCGGTGTGCCCACTAGGAAAGCTGTCGCCGTGGAGGCCTGCCAGGGCAATAAAGTCTGTCACCGGCCGGGCGCGGTGCACCGACAACTTGAATATCTCATAGATAGGAAAGACCAAGGCGCTACCCGCCATGAGGGCGGCCCGATCCCAGCGATGAAGCGCTAGCTCGAATAGGGTCCAAACAATTATTACTTGGGTGAGTGGACCGGACGTGCCTAGATCTGTAATGAAGGTGACTGTCGGCGTCCAGCTACGCGGCAAGCGCAGTGCCACATTTAGCAGCCATTGGTCCACGGGCCGGAGGGGGCTTAGGAGTAGTAGCAGTAAGGCAAATAAACCACCCAGCACCACATACGGCACCCAGTGATGTTTGAAGCGAATGGGAAAACGTGGGGTTGGTTCAGGCATGTGCGTCCTTCCGGGCTGCGCTACGGCGCAGTTGTAGTAGTGCTATAGGCCCAAGCACGAGCCCCATGCCTTGGGTGAATAATTTGAAGAGTAACATAACAGCAATGGCGGGCGCTAGAGCTACCCCAAACAGTAGCAGCGTGCCGATGCCGCCGCCTTCGCCAAAGCCCGGGATAATGGCAACATAGGATACTACCACTGGAATAGTATAGGCAAGTACCATCTCCACTATGGACAAGTGTAGCCCCAGGCCGAGCGCCGACAGACCTACAATACCAATACCCGCGAGGATGGGTACGAAGCTGATTATGATGAATCGTATGATACTATCGCGCTCTAGGAGGACCTTATTATCTGCTCTAAAGCGGGTTATTTTCTGTTGGTTTAGGTGGACAAAAGGCAGCTTATTGAGCCACTTGGCTTTCGGCAGCCAGCCTTGTGTGAGTACAAGAATTATGGCGAGGACAATAACGGCCAGGGCCAGTACCTGCCGTAGAAACATGCCACGCAGCAGGACAGCAACAAAGGTTACCGCGATGAGAGTAACCAACTCTATTAGGCCCTGAAAGACAACGGCTGAAGACGTTCGGGCTGGCGGTATACTGGCGTGCTTCTCAAATAGTACGGTTCGGTAGAACTCACCACCCGGTAGGAATGTGACCGGCTGCGCGCCCCAGTAAATGAGGGTAGCTAAGCGCACGGACTGCCGGAACCCTAGCTGGGACAGGATGAGATGAAACCGTAACGCCTTGGCCAGAAAGTACACCAGAGAGAGCGCCACTAGCGCAGCTATGATGAGGGGGTCAAGATCACTCACGGATTGCCAAACTGACCGCCAGGGGATGATAATAATTGCAACTACCAGGACAATGAGCCCTAGTATGGCGGTCAGGCGTTTTTTGAGCCAGGAAATAGTTTTCGACATGCCTTATATTATAAATCCACATCTACCCTAAGTCGAATTACGACGGTATAATGTAGTTATGAAAACAGCCATACTTATCAATGCTCGAGCCGGCGCCCTTCATGGCTTGACCCTGCCTGAAGTGGTACTAGACAAGCTAGCGCGCCATGGAATTACCGGCGATGTTACCCGCGCGCGTACCAGCCGTGCCATGTCCGCCTTTATACGGCGCGTGAAGACTACGGGCGTCAAGCGCGTAATTGTTGCGGGTGGCGATGGTACCATTGGGACTATTCTCAAAGGCATGGTGGGCGCAGAGGGAGTGACCGTGGGGCTTATCCCCACTGGTAGTCTCAATAACATTTGCACGAAGCTAGGCATACCTTCCGACATTGACCAGGCGATAGAAACTATCGTGCTAGCCAAAACGAGTGGTTTTGACGTGGCATCAGTGGGTAAGCAGTACATGATAGAGGGGCTGGGGCTGGGGCTCATTGCTGAGATCTTTGATCGAACCGACTGGGACAAAGAAAAGAAGGTGGTGCAAATGGCGACAACCACTATTAAGCAGGTACTGAAGCCAACTACTATTTCCGTGACTGCCCAGGTGGGTACACGTATCTGGCAGTTTGAAACAGTCTGGCTGACCTTAACTAATCTTGGCAATTTGGGTGCTATGACACTGAGCCCGGAATCAAAGCAGGGCGATGGCAAAATGGAGTTTCTGTATTGCAAGCCACTTTCGCTCTTGGAGCTGCCTAAGTACGCAGCCAGCTTTGCCCGTGGTACCCACCTTGACCGAGATAAGTTTGAGCACATGAGTGTGACCAAGCTGCGCCTCAGCTTCCCCCGCCAAACTACAGTCCACATCGATGACCAGACATACAACCGGCAACGACTAGACATTACGGTGCTGCGCAAAGCGATTACGGTTTACACGCCTTAATAGCATCCCAGGCAGTGATGGCTTCGGTGTTGCCGGCTTTGGGCGGCCTGGGTGGTACCGCTGGCCTCCATTCACATTGCACTTATGCTCGGTGCCTGTAAAATAGGTGGTAGAAAGTGAGCACTATGACCCCAGAGCAAACACCTCCGTCCGTGACCGGACCAGCGCCAGTGAGCCCCGCTACAATTCCTGCGAAGCATAGTCCACGAACAGCCCTCCTCTTGGCAGGCTTGGCGCTCGTAGTGGCTGCCTCGCTCGGGGTAATCGTCTACGTCGTCATGCACCCGGCCAAGCAGACGGCCGTCACCCCGGTAGCATCGCAAGTAGCGTCGCCAGCAGCGAGCCCTGCCAGCCCGGCCGCTACGCCGACTCCTACAGCAGTGAGTGGCGTGGTACTAGACCCCGCCAAGAGCTACGGAGACAAATACGCTAACGGGCTTCTCCCGGTGGGCGACAACAAGTATGTGACGGCCGGCGCCAAGAAAGGCTCAGTCTACCTGTGCCAGGCCAATTTCGTACCATCAGGACAAGCGGGAGCGCAGAAACGCGGGCCATGGTTTGTGAACAATAATACCCAGTGGGATATGAACAAAAAGTCGGCTATTGCCGGTACTATTGCCTGGAAGCAGAACCTAGCAGTAAACCTACAGGCCACGAAGCGCGTCATTGCCACCAACGACCTGCCCGACCACCACACTGGTGTGTTCCCGGTAGCAAAAACCGATCCAGCCAGAGTATACGACGCCAACCCCAATACTATAAGCGCACAAACCCTGGAGTATAATCTCGCGGCAACACCGACCAAGGGTGACCCTCAGTGCATGGGTGGAGAAGTGGGCGTCATGCTTACCGGAGTGGCCTTGTTTAACGGCTTCGATGCCGGCGGCCGTGATGCCGGGGCGTGGGAAGTACAAGACACCTGCGATGGCCATCCACAGAACAAGGGTGAGTACCACTACCATAGCCTGAGCCGCTGCATAACTGATACCAGCGTAACCAAAGTTATTGGTTTTGCGCTAGATGGCTTTCCTATAACCGGACCCAAAGTGGGCACCGGCAATATCCTGACAACTGACGATCTAGATGAATGCCACGGGCTGACCAGTGAGGTAACGCTAGATGGCAAGAAAACTACCACCTACCACTACGTTATGACCCAAGACTTCCCCTACTCTGCCAGCTGCTTCCGCAGCACCGCTATAAAGGCACCGGGGCTCCCTGAGCACCCATAAGCGTTAGAATTACTCGTAATTAAGCTGGTTATGCTAGAGTAAGTGCATGGCTGAAGCGTTATTTTACTTATTCTATTTTGTGTTTATACAGAACATTGGTTTTCTCATTGCTGTTGTGGCCCTGCTGGGACTAGTTATGACGGGTAGTGGTGTCGGGCCACTGGTGCGCAGACGGACACAGGCTATGGTCATACTGGCCGCAGTACTCATAATTAGTCTGTCTGGTAATATCTACGCCAACTGGCAGCGCGCACAAGCCTTTCAGAAGCGAATTAGCGATCAAAATGCTCAGTACCGCGCCAAGCTAGACGCAGCTGCCCAGGCCCTAAGCTTCCCGGTCTATAATAGTACTGCCGCGACGTTTGCGAACTATCGACAGCTCAGTACGCTAAATATTGTGGACCCGAAACACGTGAGTGCGTTTACTGCGTACTACCTCACCGCAAGCAATAAACCAAGCTTTACTCTATCGCAGTATGATCTGACTGAGGCAAGCTTGGATATAGGCTACCTAACGGACGCGCACAATGTCTGTGCGGTAGCTAATGCCGTGTCCTGTCGTCCCATGGGCACCACCACGCTGGGGTCGGCCTATACCCTAACTAAAACCGATGCTCCAGCTGGCGCCCACACCTACTGGTTCGTGGACGCTGCTAAAACACGACTGATTGTAACGGCGATAGACCCAGGCTTCCCCGGAGTAGCATTCTTCAATAGCCTGGCCCAGACGAGCGCGGGATCGCTGCCTGGCTTTGGAACATACGTACCGGTCCGATAGCTACTTAGTGCGGATGAGTTCTAGTTCCAGATGAATGTAGCCGAGCGATAGCACGACAAGGCCGCCGATGACTTTCATCATGGGTGATACAAAGGCACCGCCGCCCCACAGATTAAACCCAACCTCAACGACTCCCAGGGCTAGGATGGCTGCGCCAACAAGTAGGGTGGCGATGGCAACACTGGCGAAGTAGCGCTTGTGGGAATGGGCTTTACGGAAAAACATGGTGTGTCCTCGGTTATTAGCTCCATAATACCAGATGATTTCACTATGGTGCTTATGGTATATTGTCTACAAGAAAAGGAACCCCATGGACCCTCAAATTACACCAGCACCTGAACCAGCAATGAACCCGGCCCCAGCGAACGTTCCCGTAACCCCAGGCCCAGTCCAGGTGGCCGCGCCTCCTGCGGGCGCCGCGCCTATTAATGTCGTGGCCAAGAAGCAGGGCCTGGTGCTCGGCATTATTAGCCTGGCTCTATTTGTGGCTGGTCTCTTGCTGGGTTACGCTAGCATACTGGGCGCAGCACTTGGTGGTATAGCTATCCGCCAGGGGAGGCTGACTGGCGACAAGCGGGCAGTTATAACTGGTAGCATTGGCTTAGCGCTTAACGTCACCTGGTACATCCTAGCCCTCACTGTCTTCCGGACCAAATAGGCTAGTTGCCGCTAAGCTTACCGTAGATAACAGCAACCAGAATAATAGCAGCAAGTATGCCGAAAATGGCGATAAACGTAATGCCCATAATCCGGCCGATACTAGTAATGCGGATGTCTACGCCCAAGCCGCGCAGGGCGACTGCCCAATCACCAATTCCCGAGGTCTTCGACTGGTGAATAGCAATTGCTGCACCAACCAAGCCCGCGGGCATGAGGGCAACGGCGGAGGGGCTGAAATCTAGGACGTAGCGCTGTCCGTCAATACGCAGGGTCATGGTACTAGCCGATCCACGTATCTTGGCAATCTGGGCCGGAAGCACATCAAACACAGTCCGGGTAGCCTGCCTGGTAGTTGGATCAACTTCGACCAGTTGAATACGGCCATCCACAACCTGGAGCACGGCCGGCTTGGCGCTGAAGGTAGTAATACCGGCAAAATATGAAACAAAGCTCTGGAGAGTGGCGGCGGGAGCGGGCTGAGGCGTTGGTTCTGGGTTCATAATGGTTACTCTTAATGCCCATAGTATATCCTAGAACCTAGATCTGGCTCAAGGCACGTGCTAGGGTGGGAGTATGATGAATCAACTCCAAATTCGTCCAGCCGAGATAGTTGAGGCTGATGCAATTGCCGAGCTATACCTCCGCTCCCGGGCGTGGGGCCTACCGACCATACCGGTAGCCCATGATGATGCTGACGTGCGACGCTGGTGCCGTGAACAGCTCCTACCCAAGACGGATACATTCGTGGCGGTGGTAGATGGCGCTATTGTGGGCTTTATGTCGCTAGACAACCACTGGATCGAGCAGCTGTACCTGGACCCTAGCTACACCGGAAAGGGCGTAGGTACACAGCTTCTAGATCTGGCCAAGCTCCGCTTCCCCACCGGCCTCAAGCTGTGGACGTTCCAGGTAAATGAGCGCGCGCGCAAGTTCTACGAAAAACATGGCTTCGTAGTAAGCGAGATGACGGATGGCGCGCGCAATGAAGAGCACGCCCCCGACGTACTGTATAAATGGGGCTACTAGCTAGCGCTAGGTCCACTTATGTAGCTTGGCCACAATAGCCTCAGGGCGGGTTAGGCCTCGCTGGGCATTAGCAGCGAATCTGGCTGTGGCGCTAGGAGCTGTGTCTCGACAAACTGCCAGTCTACCAGCTTCCAGAAGGACTCAATGTAGTTGGCGCGAGCATTACGATAATCAATGTAGTAGGCGTGTTCCCAGACGTCCAGCGCTAGTAGTGGCGTGGCGCCGTCCTTCACTGGCGTCATGGCGTCGTGCATGCCGGCCAGCTCCAGCTTGCCGTCCTTGGTCTTGTAGAGCCAGGCCCAGCCGCTGCCAAAGTGCTTGACGCCAATATCGGTAAACTGGGCGCGAAAATCTTCTACCGAGCCGAATGCCTCCTTCAGAGCCTGCGCTACTTGGTCGGTTGGCTCGGTGACAGTATCCGTGGCATTGGCGGCCATGCAGTACCAGTAGAATGTGTGGTTATAGGCCTGCGCGGCATTGTTAAACAAGCCATTGTCGGCGGTTGCAATAATGGCCTCTACCGGCATATTCCGGAAATCGGTATTTTCCGTCAGCTTATTTAGATTGGTAATGTAGGCGGCATGGTGCTTGCCGTAGTGGTACTCAAGCGTTTCTTTCGAAAGGTGGGGGGCAAGCGCATCTAGCTCGTAGGGTAGGGTGGGTAACACAAATTGCTTCATTGAAAGGCTCCTTATACTAGGTATAGTATACGCCAAAATGTCTTTGCATTACTCTTATGGTAGCGTAAGATGGGTCTATGAAGGTGGTTAACGTCGACGGTCTCCGTCGACCCGTATCTGGTGGAGGTGCGGCAGTCGCTGCATTTGCAGCACAGCCCATATTTGCTATCCCCCGGCCTAGCCGCCAGCCGGTGCAGGCTATGCCCCGGCCCTTGCGCATGGTTGACGACATTCGCCGCCCCCTACCCGCCCCCGCAGTAGTCGCTGGCCCGAGCCTAGCTGAGACCACCATCAGCTGGCAGCCAAGTGCTCGGAACGCATCTAGCCTGCTAGCAATACCCATGCTGGGTATTATGGTAGCCGGCACTATCTGGAGCCATAATATTCCGGTGAAACGACGTGCCACTACTACCACTTCAGCAGCTACCGCAACACCCGCCACAACGGTAGCCTCTACCCCGTCGGTTGAGAAAACAGCAGTGGCACCGGCGGCGGTACCGGCCATTGATACGGCTGCGCTGCAAAGCCTAGTAGATAGCTTTACGACAGCCCAGCCGGCGTCTTTCGGGATAGTTATTAAGGACCTGGCTACCGGAGCAACCGTGTCTAGTAACCCAGCGGTAGGTATGAAGAGCGCTAGCCTGTACAAGCTGTTTGTAGCAGCAGAGATCTACCGACAGGTAGACAACGGTAGCCTGACATTTGGATCAGACGTACCGGGTACTGGTGGTAATGTGCAGAGCTGCTTAACCGCCATGATCGAAGTCTCTGACAACAACTGTGGCGTCGGTCTAGGCAATATGATTGGCTGGGGTAAGCAGAATGCTAAGCTGGCCACCCTAGGCTTCCAAAACACCAGCCTCGCGCAGCCCCAGTCCACTAGCGCCGCCGACGTAGCGCTCCTACTAGAGCGACTCAACAATGGGAGCCTGCTGAGCCCCGCTACAACCCAGCACTTCATGGGCCTGTTAAAGTCTCAGCGGGTAAATAACCGTCTACCAATAGGCCTGCCAGCAGGTACTACAGTCGCCCACAAAACTGGTGATCTGGACGGCTGGGTACACGATGCGGGGATTGTGTTCGGACCACGCTCCACCTACATTGTAAGCGTTATGAGCGGCCAGTGGACTACCCCTGGCCTAGCCCCAGCGGCCTTCGCCGAACTGAGCGCCAAGGTCTACGCCTTCCTGAACAAGTAGCACTACTTTGTTCAGCCATTTATCGTTATAATCACAGTCTATGCGGGCATTTCTCTGGCTTTGGGCCAAACGAATTCTGGTGTTTGGGGTGGGACTCGGGCTGAGTGTCTTTATTGACATGCAGCTGTACCCATTCATTCATCGTCATACACCGCTCTGGCTGGCCATATTCCTGACCTACCTAGTGAGTGCCTACGTACTGCTGCCGCTGGCGATCCGGGTCATTCAGGTGGCAATTAAGCCCGATCATATCCCCCACCACACGATGACGCCAGACGGTTTTGCCAACGACCCAGTAAATGTAGGCGTGGTGGGCACCCAGGCTGAGCTTGAGGCTGCCTTGGGCCAGGCCGGCTGGGTGCCGGCTGATCGCCGCACACTACTAAGCGTCCTGCGGATGGCCTACGCTATTGTCTACGACCAGCCCTACCCGACTGCCCCGTTTAGCAATCTGTACTTGTTTGGACGCAAACAAGACCTCGGCTACCAGTACGGTCTGGCGGGTAACCCAAGTAAGCGTCACCACGTGCGGCTCTGGGAGTGTCGTGCCGCCGGCAGCACTGCCCATGAGGAACATGTCAGGTACTGGCGGCGGCACTATACCCCAAGTGAGGGGCGCAAACTGTGGATGGGGGCTATCACCACCGACACGGGTGTGGGGATTATCCGCTACCACGGTCAGACCACGCACACTATAGACCCAGATACCAACAAGGCCCGCGACGTTCTCATTCACGACCTAGAGCAGACCGGCCGCGTAGCCCGGGTGGCACAGGCAAAGACCCGCGAGCCCTACGAGCTGAAGAACCGGGTCTTGGGTGTCACTATGATTGCCGATGGCTCGCTAAAGATCTGCGAGCTCAAGCCAGCTGAGAGCTAGTCTGCTAGTAGGTCTGGACGGTTGGCATGGGTGCGGGCTTCGGCTTGGGCACGCCGCCACTTGCCTATTTCGGCATGGTGGCCGTTCTTCAGCACCTCTGGGACAGCGTGGCCGCGCCACTCTTCGGGGCGGGTATAGTGCGGGTACTCGACGAGGCCTGCGAAGTCTCCGCTAAAAGACTCTTCATGGGCGCTGGCCTCGCCGCCGAGAACGCCAGGTAGAAGGCGAGCGACGGCATCGACTACCACCATACTAGCTAGCTCGCCGCCGGTGAGTACATAGTCGCCAATGGATAGCTCCATATCCGCGTAGGCGTCGATCACGCGCTGGTCAAAGCCTTCGTAGTGCCCGCAGACTAGAATAAGACCAGATTCTGCTGCTAAGGCCGTAGCCTTGGCCTGGTCAAACTTCCGTCCCGCGGCCGTCAGGAAGATGACCTTGGCGGTAGGGTTGGTCGCCTTGGCAGCGTCGATGGCTGCTGCTATAGGCTCGCAGCGTAGGAGCATGCCGTCGCCGCCACCGTAGGGGGTGTCATCCACCGTTTTACGCTCTCCTAAGCCAAAAGGCCGTAGATCGTGCAGGGTAATGCTCACCAAGCCGCGGTCTTGCGCCTTCCAGAGCATGCTCATAGCAAACGGGCCCTGGAACATGTCAGGGAACAGTGTAATAATGTCGATCTTCATGATTGTCTCCTACCAATAAGGGCACCCCTTGGTGCCCTTATTGTAATGGTTAACGTTTGGCTGCTGCATTGAGCCTTCAGTGTGCACGCGCAGCTACTACAGCTCTAGGTCGGCAATATCGGCCATCTCACGCTGGGTCTTAGCTCGGAGCGACTCGCTATCATCTTCCATCTCTACTGCTGGAGCAGGTGCTTCCGATGGCTCGTCGGTTGGTGTGGCCGACGGCTGCGGACCCTCGCTACCTTCCGGCTCGACAATCTTGAGATTGACGCGAGCGTCGTTCTTGGCGCCCAGCACCCGTAGGAGCGTTCGGATGCTCTTGGCAGTGGCACCGGCCTTACCAATGACTTTGCCCATGTCTACCGGGTCGACAGTGAGTTCGAGGAGGACTCCCATGTCGTCAACTGAGCGGCGCACGGAGACGGCTTCTGGGTTGGATACCAGGGCCTTTACTACATACTCTACGAATTCTTGATCCATCTCTGCCATAACTTCCTCGCTGTTTAATAACTCAATAATACAAGACAGACGCAACTCGGTCGAGTGCGTCTGTCAAAAATGCGGGGAAGAAATTACTCGGCGGCTGGGGTCTTGACTGACTCTTCCACGACTTCTGGAGTGGCTTCCTCGGTAGCTTCGGGAGCAGCTTCAGCGGCCGGAGCCTCGGTAGCGGTCTCTTCAACTGGGACTTCAGCGGGCGCTTCCTCGGCGGGAACTTCCTCAGCCGGGGCTTCGGCTACAGGAGCCTCGGCAACTACTTCTGGCTCATGCTTGGGCTTGCGGTTACGGGTCTCAAGCTGAACCCAATCTGGCAGCTTCATGTCTTCGCGCTTCAGTAGCCGAATAACAGAATTAGATGGCTGGGCGCCATTCTTGACATAGCCTTCAATGCTGGGCTTATCCAATACCAATTCCTTGGTGTGTGGATTGTAGTGACCCAGAATCTTCACGAATTTGCCAGTAGCAGCCCGAGCGGACTCAGCAGCGACAACGCGATAGGTCGGATATTTGGTGCGGCCGGTGCGGGCCAAGCGGATAACTAGCATTACTTCCTATACGGTTAGTACAACGTAGATAGTTTAGCCCAAAACTCTCTAGGAGTCAACCAGTAAAGTAGATCTAACGCGCTGCTAGCTCCTTGGCCTGCTCGAGCCGCAATGATAGTAGGCTGGAAACATGCTGCGCGTCCATGGTGACGCCGAATAGGCTATGGGCAGCTTGCATGGTCTGGCGATTGTGGGTGATCACGATGAGCTGGGCGGCTGCACCCATCTCGCCAAGAATCTTGGCGAAGCGGGCGGAGTTGGCTTCATCCAGGGCCGCGTCTACCTCGTCTAGCACTACGAATGGGCTAGGATTGACGGTAAGGATGGCAGCCAACAGGGCTATACCTACCATGGAGCGCTCCCCGCCGGATAAGACGGCCAGACCAGCCATGCGCTTACCTGGTGGCATGGCGACAATCTCTATGCCATACTCCCCGCCCTCGCCTGGCTTGAGGGTAAGTTCGGCCTTGCCACCGCCGAAAAGCTGCCCAAAATACTTGGTAAAGTGGCGAGCAATGTCGGCGAACCCCAGCTCGAAACGGTCCTTGATGACACCCTCAAGTGAGGCTATGACCTGGCGGAGGTCAATGGTGGCACGTTCCAGATCGGCCATTTGTTCGGTTAGGAAGGTATGGCGCTCGGTTTCTGACTCAAACTCGGTTATGGCAGTGGCCTCAGCAGGCAGTGCGGCTAGCTTGGCCTCTAGGGTGGTGAGCTGGGCGGATAGTCCGGGTAGCGTTGCTGAGGCATCGTCAAGGCTAGAGGAGGATACGCCATACTGCTGGGCTAGGGCCGCAAACTGGCTGGCCTGCAGATGGGATTGGTCGAGCTCCGTTCGGTTCTGCCAGAGGGCTTGCTCGGTAGCTTGCAGCTGGCTGCGACGAGCCTCTAGGTCGGCTGCCAGCTTGAAAATGTCGGTGGCGCTATCTGGCTGAGCAACCGGCACGCGCAAGCGAGCTAGGTCGTGACCAATTGCCACCAGGCTGGCCTCCAGCCGGCCTACTTCCTCGGCACGAGCCTGCTTGGCGACGGCGGTCTTGGCATTGGACTCAGTATGGCTCCGCTGCAATAGGGCTAGGTCAGTATTGGCGCGCTCAATAGCGGCGACGGCGTGGCTCTCGTCCAGCTCCAATGACCGCACGGTAATAACAGCCGCTGTATAGGCCTCCTGAGCGGTTTCGCGGGCGCTGATAAGCGAAGCCAGCTCATCCTGGGCAGCTTTGAGCTTGGCCATGGTCTCTGCCTGGCGGCCGCCTGAGGCGTGGCTTAGTAAACGGCCGGCTTTGTGTACCATTAGCCGCCAGCGTGACAGGTCTGGGGTGGCAGTATCCGAGAGCTCGGTCGACAACTCAGTCAAGATGCCTAGAGCATGCTGAATGTACTCGCGCTGACTAGTCTCGGTAGTTTCCTGGCGGAGTGCTGTTAGATCGTTCTGGATGCCAGCAATGCGGGCTGTGAGTCGATCTAGCTCCGCTGTGGTGGACTGCTCTAGCAGCCGCTTAGCCTTCAGCTGGGCGCCGATAGCCCGGTGCCGGGCTGTCTGGTCGGCCAGCGTTACCTCCAGCTCCGCAATACGACGACTCTGGTCACCGGCGCGCCCCAGCTGATCGGCTAGGTACTGCAACTCGGCGCGCTTGACGCTTAGCTGGTTGGCCACCTTATCGCGGCGGACTTCTAGGCTGGCCAGGCGAGCGCCCAGAGTACTCTGAGACTTGGCCTCAGCCTGGGCCTGTCGCTGCACTTCCCGGCGCTGTGCCTCTAGTGCGGCAAGATCGGTCCTGGCCGCGCTTACCTGGGCGGTGCGCTCGGCTATCACTGCCTGCAGGCGGGTAATGTCATGGGTAGAGGTGGCCTGCCCCAGGCCTATGTAGGTAGCACGGGTGGCCTCAAGCTGGCTAGTAAGTTGCTCGCGGTCACGCTCGGTAGCGGCGGCTTTCTCTAGGAGAGCCAGGCGTGGCCCGAGCTCGCTTAGTACGTCGCGTACCCTGGTGAGATTGGCCTCAGTAGCGTCAAGCTTGCGCAGAGACGCCTCACGCTTCATTTCAAACTGGCGAATGCCGCTGGCCTCATCAAACAACATCTTGCGCTCGGCCGGAGTGGCGAGAATCATGCTGTCGATCATACCCTGGCCAATTACCGCGTAGGAGTTCAGCCCAAAGCCAGCGGCCGCGAGAAGGTGCTGCACCTCTCGCAAGGGAGTCTTACGGCCATTGAGACGGTACTCTGTCTCGCCAGAGCGGTACAGCAGGCGGCTAATCTCGATTTCGCTGAAGTCTATGGGCGCTGCCCCGTCGCTATTGTCTAGAAGCAGGCGCACCTCGGCTAGGCTGGCCTTAGCGCGCTTCTCGGTGCCAGCGAATACTACTTCCTCACCCTTCTTAAGCCGGAGATTGCGTACGCTCTGCTCGCCCAGCGCCCAGCGAATGGCATCGGCAATATTGCTCTTGCCGGATCCATTGGGCCCGACAATAGCTACAATACCCGGCTCGAAGTCCAGCTTGGTTACGCCGGCAAAGGACTTGAAGCCGTGAATATAAAGACGCTTTAGAAACATGTTTCCACCATTAGCACTATTGTAGCGGTTCCGCGGGTAAATGCCGAGGGCCGCCTCGTAATGAGACGGCCCATATGGGCGTAGCGCTAGGCGGCGGCGAGGGCGGGGTGATGGTGCTGGCGGATGCTCCGCAGCAGCCCAATGATGGCGGGGGTGTAGATGACGGTGGTGTGGCCGGCAACAGGCGCCCAGCGGTACTCGAACTCGGGTGGCAAGTGGGCGGGCCGGCGCGGGCCCACATAGATACGCCGGGCGTGCTGGCCCTCGGGAAGCATGGCGTGGTGGCCACGGCGGTGCGGCAGGATGAGAGCGTCGCCGCCGGCTACCACTAGGCTGAGTCCCACGTACGGCGACCACTGCATACCCACTACTTCTAGGAGCTGGTTGGTCTGGAGTGAACCAGCCCGCAGCTCGGGCTCGACACTGGCATGAGGTACCATCCAGTGCAGGAGCGATCCTGCCCAGCTATCTTTCTCGACGCCAGCATGGGCACCGCACATGCACACCACTCCTGTAACCATCTCGGGGTGTTCCACGCCAAAGCGCATAGCGTGGTAGCCGCCCTGCGAGTGCCCCACCACCACAAACTGGCCGTGCTTGTGGTAGAAGTTGACCAGCTGAGGCACGAGCGCCAGGTAGGTCGCGTCTAGGTGGCCTAGACCGCCCCAGGTAAGGGCAAACGTGCCGGTAACACCTTCGATAGTCCAGGGCTTGTAGGCCAGCTCGCCCATGGGCGGCAGCACGCCGGTGCCG
This sequence comes from Candidatus Saccharimonadia bacterium, assembly GCA_038230095.1. Taxonomy (GTDB): domain Bacteria; phylum Patescibacteriota; class Saccharimonadia; order UBA4664; family JBBRNT01; genus JBBRNT01. Next base: position 31,988 of record JBBRNT010000006.1, read on the forward strand.
CAGATGACGGCTAGTGGTGCTAGCTGGGAATGACCGGAAAAGTGAAGAGTATGCACAAGACCCCCTCAGATCATGACAAAGTACGCGTGTACACATCTGTCATAGCATAAGCGGTATATATATGTAAAGTTCAAGCGGCGTGTAGCTTAGGCTTGATGCAATGCAAGGGAAGCCGGGCACAAGAGTACGCGGAATTTGGCATACGGCGGGGGGCAGGAGGCTCTGACACCACAATGCGCGAAACTTGAGCTAGACTGAGGTGGGCTTGTAGCCGTAGGTGACAAGGGCCTGCTCAGCGGCTACTTGCTGTGCCGACTGCTTGGATGAGCCATGGCCTTTGCCGCAGAGCTTGCTGCCGACGTACACACCCACAACGAAGACCTTGTCGTGGTCGGGGCCGCTCTCCTCGAGTACCTTGTAGACAGGGGTGTAGCCGTCGCGCTCTTGGGCTAGTTCCTGGAACTTGCTCTTGGGATCTACCCAGCTGCCGACTTTGAGGATATGAGGTAAGTTGGCAATAATATACTTTGAGATAAACATGCGGGAGGCGTCATAGCCCTGGTCTAGGTAGATGGCGCCGATGAGCGCTTCAACGGCGTTGGCCGAGATGAGCGCGCGGCTGCGGTCATTGCCCTTAGCCTCGCCCCGGCTCAGCTTAAGGAACTGTCCCAGCTTGATAGCCTCGGCAACGGCTGAAAGCGACTCGGTTTTAACCAGCGCCGACCGCCAATTGGTCAGATCCCCTTCCGGGTTGGTGTAGTGGCGGTAGAGGTAGTCGGTAACTACCAGTTCCAGCACTGCATCACCCAAGAATTCCAGGCGCTCATTATGCTCTAGGCCCAGTTTGGGGTGCTCATTCAGATACGAGCGGTGGATAAATGCCCGTTCGAGAAATGTCATATCATTAAATTCAATGTCCAGGCTTTCCTGGAAATCGCGGAGATCGGTCATAGGCATTAGGCTAGTCCTCCTGCTTGTAGTTTTGCGAGCCCGAGACGGAAGAGCTTTTCTGTCTCTTTATAGGCAATAAGCTTCAGCGCTTCTTCGGCGGGGAACCACTTGGTGTCCACAATCCCCTCGCTGTCACCTGGCAAGAGCTCGCCGGTGTAGCGAGTGGCCTCGATTAGAAAGACGTGGGTGGTCATGAAGATAAGCTTTCCGTCCTTGCGATAGAAGAAATGCAAATCATTGAGCTTGTCGTGGATTTTCAGGAAGCGCAAACCGGTCTCCTCTTGGATCTCCCGCAAGGCAGTCTGGGTTATCTTCTCCCCTGGCTCCACGTGGCCTTTGGGAATGGTCCAGCGGCCCTTGGCGTCTTGGATCATGAGAATCTCGATCTCGCCGGAGGTAAGGCCACGACGGATAACAACGCCACCGGCGGAGTACTCGCGGATAGCCCTAGCTGGCGGCTGGTTGGTCTTGGGGTTTGGTCTCTTCTGCTTCATAGAAATCACTTGCTCGGTAAATAGTACCTAGTACGCCATTAACAAACTTGGAGGAGTTCTCGCCGCCAAAGGCTTTGGCTAGCTCAACGGCCTCATTAATAGCCACCTTGGGTGGTACGTCGCGCTTAATCATTAGTTCGTAGACACCGATGCGGAGCACGGCCTTGTCTATCTTGGCAATCTGGTCCACTGGCCATTCCGGCGCGGCTGGGCCAATAATATTATCGATCTGGTCCTGGCTGGCCAGGGTGCCGTCCACTACATCGTGAACGAAGTTGGTATCGTCAATGCTATCGGAGAACTCGCTAAGGTTGCGGGCGAGGATCTCGGCTAGGTCGACGGACTCGTCGGCCACGCGACGGAAGTCATACTCATAGAGTGTTTGCATAGCAACAATGCGGCCTAGGTGACGATTGGATGCCATAAGCTACTTGAGCAATCCGAGCTTAGCGGCTTTGACAAGACGGCGAGGCACCTGAGTGCCATTGATGGTAATAAGGTTCTCTGGCTTCAGAGCGTGGTGGCTACGACGCTGACCCTTAGTGCTCTGAGTGGTGCGCTTTTTTGGTACTGCCATGGTGAGTGGTACTTTCTGTTGTTACTAATATTGGGTGGTGCTGGACAGGTTCGGCGGCGAACAGTTCGGCTTCCGCGAGACCTGCACAATCTGCTGAGCAAAGCTGCTTACTCGGAAGGCTCAAGATGAGCTCTTCTCGAACAAGCGGCGCTATATCAATGTCTGTACCGTCAAGAACGGGGTAATCCACGCTCCTCGCGGTGTAGTTGGCACTGAAGTTGCCTTGCAAAGGGTGTTCATACCGCTGCAGACATCGATGGCAGTCAAGCATAACCGTTGTTTCGACCCGGCCTCGCACGAGCAAGCCGTCTTCACTCTTGGTTATCTGAACCGAGCCCTCGAGGGGGCTCACTAGTTCAAGATCCTCAAGTGAGGGTTGCTCACCAGAAATGGTATATGTGCGGGTGCTGCCGAGGTCTTCGGCTAATATTTGAGTTACATTGATGCGCATAGGTGCACTCTTACCCAGCATTATAGCCCAAAACTAGGTATATGACAAGGAAATAGCTAGGGTGTTTGTGACTAACTGACGACGAAATTGACGATCTTACCCGGCACAAAGATGGTCTTGGTTGGGGTTCTGCCTTCCAGATTGCGGACTACTGCCGCGTCAGCCAGGGCCAGCTCGATAATGTCGGATTCGGTGGCGTCTGGGGCGACGGCAACAGTGGCACGGACCTTACCATTAATCTGAACCGCGATGGTCATAACGTCCTCAATGATCAGGGCAGCGTCCCAAGCGGGCCAGCTGGCGGAGTGGACACTACTAGAATGGCCCAGATCAGCCCAGAGCTCTTCGGTAATGTGCGGGGCATACGGCGCCAGCAGGATTGTAAGCGTCTCGGCCACGCCCTGCCAGATGGCGGCATTGGGCGCGATGGGTAGTTCTACCTTGAGCTTGTAGGCCTCATTTACAAACTCCATGAGGGCCGCAATAGCGGTATTAAAGGCCATGGATTCCAGATCGGCGGTGACTTTGCGGATAGTCTTATGGAGGACAGTTACGAGGCGCGTTTCGGCACTGCCATTGTGGTCCGCAGCGTTGCCCGTGGCGGCAGCAGCATCCTGGACTAGCGACCAGGCGCGGTGTAGGAAGCGGCTGGAGCCGTCTATCCCCTGCACACTCCAGGGTACCGTCTGTTCGTAGGGCGCAATAAACAGCTCGTAGAGGCGAAGGGCATCGGCACCGTAATTCTGCTCAATGATCTCATCTGGGGTAATAGTATTGCCATATGACTTACTCATCTTGCGGCCGTCTGGAGCGAGGATCATACCCTGGTTGCGGAGGGCAGTAAATGGCTCTGTGAAGCCTATAAGCCCACCATCGGCCATCACCTTGGTCCAGAACCGGGCGTAGAGCAGGTGCATGACAGCGTGCTCGGCCCCGCCAATGTAGGTGTCTACTGGGAGCCAATAGTCGGCCTTAGCTCGGTCGAACGGAGCCTGGTCATTATACGGATCGGCAAAGCGGAGGAAGTACCAGCTGCTGCAGGCAAACCCATCCATAGTGTCGGTCTCGCGCTGCGCCGGGCCCCCACACTGCGGACATGGCACATTCACCCAGTCGGCTACCTTGGCGAGTGGGCTGCGGCCATCTCCAGAAGGCTGATAATCGCTAATTTCGGGGAGCTCTACTGGTAACTGGTCGGCTGGTACGGCCACGGTGCCGCACTTCTCGCAATGAATAACCGGGATAGGCGCCCCCCAGTAGCGCTGGCGGCTAATAAGCCAATCGCGCATGCGGTAGTTGACCTGCTCGGTAGCCCAGCCTGCCTTGGTAAAATCAGCTAGCATCGCCTCGCGAGCCTCGGCTGAGGACTGGCCGTCGTACTGGCCGGAGCCCATCATGATACCCTCACCCGTCCAGACCTGGCCCTGAACCAGCTGCTGGAAGCTGGATAGGTGCAGCTCATCGGTGACTTTCTGAGCAATTTCAGCTTCTGTGAGCCACTCTACGGTAAACTTGCCAGCCTCATCGGCTTCTAAGGCCTGGGCGACCTGGATAGTGTCGGTGAGCTCGAAGAGCATACTGACGACGTCGATGCGACGGGCGACACCCTTGGAATGCGCGTAGTAGTGGTGCTCAATCTCCGCCGGAAGCGTTGTTACGTGCTTCACATGCTGGTAACCGGTCTCCTCGGTAATCTCGCGGAGGGCAGTTTGCTCGGCTGTCTCGCCAGTCTCACGGCCACCCCCGATGAAGATATTGCCACCTTGGTTGCCCCAATTGATGGATAGATAGGTATTGTCTTTGGGATTACGCAGAATAGCCACTATGCTCTGGCGATACTCAGGATCTTCCTGGGGCTTACCAGTGACGGGGCGCACGACTGGGATAATAGGCAGATCAAACTTACGAGCAAACTCTTGGTCGCGGGCGTCGTGGCCTGGGACGGCCATGATGGCACCAGTGCCGTAGCCAATAAGCACATAGTCGGCCACCCAGATGGGGAGCTGGCCGCCGGTGGCAGGATTAATAGCGTAGGCGCCGGTAAAGACGCCGGTCTTCTCCCGGTCGGTCTCCATGCGCTCAATGTCCGACTTGGCAAACGTAGCCTGGGTGTAGGCCTCCACCGCAGCCTTTTGGGCCGGGGTGGTAATAGTGGCAAGGAGCTGGTGTTCCGGTGCAAGCACCATGAAGGTAGCGCCGTAGATGGTGTCGATGCGAGTGGTGAAGATCTGGAGGCTGTCCTTGTGCCCCTCAATGGCGAAGGTGGCACGGGCGCCGGAACTGCGGCCGATCCAGTTGCGCTGCATGGTCTTAATGCCCTCGGGCCAGTCAATGTCGTCCAAGTCGGCCAGGAGCCGATCGGCGTAGTCTGTGATCTTGAAGAACCACTGCTTGAGCGTCTTCTTGGTAACTAGATTGTGGCAACGCCAGCACCGGCCAGCCTCCACTTGCTCATTGGCGAGCACAGTCTGGTCGGTCTCGCACCACCATTGTTCAGACTCCTTTTGGTAGGCTAGGCCCCGCTCCAGGAGGAAGGTAAAGAACCACTGCGTCCAGCGGTAGAACTTGGGGTCTGTCGAGTCGAGCTCGCGGGTCCAGTCGTAGCTCATACCCATTTTCATTAGCTGTTGCTTGAACATGGCCTTGTTCTGGTCGGTGGCCTGGCGGGGGCTTATGCCGGTCTTAATGGCAAAGTTCTCGGCCGGCAAGCCAAAGGCGTCCCAGCCCATGGGGTGCAAGACATTCTCGCCTTTGAGCCGCCGGTACCGACTGAGCGCATCGGAAATAGTGTAGTTACGGACGTGGCCAACGTGCATGGCGACGCCGGATGGGTAGGGGAAGAAATCTAGGACGTAGCTCTTGGGCTTATCCGAGTCTTCGTGCACTTCATAGAGCTTGGTTTCGGCCCAGATCTGCTGCCACTTGGGCTCAATTGTCTTGGGATCGTAGCGTTTCATAGGTGGAATTATACTCGAGCAGAGGCCGCTTGTCATGGCGCTGCGGGGGTTTATTGATAGATACACCTAAAACTTTCACAATAGGCATGTTTTTGAAGCCCTTCGAGCCCCTGAGGAGGTGTAGCGTACACCCAACTACCTCCAGCCATGCGCGTCTTAGCGCCCGTCACCGGGCAGGTGCGCGCCATGGTGCTGCAACATGGAGCCCCGCCCAGTCCCTAACACAACGCCCAGCTATCTCTCAGATAGCGGGGCTTAGCCTGTGAGGAGATTAAAACTGCTTAAGAAAGCTAGTAGCGAAGCCGGTACTTAGCGTGCTCTGGCTGGCGGCGCGCTCAAACGCCAGGTCTATGAGCCGCCCGACTACGTCTGCGGCCGAGTAGCCAGCGGCACGCCAATTGTGTAGATACAGGCTGCCGGGAAGCGGATTAACCTCATTGAAGTAGACTTGACCACGCTTGCTGTCCACTAACAGATCTACGCGAGAGATGCCGGTACAGCCGAGGGCCTGGTAGACACTGGCGGCTACTGCCTGGCACTCTGCCAGCAGTGCGGCGGGCAACCGAGCAGGCAGGTGGCTATAGACCGCTCCACCGACCTTGCCTCCGAGCTTCTTGCCAGCGCCAAGGTACTTCTTATCAAAGTCGAAGAAGTCCTCACCGCTAAGGGCGGGCTCTTCAGGAATACCAAATACGAGCTCAGTGTTGCCCAGGATAGGCACTGTGACCTCTACTAGATTCGGTACGGCCTCCTCCACTATCCCCCACTGGTCGTAGTGGAAGACCACCTCTAGGGCATTTGAGAGCTCGGCTCGGCTCGTGACGCGGCTAATGCCAATACTAGAGCCGAGGTGCACGGGCTTGGTGAACATGGGGTAGGTCAGTGCTTGTTCTAGCTGGTCCATGGCGGCCCTGGGGTCCTGGGTAAACTCGGCCTGAGTCAGACCGGCGTAGCGGTGGTGCGCTATACCAGCCGAGGCGCAGATGGCGTGGGCCAGCAGCTTGTTCATGGCAAGGACACTGGCTTCCATGTCACAGCCTACGAATGGTACCCCGGCCAGACGTAGGAGCCCCATAAGACTGCCGTCCTCGCCGTAGGTGCCATGCATAGCAGGAAACACGACATCGATAGACCGGTAGACTTTACGCCCAGTGAGGCCGGTGGACTTCACAAGCTGGAGACCACCATCCACTAAAACGGCTGTTTTGGGCGTCTTACGCAGGAACTCTTCGATGCGGCCAGAGCTGAATAGCTCTATTTCGGCCAGCGCGGGATCCCAGTACCAGCTACCATCCTTGGCAATGTAGACAGGCTCCACCTGGTAGAGTCCCAGAGCCCGCAGCGGCTTAATAATGCTCGCGATTGCTGTCACAATAGATACATCGTGCTCTGTGGAGTTGCCACCGAAGATAACTGCTACTGTTTTCATACCAAGCCGCCATTTACTAATACAGTTATTATATACAGTTCCCTCAGTCTATGTAGACAAAATGAAAAGTCCAGATCAGATGATCTGGACTGGCGGGGAATGGTTGGCGAGCGGGCGCACCCCCGAGCGATCGCTCGCCAACCAGACTGCCCCGAGAGGGGCGAGTGCAGCGGCTATACAGCCGCCCCTCTCGAGCTACGGCGCGACGTGGTCAGCTGCCGTAGTGGTATTCCTGACGCCCTGGAGGCGTTTAGGGCATCAGGAAGGGTTTGCGCCGTAGCGCTCTGCACGGAGTGCAGCGACCTTGGCAGACCAGCGCTGGAGGGCTCACTAGTCTGCCGCGGGTGAGGCGCGCGGTGGCAAGCGCGCCGTCACAACCGATCGGACCTCGGAGGGAGGTGCCGCCCGCTCGGTGATCTTGGTGGTTATCAATTGACACCGCAGTGTCGGAGCCCCAGGGTGGATTTGAACCCCCGACCTTCACCTTGGGAAGGTGATGCTCTACGTGCCGAGCTACCGGGGCAATGCCTTAAGCGATACTAGAATAACCCAGAATGACGAAATGGTCAAGCGAAATGGTCGGACCAGTCGTTCTGGAGAAACACCACATCGCCGGCTTTAGCGAGCTGCGGTATAGCTGCGAATGAGGCTGGGCCGTCGTCATACCAGAGTAGCTGGCCTTTGAAGCCTCCTAGCTCTAGGCCCTCGGCAATAGCTGGGGTAGCGGAATTGCGCACGAGGATAACCCGCTCAATGCCAGACTCGGCTAGGAGCCGGCCAATGCGCTGGTGCACCTCCACTTTCTGGGGCTCAACTTCCTTTAGTCCTGGCGTGACATAGGTACGATGGTGGCCCGATAGCCCAATGAGGAACTCTATCCCGACCCGCGCGCCATCGGGGTTACCATTGTAGCTATCATCAATAATAGTGTAGTCGCCAACGGTGAGAGGCTGCATACGGTGGTCAAACGGTGCCGTCTGGGACAGGCCTGCTTCAATCTGCTTTGGTGTCATACCAAGACCGTGAGCTACTTCGATAGCAGCTAGCAGCGGCCCTACTTGGTGTAGCCCTAGCAGCGCCGACTTAGCTTGGATCCGCAGCTTGCCCTGGCTGGCCACAAAGCTGGTGCCAGTTAGACTGGTCTTAGCCGCAGTCACCTTCCAGCCGGCTAGACCAGTACGGGTGTACTCACGGTTGCCCGGCCGGATATGGGCCGTAACCAGCGGGCTCTCACCATTAACCAGTACCTGGTCGTTTCCCACGTAATCAGCAAGCTCATAGATAGTGCCGACGGTGCGGTCCAGCGTCTTGAAGCGCTCTATATGCGCCTCATTAATACCAGTAATTACCCCTTGCTGCGGGTAGGTGAGATGACATAAGCGGGTAATGTCACCCGGGTAGTACTCCCCTAGCTCGAAAATAAGTACTTCTTCGTCGCCGGCTAGACCACCCACAAAGCGGTCTATGCCCGCGGCCGTATTCAGATTGCCAGGAGTAGCGGCCACCTTACATCCAGCGGCAATCACAGTAGCCAAGATTTCCTTCATAGTCGTCTTGCCGAAGCTACCAGCTACCCCAATGCGAACGGCGGGGTGAGAAGCCACCCGGCGACGCACGCGGCGGGTAGCCAGCTGATTGCGGGGGAACTGAACGAGCACCTTGCCTAGTAGGATAGGTAGCGTCAGGCCATAGGCCAGAATGATAGGCGCCGCTAGCACTACCCAGAGGCCTACCAGGAGGCGGAACACAGGCGAGCCGTCGGCCACTAGGAACCAGGCGGCGAGCCAGAGCAGGCCCACCAGCACCATTGCCCAGAGCCAGCCTATGAGCGCTCGGGCGACCGGTGTTTTTACCAGATGTTTTCGCTTCTCGACATGAGCAAAGTCGCTGGTCCGGTGGTACCACTCCAGATAGGTCAGTAGCTCGTAGTCGCAGGCCTGTAGCATATAGACCAAGCTGCGTAGGTACCGCGGCCGGTAGCGGGTGAGGAAAAAATTACTAAGCTTGTTCATGCATAAACTCCTCTACTAGGATAGCGGTTTCGGTGGGTTTATCCAAAAAAACGAAGTGCCCAGCCCCTGGTAGCACTTCTAGCCGGGAGTGGGCTATTAGACGGTGCAGAATGTGCGCGTTGCGCAGCGGGGCATCAGCATCCTGCTGGCCCCAGATAAGCAGGGTGGGTATATGTACCCGGCTGGCATTGGCCCGCTGGTCTTCTGTCAGCACGCGGCGGTAGTTGGCCGCCAGAGCGGGGCTCGCCGCAGCATACTCGCTATTACCATTAGTGGCGTACAGCCTGGTTCGCAATCTGTTCGCAACTGCCGGGAACGGCCGGGTGACGACTTTGCCCGCCTTAGCTAGAATAAATGTGAGGCGCTGTCGCACCGTCCAGGCGTCTCGAACGCCGGAGGCACCAATGAGAATAAGTCGTTGTGGGCGGATTAGCCCCTGGCCTACTAAGTAAATAGCTGCTTGGCCGCCCATAGAGTGGCCGAGCAGCGTGGTGGGTCGGATAGCCAGCTTGGTGCAGAAGTCGGTAATGAGCGCCGCATACTCGGGTATACCCCAGACCCGGTCGGGCAGCTGGCTACCGCCAAAGCCGGGCAGATCCAGTCGCACCACGCGGTACTTGCCGGCTAGTGCCCGTGCCAGGGCGTCAAATGGCTGGACGCTAGACCCCCAGCCGTGCAGCATAAGCACCACCGGCCCCTTGCCCTCATCGGCATAGGCTATGGCCAGCTTATCGACAATCAGCTGGGGCACTAGTTGACTTCCCTATCGGGGTGAGCGGGGTCGAACAGGCGATCGCTGGGTGGCTCTGGTGGCTCGCTTGCCGGCACCTCTGGCACGGTAAAGTCTCTGGCTAAACGAGTGCCCTCGAGCGCCCGACCCATCATGATACGGCGGCGCTCGTCGGCGCGCAGGTGCTTGGGATCATTTAGTGGCTGGACGCCATTCGCGCTGCGCCGATAGGCAATGTAGGCTAGCTCCTCAGCCGTGGGGGGTACTATGGACAGATCGAGACGGTCCTCCAGCGACAGGTTGCGGTCCGGCGCAGTATTAGGATTGGTCGAGGCTACCTCCGCTGGGTGCTCACTACGTAGGTCCGCTAGCGCAGCGTAGACATTGCGGCGCGGGATGGCGTCGCTGCCATCGGGCACGAGCACGTCACCGTGCTCGTCCATTTCGGTATGCTCGTTGTGTTCTGCTGACATGGCTATATTTTAGCACTAATTAAAACCCCCCGGCGTGCAACACGCTGGGGGGGTTCGAATAAGGGCACTTTGGTGGAGAATAGCGGGGTCGAACCGCTGACCTCTTGCATGCCATGCAAGCGCTCTACCAACTGAGCTAATTCCCCATGGGAACTCGAAAACAATACCAGATTGAGTGGGTTTCTTCAAGTCTTGGGCTGCTCATATCTCTGCGGGTACTTGATCGTGGTGGACGTTCCTCCCGAGACGAAAGCTGATTACTTTTGACCAGATCTGGGAATTGTGCCATAGTGTAGCGCATGCGTTGAACACAGGTGAAGTACTCCGCTTGCACCTGTAAATCCGATCTTCTCAAGAGAAACTGGGGTACGACATGACTGTCATTGTTGCCGCAAGGACCACCCATCGAGTGGGGCGGAAGCGTGCGGATATCCGGGACGCTATTACTATTGCGAGTGATACCCAGCTGACTGATGGCTGGGAAAAGACCACCGGCGCGTATCCCAAGATTTGGGCAGAAGAAAAGCGACTTATCTTCGGCGCCGCGGGTCTGGTGGCGGCTTGGCAGGCCGTCCAGTACCACGTGACCTGGCCGCACTATGCCGAGACGCAAGACTGGGAGGAGTGGCTCGTCAGAGAGATCAACCCTTTGGTTACTGGGTCGCTCAGCAACGCCGAGCTGCTACACCGCCGACGTGGTGTAATCGACACCAATCTATGCCTGATCGTGGCTACCGGTGACAAGCTGGCGTCCATCGACTGTGTGGGTGGCGTGGTGGTCCCGCGGAAGCACTGTGCGGCTATTGGCAGCGGGTATGCCGAGGCACTTGGCAGCCTCGGCAAAGGCCCCTGGACGAGCGATGATGTTATCCGAGCTGCATTTGCTGCGACCGAGACCAATCTGGGCTGCGGCGCGCCGATCTACTTCGCGACCACTATCGACTACGAGATCCAAGAAGCGGATCTCGCTGGCCTGCAATAGCCACTCCACCATGTGCCCTAGGGCCCTTCGATTTGTCGAAGGGCCCTTTTCTATGCCAAATGCCGCCTACAGCTTTAAGCATACCCAATAGAGCTAGCTGCTTGATTACTCTGTGTGGAAAAGAAAACGGGTCGTGAGTACAAATGTACCCACGACCCGCAGGGTCGGTGGACTAGTTCGCGGGACCGCCGCCAGCGTAGTAGATGGGCGTACCCATTTGGAGGAGCTCGGACGGTGTGACAATCTGGTAGCCGGCGGCGATGGCCCAGTCGAGGATGCGGCCTATGGCCAGAGCTGTCTGGATGTGGCTACCACCATCGTGCATAAGCACGAAGTCGCCATTCTTGATACGGCTCATGGCGTGCTGCACCAGCAGATCGGCTGGGACGCGAGGGCTGGTCCAGTCGGATAGGTCCGACTGGGTGAAGAGGTTGCACATGTGGTAGTCCCGCATGGCCTGGTCATTTAGCACGGACCGGGTCAGGCCTGGCGAGCGGAAGAATGTGACTGGCTGCCCCGTGAGCGCAGTAAGGGCCGCATTGGTCCAGGGAAGCTCACGCACATCTACCGCACCGCTGTATTGGTGGCTCCAGCTGTGGTTGCCCACACCATAGCCACGGGCAATAACTTCCCGGGCTACATCGATGAGCGGTGCGATGCGCTGGCCAATCCAGAAAAACATGGCCTGGCCTTCTAGTCCACGATCGCGGAAAGCGTCCATGATAATACGGGTGTTCACTGCGTCTGGCCCGTCGTCGAAGGTGAAGGCCAGAGCCTTCATGCCTGGCGGTAGCTGTACCCCCGCAATGGGCGCTCCTGGCACACAGGACCCCAAGGGGTTGCGTGGCGGGTTGCCCAGCCGGGTGTCTAGAACGCGGACGGGCGCTGGCAGAAGGCCAGCTACGCCGGTGTTCAAGAACCCAATTCCATCGACGACAACCTGCCCGGTGCGCAAGGCCTGCACTACAACGCTGCCACCTGCCAAGCTTGATGCAAAGGCATTGGGCGTAGCAAGAGAATTCTGGTAGTTCAGGGTGGAGTAGGTGCCGTCCGAGGGCTGTGGCCCAATGGCGGCCCAACCGGGACCGGTCATGTCTACAGCAGTAAGCGTGCCCAGAAGGGCACTGGCACCACTTGGAACACTGGGCACGGGTACGGAGCGAGACTCGCCAGCCGCCAGAGCAGTGCCAGCGCGGGTGTCCAGAAAGCGCTGCGGGCCGCCCGGCAAGAGCTGTACGGCGCTGCCCGCAATATCCCCTTCCAGGTCTACTACTAGATCGCTGGGATTCTGGGAGACGGTACAGATGGCGCCGTTCTGGATGGGGGCAAAGGCCAGCACGCTGCGCGTGGGCGTGTTAGCATCCACATTATTGCTGGATGTGGTAGGTGCGGTGGTGCTATCGCACGGGACGACGCTGGTGTAGCCGGCAGCCTGGGGGTTGGTTACCGTCAGGTTGACTATGGCCACCGTGGCTTCTGGCCGTACGAGCGAGCCCAAGGGGATTACACGCTTGGCACCGGGGACGAGCTGGCCGGCAGGGTCCGATCTGGAGTCTAGCACTCTGGCCTGGATCGGACGTATTCCGGGGTCGTTCGTCAGATACGCCGCCACATCCAGTACCACATCGGCACCGGCACTGGCGTATATATCCAGCTGACCCGCCGTGCTCAGCCGGAGCAGCGCTAGATTGGCAGCAGTATGGCCACGACCCGTCACATTGACCACCGAGGTGTCTGGTGTGCTGAAAGCGTCACTGACGCTCAAGAACCCCGAGCCGTCAGACTCGGTTAAGGTCACATTGGCCAGGACGGCTGTGGCATCTGCCGGGATACCGTTAATACCCGCAATCTGGATGCCACGTAGGACCTGGCCTGCCCGAATGTGGCCCGGTACGCCATTATCTGCGCCCGTTGCCTGCGGTGTCGTAGCCACCAAACTGGTAGCCACGAGGGCGGCGGCGGCCAGGGAGGCCCACCAGCCTCGGTGTGTGCTCTTCATTAGTACCCACTTTCGGTCTAAGGCATGTCAAGGTTGTTCTTACCCACCAAGAAGTGGGCATATTATTCATTAACTAGAGTAAAAGCGCAAGTATAAGTGCTTTCATATCTTAGTTTTCTGAGCATTACATGGCCTACAACAATTATACTATTGACAAAACCCGTATTGTGTGCTAGTATTAATATCAACAAACGATTTCACCTAGAAATCATGCAGACATAGTCTGCTATCTCTTCCGCGAAACCGGCGTTTGCAAACCCCTTATCGGCACATTGAGGCCTGGGTCGCAAATCGTACCAGAAAGAACCAGATTCTCGACAGTTATCCGCACCTAAGCGTGCAAGTTTGTTCGAAACCCCGCTATCCGCGGGGTTTTTGTATTCACTAGCTATGAGTGCCCTCGCTCAATTTCCAGCGCCCGCTGAACCAGCCTATCCCCTATCGGACCCCAGTCGAAGTAGTCTTTGACCGTAGTGGGGTCGATGAGCTTAATCTGTGTGATACCGCCTGCCGGATCAGACACAAAGGGCCCAAAGGGCCGTACACTGCACCAGTACCGTAGCTGGTAGATAAGCCGGCCACCAGGCAAGACGATCTTCTGGTAACCGATAGGCGTGGCGTCGAGTACCTCCATATTGGCCTCCTCCTCTAGCTCGCGGTCCAGAGTCTGGCGAAAGCTCTCGCCGGGCTCAATGGTGCCACCCACGAGCCCCCAGGCATGTTTATTGCCGCCAAAGCCAATGAGCAACTGCCCTTCAAAAAAACAGAGCCCGTACGCTTGGGTACAGAGCTCCGCGGGCAAATCGGTAAATGTGTCTGAGTCGTGGTACTCGACAGAGTGGCTCGCCCCATCGTCCACAAATGAGCTTGTGATAATCATGATCAACGCTCCCTTAGGGGAGTAATCATAGCTGGTTTAGTGCTCTAAATCTAGTGCCAAGCCGTACCGCACCTACCAGGAGCAATCTTAGAATACTACCTAATGGCCCAGCTGGGTTGGGTTTTGTATTGGCAAGTAATCGGGCGGGGAGATTGCTCTCCCCGCCCGATACAGGCAAGCCTTGCTTTGACGAGAGCCTCGTGGGTGACGACCGGTGTCGGTCTCAAGAAGCCACAACCGCGGTCAGATGCCAAAGTACCCACTGCCCGTGGAGGGGTTGATTTCAGTTCTTTCACCTTTGGCATTGTACGGCGAGACATAGCCACCTGAGCTACTCGAACTGCCACGCCGATCGCGAACGCAGTCGGGATGGGGGCACGTGGCTTTGCTGGCGGTGTGACCGGGACGAGGCTTGCTCGTGCTCTTGCTCGTACCAAATAGTTCGGATAACCAGGACATGACTTACCACCTTGTTTGGGGTAGGGAGACTATCGCCTCCAATTGAATGGACGAAAATACTATACAACAATTTCTCGAATAATGGAACTAATTGGATAGATTTCTGCTAATTATTGCGGGGTTGGCGCGGTCAGGCCTTGTTCCCTGGCCTTGTTCGCCCACTGGTCGGCCAGCTCATTGCCCGGATCGTCATTGTGCCCGCGTACCCAGACCAGTGTGCAGTTGGACAAGCGATGGAGCGGTACTAGTTCCTTCACAATATCTAGGTTCTTAATCTCGCCACCCTTCTTCTTCCAGCCATTCTGCTCCCAGCCGATAGACCACTTGGTGATCACATTAATCCAGAACTCGCTATCGGTATAGATCTCGCAGTGCTCAGCGCCGGCGTCTTTGAGCGCAGAAATAAGGGCTAGACCCTCCATGCGAATATTGGTGGTGTCGGCTTCCCCGCCTAGAATGTGGGGCTGCATGTCACGGATTACGGCAAAGCCGCCTTTTCCAGGGTTGGGCTCGCAGCTGCCATCGGTGTAGTAGATGATCATACAAGAAGTATATCAGATAGGGCTAATGCTTTGGCCGAAGAACTACAGCCATTTCAGGCTGTGGCCGGCGATGATGACGTGGTCGCCAGGAACCGCGCCCAGGCGCGTCAGCTCCTTACCGATACCCACGCGTTTAATAATGTCGCGCAGGCGCATGACTGCGTCGTGCTGGTCAAAATTGGTCCGACGAGCAAAGCCCTCTATACGCGTACCGGTAACCACCCAGCTCCCTTCGGTCTCGCCGGCGGCCACACCCCATGGCTCTTCTAGATCGCTCGCGTCAACAATAGGCACAGAAGCCAGGCGCTCGGCCTCCGCGGCATCGCGAG
Source organism: Candidatus Saccharimonadia bacterium (assembly GCA_038230095.1). Classification (GTDB taxonomy): domain Bacteria; phylum Patescibacteriota; class Saccharimonadia; order UBA4664; family JBBRNT01; genus JBBRNT01. The sequence goes on from JBBRNT010000006.1 coordinate 47,253, forward strand.
CGGTTTTGACGTACGGTAGGGCGGCACGCAATAGCTCGTCCAGCCCACGGTGGGCTTGGGCGGAGATGACATAGATGGGTTGCTTGCTAGCCTTGTGCAGCGCCGCCTCGCGCTCGGCTAGGACATCCGCGGTGACGGCCTCGCTCTTGGTGAGCACCACCAGCTGGTCTTTTTGGGTTAGGTCTACTTCGTAGGACTTCAGCTCACCTTGGATAGTGCGGTAGCAGGCCACTACGTCCTCATTACTGACGTCTACCAGATGGAATAGGATGGCGGTGCGCTCAATGTGGCGCAGGAACTCGTCGCCCAGGCCCTTGCCCTCGCTAGCGCCTTCAATAAGCCCGGGGATGTCGGCTACTAGGAACGTATCGTGGTCTATGTCGACGACACCCAGATTGGGCACCAGGGTAGTAAAGGGGTAGTCGCCAATTTCTGGCTTGGCATTGCTTATGACCGATAGGAGCGTCGACTTCCCGGCATTGGGTAGACCTACCAGGCCAATGTCTGCCACCAGCTTGAGCTCCATGACTACCTGGTGCGTCTCGCCCGGCTCACCCAGCTCGGCTAGGCGCGGGGCCTGGCGCACGGATGACTGGAAGTGGGCGTTGCCAAAGCCACCACGGCCGCCCTTTGCTAGGATTACTTCTTGTCCATCTGTATTCAGGTCTACCACGAGGCGCTTGCTGCCGTCTCCATCCACAAAGTAGACTTGAGTACCCACGGGCACGTTCACATAGGCGTCCTCGCCGGACTTACCAGCTGAGCGCTTGCCACTACCAATAAGCCCACTGCCCGCCTCGATAGTGCGGTGGGTACGGAAGTAGGACAGGGTATTTAGATTGTGGTCGACGCGGAATACTACATTGCCACCACGGCCGCCATCGCCACCATCGGCACCCCCGTAGGCGCGGTACTTCTCGTGCAGAAAGCTTAGCTTGCCATCGCCACCCTTTCCGGCCTGTATTTCAATTTCGACGTGATCAGCAAACATAATAGATCCTTTGTGTTAGTAGCATTATACGCTAAACGGGCGGGACTCTAGGTCCCGCCCGTGAGGGGCGGACAGCTGGTGCCTAGGCGGCGTCAGCAGTGGAGGCAGGGATTGGGCGCTTGCCCATGGCGCGGAGCCAGCGCTGGTGGGACTTCAGGGCAGCCCAGAGTGTGCGGTGGTAGCGGTACTGGAGATTGTGCTTGAAGCAGAATGTCTCCAGCTCCTGTCCCAGGCGACTGTAGAGCGTGTGGGGCTCCCCCGGTGCGCAGTGGTGCTCCACTTGGCGGTTCAGACCGCCAGTCATGAAGTTCAGCACCTTGTCCAGCAGCCAGTTGCCACCGTAGATGTCCACGGTAGATGCCAACTGCTCGGCCAGCCAATCGCCGCGGGGGGCCGTGTCGGCGTGAAACTCGGCGTTGTCTACGCAGTGGGCCAGCTGGAAGGTAATGGCCAGCAGAAATCCGAGCAGTCCACCGGCCAGCATATAGCCTGCCAGCACGAGCCAGATCGGATAGAGCAGGGACGGAATGACAAACACCCAGGTGGCAAATACCAGCTTGCCAGCGACCATCTCCGCTTTCTGCCACTTGGTCACATGGGCCAAGGAATAGCTGCCAATATGGCCCCGGCGCAGGTTGATGAAGTCCGCAAACGGCGCCTTGATGAACAAGAACGAGTAGAGGAACCACATGTACACATGCTGGTAGCGGTGGTACGGCCGCCACTGCTGGTGCGGTGCCAACCTGGCAAAGGGCTCTTGCTCAATGTCCGAGTCGTGGCGCATCCAATTGGGACGGTTGTGGTGCGCTTTGTTGTGCTTGATGCACCAAAGGGCAGAGCTGCTACCAATCAGGTCCAGCGTGAAGCCGCTCAAGCGGTTGAGTGACTTGTACCGACTGAATCCACCATGGTTGCCATCGTGCATGATGGCCATGGCAATGCAGGAGGCAGCCAGAGCCAAAGACAGCAGCATTACCGCGCTCCAGAGCCAGCCGTGATGGCCGAACAGGAGCTGGTAATAAGACAGCCCCGCCCACACCATGATGAACACAGCTTTGAGCTGCAAACGACGGCGCGCCCGGCGGCGCTCGCTATCAGTGATACGGTCTATCACTTCGGTCTTAAACGCCCGTAGGAGATTGTTCGTGGGGGCTGCAGTTGAGTTCATTTCACACCCTTCAAGGACTAGCTTTCAAGTAACGGAAACTATATTACCAGTTATACACCTAGATTGTAAGAGTCTTGTAGTAGCTAGCGGGCCGCAGTCTAGACCAAAAAACCGAGCCCTGTAGGCTCGGTTTTAGTACGGGTAGTGGATGCTACTTAACTACGTCGGGGTACTTGGTCTTATAGGAGTCGCTGAAGCTACAGGCCGTAGTACCACAAGTAGGCTTCCAGGTTTCTAGTGGGGAGCCTAGCTTGCTGTAGGAGAAGTTCTCGTACTTGCCGTCGGTCTTGCGGATGGCGAAAACCTTGTAGGGGTCCCCTTTCTTGGTGGGTACCGTGATAAGAATGGATACAACTGGAACCTGGCCGTCTTGCGCATAGTAGGCCACATAGGGGTCGGTCAGCTTGGTGGTAAACTCGGTCTTCACTGCAGGCGTCAGAGCTGCTGCACCATCGCCAGTGTAGAGGATGACTGGAGCGGTGGTAGTCTCGGGGGTAGTTTTGGTAGCAGCTGCATCACTGGCTGCCTTGGCCTCGGCTTTGGCCTGGTCGCGGCTGGCCTGGATAGTATTAATCTGGTCTTCGTACTCCGCCGACTTGGACTTCTGGAGCGTTTGCTGCCATAGGAATACTCCACCGCCCACGACAATTGCCGTGATGAGCATAATACTAATAGACATCAATATTGTTCTTAACCTGGCCATATAATCCCTCTCTTTACCGTTGGGCTCATTATACAGATCATTACCAGATTGGCCAAGCTCTGGAGGGAATTATTGAGAGATGAGGGATCCGAGCCATGCTATCCTGAGTAAAATCAAAAACCCCCGGAGGGGGTTTTTTGATCACCGAAGATTAGTAGATGTACTTGAAGCTTCCGGGCGAGACCCAACGGCTTGAGACTCGGTTCCAGCCGCCGTTGTAGTTCATCTCGCTAACCAGGACTTGCCCGCCAGACACCTGCTCTACGTACGCCACGTGGCCATAGTAGCCGGCAGGGGTCCAGGCAATGGCGCCGGGGACGGGAAGGGCGCCTACGCGGAACCCATTAGCCTGGGCGTTATAGTACCAGCTGTAGGCGTTACCCCAGCTACTCGGGATGGCGCGGCGGCTCGCTACATAGTAGGTGCAGTAGCCGTATGAGTAGCCATTGCCGCTGAAGGCATAGCGAGTAAGCGTTGTAACCACGCTAGAAGTAGCGCTGGCAACACGGACTGCTGGCTTCGGTGCGTCGGCTTTGACGCCGTCGGGGATGATTATCTGCTGACCAACAGCTAGGCCCTTTATCTCAGCATTATTGAAGCTGGTTATCTGGGCGGCATTGGCTTGGAAGGCATTAGCCAAGGTATCTGGGGTATCACCGGATTTAACGGTATAGAGCACACCAGTCATCGGCAAGATGGTAAGCGCCTGGCCGGGCTTGAGGGCGTCCACATCATCTAGATTATTGGCCCACTTGATAGTACTTGTGGTAATGCCAAAACGGCTTGCTATGGTCGAGAGCGTATCGCCATCTACTACATTGTAGGTGGAAATGCGGCGGCCGGCGGCACCAGCCGTCTCTACGACCGTACGCTTGGCTAGACTGTCGTCAGCCACCGTAGCCAGAGCCACCTGTGAGTTCATGGTGACAGCCTGCTGATCGGCCTCTGACGCCACTACTAGATGGGCCTTCTTGGCCACTTCTGCCACCACAGTAGCCTGAGCAGAGCTATCGAGCGTAGATGTCTCTCCTGCGCTTGTAGAAATAAGGCTAGTTTTGGCTAGCTTGGCGTTGGCACCGGAGCCCGAGAGTACCACAACCCCCACCAGAGACATGGCAATTGCATGGTACGCGAAACGACGAGTCAGAACAGTGCGGGTGATACGTGCGGCCTGGGCCTGGGCTTTGGTAGCCAAAGTAGACTTGGCGGCCGACTTTTGAGTTCTTGGTGAGGTGGTAGCCTTAGCTACCCGGGGGGCTTTTATTTTCGAGATGGTCTTTGTAATTCCGATTCCGAAACCCATACTGGGCTGGAATGTTTCAAGGGAACCACTTAGGGCTTCTCTACTTATAAGGTTCTCCACTCTCGCCTGGTGGCGAGACATCTACCTGCGTTCGTCTTTACCCCATACGCTGGTATAGACCAGGGCTGGGAAGAAGGATTTCGACCGTTAATTATATCCTTCGTGCGACGGTGCGAGTAGGCCATGACTTGAGTAAAGCAGGAACTGATTCCGGTTATGCTCCAGTAATGTACTAATGCAGTCTAGCAAGAGGCTTTTTATCTGTCAAATTGCTTCGGGTGGGTAAAGGTGTTGAAGCTATACTATGGGTGATTGGTGATGTTGGACTGGTGCGCAGCGAAGTCTTTGGCAAAGTAGGTTTTGCCATCCTTGCTCGCCCAGAAGAAAAGATAGCTAGTAGTGGTGGAGGGCTTAGCCACGGCCTGGAGGGCGGATAGGCCTGGCGAGTCTATGGGGCCGGGTGGGAGGCCTTTGTACACGTAGGTGTTATAGGGTGAGTCGAGCCTGGTATCGAACGGCTTTCCTAGGAGTTTGGCAGCGTAGATAACTGTCACATCTGACTGCAGGGCCTGACTGGCCTTGAGTCGAGACAAGAACACCTGGGCTACTATAGGCCGGTCGGTAGGGTTCGCTACCTCTTTCTCAATAATGGACGCCAGAGTGACGGCCTCATGCAGCCCCAGCCCCTGGGCCTTAAAGCCCGCGAATAGCTCGGGCGTAATCTGCTCGCCAAAATTGTCGAGCATTTGGGAGACCAGGGCCCTAGCGGTGGTGGTACCGGTCACACTGTAGCTATCTGGGAAAAGGTAGCCCTCTAGGCCGGCATCGGTAGGCCGCTCAAGCAGGAAGTCGTTGGTATAGTTGGCGTCTAAGGCGGCCTTGAAGTCTGCTTCGGTTACCCCCTTCTTGCTAACCGCAGCGGTAATCTGTTCTAGACTGGAGCCCTCAGGTATGACGACAGTATCGCGCAGGACATCGCCGTGAGTCAGGATAGCGGCCGTCTCGGCGGTGGACTTGGAGGGCGACAGGCTGTAGTTGCCAGCCTTAAGCTGGGTGCGCAGGCCATGTGTCCAGACATAAACCAGGAACACCCGACCATTGCGGATAAGGCCGGCGTTCTGCAGACTCTGGCCGGTGCTGGCGGCATTGGCGCCGGCCGGCACATTAAACACCCTGGCGGTTTGGGCGCGTGAGTCTACTGGGCGCAAACCACCAAAGTACCAGACGGCCCCGAAGGCGGCGGTAGCTAGTACGAGCACCAGGATAAGGAAGAAGAATGTGCGCATTATTTTCATAGACTATCCAGATAATCTTGCAAGATAAGTGCGGCGGCGGCCTGGTCTATATCGCTCTTGGCGTAGGGCTTACCGGCGGCTTTCAGCTCGTCTTCGGCCACACTGGAGGTACCGGCCTCGTCCATCAGGTGGACTGGGCAACCGAGGGTGTGGCCAATGTGGTCCGCAAAAGCCCGTGCGGCGGCAGTCTGGATGGTGTCCTCACCGTCTAGCGAGCGTGGGAGCCCTACAACGAGCTCCGAGGCGCCGGCCGTGTGCATGAGGACCCCGATGGCGTCGGCTGGGCTCGCGACCTTCTCGAGTGTTTCCAGGGGACGGGCTAGCCGTAGGTCGCTATCCCCGCTGGCAACGCCAATACGGACGTGTCCATAGTCTAGGCCAAGATAGGTAGTTACCTTCATAGCCCCATTGTACATGATCTGGCGAACAGATGTACAAGCGCGAGCCGATAGTGCAACCACAACGTAGCCCCTTGGCGTGGCGGCTAGCCCTTGGGCGCCACTTTGAGCGTCAGATTGATGTGGCTGCCGAAGACGGGTAGGCTAGTGATCCAGCGAGGCGTCAGATCTACCTCGACCTTCTCGACGCCGGGGAGCTTATTCATATAGTCTATAGCGTCGCCGTAGCGCTTGCCGGTAATGGCCTTGGTGATTTTGTCTGTATCAATCCGCGTTCCTACGTAGGCCTGCGCGCTGTACTGGTAGCCAGCGGTAATAGTGGTGAGCTTGGAGTCGGCGGCGCCGTCATCGTAGACCTGGGCGTCGGCTGGGGCCTTCTTGGCCAGGGTGGTAGTGGCTAGGCTGGCTAGATCGGCCTTATTGTAGGCCAGGATGGTATACGTCATATGTACGGTCACGGTTCCGGTGCTACCTTCGGCGTCCAGCGCTGGGCTAGCCGTGACCTCGCCGGGAGTCTGGACGAAAGTGCTATCTATGGTGGCATAGCCGGCGGCAGTTTTGGCCAGAGCCTCCGTTTTGGCTGCATCCCGATCCTTCGCGAGGGCGTCGGCCTTGGCCTTATCAATATCGGTCTGGGCGACAACGGTAATGTTCTTCGTAGTGCCACCAGCCATTTGCGAGCCATTTACTTTGTAATTAGCGGTGAGCGCGGGGCTAGTGTAGGTACCTGCGGCCAGATTGTAGCCGTCTCCGTTGGCAGAAGCTATAACAGCTATTACGACAGTACCAGAAGTACAGACGGTGCCGCCGCCGCTGAAGGCGCCGCCGGGTACAGTCGCGGCACCAGTGCTGCTAAATACCTTATCGCCGTTCTTGAACTGGGTACCTACCGGTAGATTGTGGCTACTGGTGTCTTCGCAGTTCTTGACGGACACCGTGCCGCTGGCCTTGGTGCCGGCGTCTTTCTGGCCGGTAGCAGTCAGAGTGGCGGTGGCGTCCCGGCTGGTGGTAATAAGCTGGCCGACGATGACACTACGGGCAGGGTCAGAGGCCTTGGCCACTGGGTCAATAGTAAAAGCAAAGTCGTTCTGGATAGCATCGCCGCGGGCGTAGATGCGGACATTGGCATGGGCCACCCAGACATTGACAACCCAAATGAGCAGTATGGCAGCCAGGATGCCACCACCCCAGAGTAGACGCTTCTGCATGGTGGAGAAGTTGGGTACGCGCGTGCTCAGACCGTGGCCAAGTGGCTTCGGCGCCACCACCGGCATGGGCTTTACGGGGTCGGGGGTAGCGAGGCTCGTAGAGCGAATGTCCGGCTCGTCCTCTGGCTCTTCATCTACCCCATCCAGCTCACCGGTGCCAGTAGGCTCATCCAGGGGGACCGCAGCCAGGGCCCGAAGACTGGGAGTAGCCACAGCGGCAGCGGGAATGGCGGCGGACATGGCAGCTACCTCGGCGGCCGTTGGCTCGGCAGCGTCCTCATCTATGACCTCGGTCTCGTCTCGGGGTGCCTCGCCGACAATTGTGGGTACCCCCGCCTTGCCACCAAGCGTGGTGGCCACGTCTATACCAAGGCGACCTGCTAGGTGCGTGGCGGTACGGTCTCCGGTGACCAGCACCAAGAACCTGCCGGCGTCGTCGCTAGCCTTTTTGAGCAGGCGGAGATTGATAAGGCTCTGGATAAGCGTGGAGCGCTTGGGCGCCACAATGGCGACGCTGGGCGCATGGGACTTGTTCAGCTTGTCGATGGCCGAGGTAATGTCCTCATCGGCTTCTAGGTAGATAATATCTTGTTTGGTGGTTGCCATATGCCCTCTTATGCCTGTATTGCTCGGCTCAGCCGGGCGAGTAAGTTCTCTGTCATACTACCAGAACCCAGGGTGTCCAGGCCAAGATTGGCCAGCCCCATAGGGGTAATGTCGGCGTAGCTGGTAAGCTTGCCCGTCTTGTCGACCACGCGGTTGACCTCGGCCGGGGAAATGTGGGCCACGGTGGGCTTACGGGCAAATGGTAGCTGCTTGTACCAGTCCTTGCCCCTGAGCGCCTCGGCTATCTGGGGCAGGCCGGTGCCGCCGCCGCAAAGGAGGATCTTTGAAGGGAGGTGATCGACCTTATCGAACTCGGCGAGCGACAGCTCCACGCCGGCCAGCCAGACCTGGATATCGCTCGCTACAGCCTCCTCGACGGCGTCTTTCTTGGCGCCCGTGAGCTTGCCGGCGGCATAGTCCAGCTTGAGCTTCTCCGCTACCTCAAAGGTGGTACCGGTAACCTGGCCAATTCGCTTGGTAAAGCTACGCCCGCCAATGGCAAACATTTTGGTACCCTCGACTCCCCCATTATTCACCAAGGCAATGTCGGTGGTGCCACCTCCTATATCGATGAAGATAGCACTAAACTCATTGGAATCTTGTTGACCTACACTCTTGGCTACAGCAAAGGGCTCAGCCGCAATATTGATAAGGTTTAGGTCTAAATTATTGGCTACCATCTGCAAGGCTCCCAGGTGTACCATGGGCGCAAACGCGTTGAAGAGCTGGATAGACACATCGCGCCCCTGAAAGCCAATAGGGTTCGTCACCCGGTAGCCGTCTATCTCGACGTCGACAATAGCGGTGTTCACCGGCTTCACCTCGATTTCGCTGTAACCTGTCTCCCAAGCCAGCTGCTCACGGGCACGTTGGAAGGCCCGGTACTGGACACGATCGAGAATCTTCTGCAGCTCGGGCATGTCGATCGGCTGCTCAGGGTGGAGGCGCTTGTACTTAATAGTAGTGGAGGCGCCTTTTACCAGCTCGCCGGCAATGCCAATGACAACGTCCTTGGCGACCACACCGGCCATGTTCTCGGCAATCTTGAGGGCAGCATCGCAGTTCTCTACCACACCGGCAATGTCGGTAACGGCACCGCTCTGCATGTCTGTCAGGCGCTGGCGTTGGCGACCGGCGCCAATGATCTCGACTGTAGTGCCATCGACACGGCCGATCAGGGCCTTCACAAACTCGGTGCCAATGTCTAGTGCCACCAGGTATTGTGGGCCGCTGGCTTTGGGTTTGAGGTATTTTTTAATGCTTTGGGGCAGTTTCATACGGCCTAACTTTACCCCTGTATTGTAACGGTTATGGTTGAGGTTAGCAAAGCATAGACTTCCATGAAGTTGGTTCTGCCACGCTTACAAGCCGTGGGCAGTGCAACTTTCTAGGGATACACTGTGAAGCCATGTTTTTGGGCATAAAAAGCAGTGATTATATTGAAATAGGGATGAAAAAGTATTCTGCCTACGCTCGTATTCTATCTGGTTTTGTGACATAATCCGCCCGAGGAATTTTCCCTCGTCCACCCGTCCCTAAGGAGGGTCATGACAACTTATCTTCGGAAGCTCTATGTCAGCGTCACCCATTTCTTCTTTGGGTGGGCGCTGAAACGCAAAGACCAGTGGCCTTGGGTGTATAAGCTGCCTAACCGGCTAACAGCCATTCGTGGCCTCACGCCTATCCCGATCTACGTGGCTTTGCGGTTGCTAGGAGCGAATGAACGTTTCTTGGCTTACTGCTGCATCCCGGTCGTCATGTTCTTGTTCCTGACCGATGCCATGGATGGGGTGATTGCGCGCGCGCTGGCCATTGACCACCGATCGTCGGGTAAGCTGTTTGATGCCATCATGGACAAGTTTGCGGTGGATCTTAGCCTCATCGTACTGTGGCTCAACCATACTTATGGCCTGCATGGCGGGCTCGTAATCCTAGTTCTGACTCGACTGGTACTGGACTTTGTAGGTATGACCCTCAGCATTGTGCGGCATATCCAGGGCTTCACGCCCGGCTCGGGGAACGCAGGGAAGATCAAGTTCCATTTCGATGTGCTGGCGGTATACACGATGTTCATTGCCAGCTTCTCGTTCCACGTGAGAGGCTATGTCGTGGAGCATGCCATTGCCGGCGTTGCACTGGCCATCGCCTGCGTTTACTCGCTACTGAGCTTGTCACACCACATAGGAGTTCGGAAAGGAGCAGTGGCACATGTCACCATCGTCCCGCCAGTCGACCGCAAGACAGCCTAATGCTACTGCTGGTGGGGCTGTGGCGAGTACTGCACGGTTCTTCCAGAAACTAGTCCGGCCAGTGGTCCGCCATTACACCAACAAGTATGCCGTGGTATCTGCCTTTCCTTGGCGGGTACGCAACCTGGCAAACATGATTACGGTGATGCGTCTGGTTCTGAGCATGGCAGCGGCCTATGGGCTATACCTATTCCCGGCCTACGCCGTGCGTATCCCCTTGGCGGTCTGCCTGTTCCTCTTGGCGGCCAGTGATGGCATCGACGGTTCCATTGCCCGAGGCCTCGGTATACAGTCGCGTTTCGGCGCGGCGGTAGACCCGCTGGCAGACTTTGCCATGGTCGGGAGCCTAGCCTACTTTCTGGTGCGTCACCTGAGCTCCGAGGGGGCGAGCCGCAGCGACATTAGCGGGCTATGGACGGTCCTGGGCGTCATGGTGGCGCTACAGATCCTGGTATTTACCATCGGCATCTTGCGCGACGATGCTATGAAGGCGCAGGGCCTGAAAGCGACATCGACCAAAAGTGGCAAGATCAAATTTGTCGTCCAGTGCTTGGCTGTTGCCGCCGGCTGGCTGGTGGCCCCGACGCACTTCGCGACCCAGCTCACCCTTGTGCTCCTGCTCATCGCGACAGTGGCCACACTCGCGGCCCTAGCGAGCTACGTCAGTGACTACCTGGGCTATCGCCGTCCGTAGACCGCCCACCGCGGCCACTCATGCTCTGAGTGGCCGCTTTCATTTGCAATTATTACTGCCGGTAGTTGACAACGGATCGGGAGTGGAGCATAACTGCAATAGAGACCCGCAAAAACCAAAACGAGCCTTGCTGCGTACCACAATCTGTCCAAAGGAGAGGCCATGACCGCCCTGCAAGATACCTTCGATGTGCTTCATGCGCCCTCGGTGCAAACCGCCGCCACCCGTCACCTGCGCCTGGTACCGTCTGGGGATCTGGCCGAGAGCGAGCCCGCACCAGCGCCAGAACTCCAGCCCCTGGCCCTTCCCGACTGGCTGCGCATTTTCCGCGACCCAACCCACCCCAGCTATGGCTGCGAGGTACTCGGAGACCCCAAGTGGGTTACCCGGGCGCCAACCGGAGCCAACAACCACGTGGTGGGGCTGTGCCCACGCTGCCACCAAGACCGCTCCATCACCCTGGTCACCGTGGCGTTAGCCATCCATCACTGCTACGGCGGTCCGTGGTACGTCTTCCCGCTCGCGCCCTACTCCGTTTGATCCAGCTGAGGCCTAGCCTCCCGACCGCTTCGTTTACGAGGCGGTCGATTTCTTTTTAGGCTTAGCTGTGTCATATTTGAGTTATGAATGACAAGCTCACCACTATTGCCACCGCCATACAGGCCAATTTAACGGATTTGAATTTATTTACTGTTACAACTGATGCGGCGTCACAACGGATATTTATTGATTTCAACCTAGCCGATACCAAGTTCTGGGTGATTTTGACGCAGCGTAGTGTAAAAACACTATTCCGGGTGATTGTGAAAGTCTACCCCGACGGTAAGGCATCTGTCAGCGACGAGTGGCGCGAGGTAGTCTGGAGTGCCGGCGTGCCGCAGCTGGGCGCCAGTCTACACGCCTCGTTCACCAAGGGAACGCGGGTGGACTACATTAAGAAAGTTGAATACAAGTTCACCGGCAATGGGCTGGAAGAAGCCTACTCATATGCCATCAATACTGGCACTATTCTCGGACGGGTAAAGCAGATTGTGAAGTCGACGGGCACCACTTTGAAGCTGGATGGGGCTACCCTCGCTGGGCTGATTGTCGCTGGCGTTACGCTGTTTGGCCTGCTCATTTTCGGCGTTTTAGCCGCCACTGGTGTCATTAAGCTACAAACCACCACGAGCAATCAGCCAAGTAGCAACTTCTCGACTGACCTCTAGGCCGCGCGCCTAGCGTGCAAACGGTCAATAACCACAACCGCGGCAAAGCTAGCTAAGAAAGTGACAAGCCAGGCCAGGAGCGATAGATCGCCAATGCGCACGATGCGGCGCTCGACCTCGCTCATATTGCGGCCGGCGAGCACAAAGCCGCCGCTGCCGCCCACCGGCGTAATAACCGTGGCTATCCGCACGCCCGCATCCGGCTCCCAGGTGAAGCGATCACCCTTGTGTGCCGTAGCGTAGGCAAATACACCCGGGGGTGGGGTAACAAAATGCCCATTAAGCTTACCCGTACCCGAAATGGGTGTGCCGGCGCTATCGTACACAATAGTGAACGGCGCCAACGAGTTGGCCATGTCTACCACCACGCCACTGGTATCGCTGCTACTGGGCTGCCCGGTAGACATAGAACGAGCAATGTCCGTGGAGAGCTGGACCGCTGGGTCGTAGGCGCTTTGACGCAGAACTTGCTGGCCCACTAGATAGCTTGTGCCAATGCATAGCGTCGCAACGAGGCCCAGGGGTAGCCAGTGCAGAAACATTTTTTTCCAAGAAATAGCCGAGAGTGTATTCATGCGCCAAGCGTAAGCCTATATGAGTGCGGAGTCTAGGGGCATTTTGACGAAGATAACCCCGGTAATGGTAAGGGCCCCGAGTAAGTACTCGGGGCCCTTGGCGATGGTGCGCCTACCCCCACTCAATGGTGGTGGGTGGCTTGTCGGAGATACGGTAGGTCACCACGCCCAGTTCGGGAATCTCATTGGTGAGACGGAGCGAGACCCGGCGCAGGAACTCGGTGGGCAGCTCCGCCCAGGTGGCGGTGAAGCCATTGACACTCCAGACCGCCCAGAGACAGAGCTCCAGCCCGCTGACCTGATCGTCGCCCTTGGTACAGGTGACCATACTATTTGTCACTACCGCGCCGGCCTGCCAGATGGTGTCGTAGAGCCCGGCATGGCGCAGCTCCGCAATGTAGATACCATCGGCAGCCCGGGCGATGCGTAGCTTGTCGCTGGTAGCTTCGCCGTCGATCCGGACGACCAGACCGGGCCCGGGGAAGGGGTGGCGGTAGAGCAGTTCCTCGGGAACGCCCAGGACCTTACCAATGGCGCGGGCGGTGTCTTTGACATTGTCATCCAGGGGCGTCAGCTCGGCGAGCGAGAAACCCAGACCCGTGTTGTGGTGGAGCTTGATCTGGGCCTTGCCGGCGCCGGCTGCATGTCCGCCGCCGCTCTCCGAAATATCCGTGTAGAGCGTGCCTTGGGCGATGAAGCTGGCGCCAAACCGCGCGGCCTCATCCTCCAGAACCTGCTTGTAGACGCCACGCATGGCTACGCGCTTGGCCTTCATGGTAGTTTGTCCAGCTAGCGCTGCCACGAACTGCTCACTGGCGTCCACCACCACTAGCTCCAGCCAGGACTGATTGCCAAAGTATTGGTGCACAAACGCCTCGTCGTCGGGCCGGTCGATGCCGCGAATGTACACCGCCCGGATGCGCCCTGGGACCTCCCACACGGCGTGCTTCAGCAGGTAGGCCACCACAGACGAATCACTACCGCCGGATAGGGCAAGCAGGATACGGCTGGCGCCTATCTGGTCAGTCAGCTGACCGACCTTGCGCTCGGCCTCGTCTTCGACTGGGTAGTAGTCCTGCGCACCGCAGATGATGCGGCAGAAGTTCTCGAGAACTTGGGCACCGTACTCGGTGTGACTTACCTCCGGATGGAACTGCACACCCCAGAGATTGCGCCAGTGCGCAGCAGCAACAGTGGTGTTGTTGGTGCTGCCCAGGACGTGGAGCTCAGCGTCAGCGTCCAGAACCTCGTCACCATGACTCTGCTGGACCATTGACTGCTGTGGCACATCTGCCAGAAGCGTACTGGCGTCCTCACTGCGGGTGAAGACGTGAACACCGAATTCACGACGCTCGGCTGGAGCCACTGTGAAGCCGGCGTGGTGCGCCCAGAGCTGGAAACCCAGGCAGATGCCGAGCACCGGGATGCCTAGGTCGAAAATGGCCCCATCAAACGAGGGCACCTCGACGTGGACGGAAGCTGGGCCGCCCGAAAGGATAATGCCCTTGGGCGCCAGCAGGCGTACCTGGGCCGCTGTGATCTTGGCTGGGTCAGCCACCAGACAGTAGAGGCCCAGCTTACTGAGACCCAGGACGATTAGGTGATCGAACTGGCTACCTAGCGGGAAGAGCAGGAAAAGCTCCCCGGTGCGGCGCAGAGCCATTTCTTCCTGGATCTCGGCCAGAACGTCTGGCGTTACGGTGGTCAGCGTCGTGATCATGGCCATCTCCTTGGGTGTGAATGAACAGAAAAAGCGACCGGATGCCGCTTGTCTGTATTAGATCATATTCTGTTGTATCTGGCCAGGTCTAGACGAGAACAGCCTTAATGCGGCGGACGCCGGCGCTCGAAGCTTCTTCTTTGAGGATTTTGAACTTCTTACCGTCCTCGAAGAGCTCTAGGGTGTGGTCCACGTGCGGGCCACCACAGATCTCGAAACTAAATGGCTTGTCGGCGCCATCGGCAATCATAGTGTAGACCTTGACCACCTCGCCGTACCTGTCGCCAAACTGGCCGAGCGCGTGCTTTTCTTCGCGGGCCACTTTGGTGGGGTACTCGGCAAAGCTGACTTTCAGATCATTAGCAATCTGTTCATTGACGATCTTCTCGATCTTTTCAATTTGCTCCGGGGTAACCTTGCCATCATGGCTAAAGTCGAAACGCAGGCGTTCTTCGGTAATGTTTGAGCCGCGCTGTATGACATGGTCGCCCAACACATCGCGCAGAGCCTGGTACATAATATGAGTCGCGGTGTGGTACTTCTTGTGCTGGAGCGTCTGGCCACCGAGGCCCCCCTTGAACGTGCCCTTAGAGGCGGTTTGGCTCATCTCACGCTGGTGGGCCATCTGGGAGTCGAATTCGGCCTGCCAGTGCTCCGATAGCTTCACATCCTGCTTGAAGGCCTCCTCGACCGACAGCTCCACAGGGAAGCCATAGGTGTCGTAGAGCTTGAAGATAACTCCACCATCAACGCCGTCTTTTGCAAACTTAGCAAACTCTTTGACGCCTTGGCGTAGCGTTGTTCGGAAGATCTTTTCTTCGCGGATGAGTACTTCTATCACTTTGTCGCGATGGGCTGCGACTTCTGGTAAATCGTGCCGGTAGAGGTCGGCGATGACGGGGACGACGTGCTCCAGGAAGTTCTGCTCAATGCCTAGATCAAACGCAAAGCGGATGGCGCGGCGGACCAAGCGGCGCATGACATAGCCCTGCTCCTTATTGCTGGGGGTAATGCCATCGACGGCCAAGAAGGTGGCGGCGCGCAGGTGGTCAGCTATAACCCGCATGCTAGCGGTGTGGCTGTCGTAGGTCTTGCCGCTGAGCTTCTCAAGGGCTTCGATAATAGGCCACAGCAGACTAATTCTAAATACATCGGGGTTATCGATTGCAGCAGCCGCAATGCGCTCTAGGCCTGAGCCGTGGTCAATATTGGGCTTTTCCAATGGCTCAAACTTGCCTTCGGCGACTTTGCGGTAGGCCATGAACACATTATTACCAATCTCCATAAAGCGGCCGCAGTCGCAGTTGGGGTGGCAATGCGCGCCCCACTTGGTGTCGTGAGGAGTACCAAAGTCGTAGAACATTTCCGAGTCTGGACCGCAGGGATCGCCAACGGCAGTTGTCTTGGGGCCGGTTTTACCCCGATTCCACCAGTTCTTACTGCCATCATAGTAGAAAATGCGCTCGCCGGCTTTCATGCCCCGGCTATAGCCGTCCTCCTCTGAGCCAATGTCGGCAATACCGGCTTTGATGCCTTTTGATTTAAATAAGTTTTGCCATTTTTCGGCCGCAAAATCGTCCTTAGGAATGTTAAACTCCGGATCGCCAATGAAACAGGTGAAGTAGAGCTTATTTATGTCTAGGCCTACGACATCTATTAAAAACTCAAACATCCAGTCGATTTGCTCAGCCTTAAAGTAGTCGCCCAGGCTCCAATTCCCCAGCATTTCGAAGAAGGTAGTGTGGCGGTTGTCCCCTACCTCTTCAATGTCTTGAGCGCGGAGGCAGGTCTGGCTATCGACCAGGCGCGTGCCGTCCTGGTGTGGCTCGCCCAGTAGGTACGGGATAAGTGGCTGCATACCGGAGCCGGTGAAGAGTGTCGTCGGGTCGTTTTGCGGCACCAGATTGGCTCGCGGGATGGCGGTGTGTCCCCGGTCTTTGAAAAATTCGAGATAGGCTTTGCGAATGTCTTGAGCTGTCATAGTGACTCTATATTAATGAATAACGGGCAGAAAGGGAAAGGAGCCATCGTAAGTCACGTTAGTCACGTGCGATAGCTCCGGTCCCAATCGCTTGGTAGGGGTTGGATGTGGATGACGGCATTCTGGCCTCTTCAATACTGGCCTAAGCCGCTGGTTGCTCGTTGCTGGCCGCAGAATGTGCGGGTGCCGGAGAGGCTCGCGCCAGATCCGGATTGAGTCGCTGTTCAATGCTCTTCTGCAACGCTACCAGTTCCTGCGCGGTGCAATCGAGTACGAAGTCGACGAGGTTCATCTTCGGCAGGGTCTGGAGATGCAAGCTCTCCAGGTGACTCACATGGCGGCGAGTGATCGCCTGAGTCTCTTCTGTCAGCGGTGCAGCCAGGTTGGCGATGAAGGCGTACAGGGTGGTCCAGAAGTCCAAGACTTCTAGCCGAGTACGAAACAACGGACCAATGGCAGCATCAAGCAGCAAAACGATGGGGACACCGTGATCGGCGGAGTGGTGCGCATGCGTTTCAACTGATTCCGTCCCGATAAACGCGTCGAGCCTTCCGCACGTAATGCCGTAGCTCGACGCAAAGAAAAAGCCCCGCCGAAGCGGGGCTTTTTTTCGCATGGCC
>JBBRNT010000007.1:0-57209 GCA_038230095.1 Candidatus Saccharimonadia bacterium
GATTTGTACCGACAGAAGTGAAGTCGTCGTTATTCAGGTTACTAAACCAGCGATAGGCCGCCTGGTTGAGACTAGCTGAGGGTATAACGCGCCAGTAGGCGAACGAAAAGTCGGAGTTAATATTGGCCGGCAGCCCGGTCTCGAGTGCCGCCGAGCTATCGGCGTTGGTCCAGGTAAAGGCTGGTGCGGCCGTCATGATAAGGCGCTTGGCAAACAGGTCATTGTTGGCATCGGCAAATGTAAGCATGAGGCGGTCTTTGTTTAAAGGGTCATGCTCCAGCTGCATCCATCTGAAGGCCGCTGGCGTGGGGGCTTCGGCAAAGTCGGTCTGGACAGTAAAGGTGCCCGCGTTGCCGGCGTAGTAACTAATACTGGTAGCAGTGGCACTAGCATCAGCATAGGTCACAATGCTGCGGGTAGTCGCGCCGCTAGTGAGCCAGCTTGTAGACACGAGCTTGGTACCGGCAGCGGGGGTGCTACAGCTGGTATCTACATTGGCTGTATTTGTCCAGGCCGTACCGCTCCAGTAGCCTATCTGGAGGTCCGAGCCAGCATTACCAATTGAGGCAAAGACCATCTCATCGGAATTGGGGTTGGCCGATAGGCTCAGATTGGTTGCATCGTCGGCGAAGGTTGGGGGCGTAGTAACTGCCGTCCAGGTGCAGGCTGCTATGCCCCCTGTGCAGGTACGGTAGCGTACCCCATTGGTACCATTATTGCCGGCGGAGTTGGCCCAGACCATCATGACGTCGCCAGATGTAGACTCATAAGCGACATCAAAGTCGTCAATGTCTTGAGCGGCCGCAACTACCTCCAACGAGGTCTCGCTGGCGGCGGCTGGCTCATTGCTCCAGGCCGTGCCACTCCACTGCATAGCAGAGAGATCGCTATTGGCATCGGCCCAGGCGGCGGTGATAAGGCTTTGGCCGGCCCGCCGGTCCCAGGCTAGCTTGACCCACTGCACTACTCCGGTGGTACGAACGGGATCTAGATTGGTGGCAGCTGCCCAGTTGGACGTACCGCAGGCGGTGCCGCCAGGCTTGGTACGGTAGGCCAGCTCATTGGTGGCACCGGCGTTTGTCGAGTACAAGACCATGGCGTCACCAGTACTCGTCTCATAGGCAATGTCGAAACGTCTCGTGGTACCCGTACCACCCACCGTAATGTTCCAGTCCTGCGACCAAGAAATACCGTCATAGCAGGAAACACGTAGTACGCCGCTGGCGTCGACGTAGCCGACTATGGCCTCGAGCTTAGTCGGCGAAGTGCGAGTCACAAATGTAGTACCAGTGCCACCGGCCACTGTGCCACTTGCGGCGCCAAAGGAGTTGGCTGCGCCATTGTAAGTACGGCTCTGGGGTGTAGTATTGGCGGTTTGGCCGTAGACAATCAGGCCATCGCCAGAGGCTACCGCACGGGTGCGAGGGATAAGTAACCACGTAACAAGCCCCAGAAAGGCAATGAAAATAAGTGCGGATGCCATGACCCGGACATACCACGGCCGGCCGGGTGTTTGATCGGAAAAGTCGGGCCGGAGTGGCTGTGCTGGCTGGGGCTGGTAAGCGGCCGGCGCTGGAGAAGCAGCTAGCTTGGGACGGGGCTTGGGCGCGGGATTATTCTTGGCCCGTTTGCGTTTCAGACCTGGTTTGACGGCGCGCAAATCCAGGCTGGCAGGCATAGGCTTACCAGACTCGGAAAGCGAGCGATATGGTCCATCAAATTTTCCCAAAGCGGGGGTCACCTCTCCACAAAAGTGTGACCCAATTATAGCATTAGCGCTATCTGAAAAACAGATAGAAAAACATTACTCTGGCGCTCCTAAAAAACATTAAAAGAACCTGGCTGCCAGTCCTCGAGCAAGAGCGCAATGCTCCTCTCGTTCAGAGGCAGCCCGTAGAACTGTGCGCCATACTCACTGACAAAGCCTTCGAGCCGCGCCAGTCGGCGTCATTGCTCAAAAATCTCAGCAAGTTGGCCAAGTGCCACCGGGGCGGTGAACACACCAGCGCAGGCACGGTCGCACGCTTTGGCTACAACCGGGTAGGCGCGCTTCAGTCCCGAAGAAGAACCTGGGATTACCGCAAGACAAATAAAATGACCTACCCAACGGTAGGTCATTTTATTTGGTGCGCGAGAGAGGACTTGAACCTCCACACCCTTGCGGGCACCAGC
The DNA here is from genome assembly GCA_038230095.1 of Candidatus Saccharimonadia bacterium. GTDB lineage: Bacteria > Patescibacteriota > Saccharimonadia > UBA4664 > JBBRNT01 > JBBRNT01. Next base: position 2,173 of record JBBRNT010000007.1, read on the forward strand.
CCCTCATGCTGGCGTGTATACCATTTCACCACTCGCGCGCGTATGTCGCAGTAACGCTGCATACTCTCAACAACATTGTTGTTGAGAGTATGCCTGGGTAATAGTCGGGAAAGTACGGGTTAGAACTGTCAAATGATAGCTTATTTTGGTGAATTGATCAATTAGCCAATGAGAAAGCCAAAGAAGATGGCGGCTAGGCCAGTGAGCAGAATCAGTGGGCAGAGGACGAAACGATTGAGGTTGTAGTAAGCCAGCTTGGGCTCGTTGAGGCGATTGAGCCAGGCAGACTTGCTCGGCTTGTACCGACCGGTGTAGTCCTCCCAGATGCCCGGGGCATTGGCCAGTACCAGCAGCGATCCAAGAACCATTACTGCACCAATCCCGGTCATGCCAATGGCTGGCTTGTAGACGAAAAGTACGGCGAAAAGGACAAACAGATCGAAAAACGCCCATTGGGCAAAGCGCGAGCTGTTTTTTGGGGTCTTTTTGGTGGGCATGAGTCCTCCTAGGTGTGTGGCATGTGGTCGTAGAGATGCTTCATGGAGTACTCCTTGCGGACCAGCGGCTTTATATCGGCTTGTGTCACGTCTATCTTCACCCGGCTATTCAGGAACCCGTAGGGGTCAAAGATTTTCTTGGTTTGCTGGAAGACTCGGTACATGTCCTTGCCGTACAGCTTGGGCAAGTAAGGGGCGCGCATGAGGCCATCATTGTGCTCACCGCAGGTGGTACCACCCAGCTTCATGACCATATTGTAGAACTCATCGGCCACGGTAAAGATCATGTCGCGATCGACCTTCTTGCTTAGATCAAACCACGGCTGCATATGGAAATTAGCATTCCCGGCGTGCCCCCAGACGGCCATCTTGAGCTTGTGCTTACCAAGTATTTTGTAAACATTCTCAAAGAAGATCGGGAGCTTCTCCACCGGAACACACCCGTCTTCAATGATAGGCAGCGCCTTTTCTTTGCCTTCGGTCATCCAGATAACAGCTGCGGCGGAACGACGGATCTTCCAGAGGCGGTCTTGTTCCAGCGGGTCCTGGGAAAGGCGCTGGGACGTGGCAAACTTCTTGTATATGCGCGCAGCCTTACGGGCCTTGCTGTTCTGACGGAAGCGCGAGCTATCGTCAAACTCTGTAAGTACAACAATCTTGGGTAGCTTTTCGGGGATAAGCCCATCTAGGGTGCCGGGCTTATGCTCCATGACGAACTTCAGAAGGTTCTCGTCGACAATTTCCATGGCGCTAGGCTTCAGCGGCCCGAGCTTGAGCACCGCCTGCCCCACCTTCTTGAGATCGTCAAAGTAGCCTACCACTAAGGTGGTTTTGGGATTAAAGTCGGCGGTTTTAAGCGTTACCTCGGTGACCACCCCCAGAGTACCCTGGGAGCCGACGAATAGCTGGCCTAGGTCAAACGAGCCATCGTCGGGGTCTTTGACGTGCCAGAGCGCGTAGCCAGATGCGTTCTTGGTGGTATGCGGCGGCGCGTTGCGGATAAGGTCCCAGTTATCTGTGATCAGATTGTCCACGGCCCGGTACACCTCGCCCTCGAAATTAGCCTGACCTTTCTTGCGGTTAAGCTCCCGAGAGCTCAGTCGCTTGGTCTCAATGAGGCTGCCATCGGCGAGTACTACCTTGAGTGACTTTACGAAGTTGCGTGTGGCACCATACTTGATCGTCTTCTCACCACAGGCGTTATTGGCAACTGCGCCACCAATTGTAGAGAAATCTATGCTTGAGGGGTAAGGGGGGAGGAACTGCTTGTGGCTATGAAGCGTGTTTTGCAGATCGCGGTACAACATGCCCGGCTGGACTGTCACCTCATGCTTATCGAGGCTAATGAGCTTGTTCATGTAGGCCGGGAACACTACCATGACCCCATCCCCTAGCGCACCACCGGCCTGGTCTGTCCCCTTGCCGCGGGCCGTCAGACTTATTGGCTTACCGCTGGCAGCTCGACCCGCCAGGTACTCTACGGTCTTCTGTACATCTGTGGTGTGCTTCGGGTAGATAACGCCCTCGGGCATAAGCTCGAAAATACTGCCATCGGTGGAGAAGTATTTCCGCACATCGGTGGCAGTAGTTATCTCACCGTCGAGCTGGCTGATTAGGTCTTGAACTAGCTTTTTCATAGCGTAATCATAACAATTATATAGTGCTTATGCCACCGCTCGACCGTAGATCTGTAAATTGCTACAATAGAGCCATGTCGCAGATAGCTGCGCCAATATTAGTGGAGAATTATGATATGAGTCGTGAAGCCAAAGTACTGAGCGGGATTGTTGCAGCGATAGTAGTGGGAATGGTGGGCTTGTTTCTAGCCACCAATAAGCCCGACGCTACCTTGAAGCCCACAGCCGACGCCGGTAAGCTTGTCCGTGATGACAGCTATAAGCAGGGAACGAGCAGCAAGGTCACAATTGTCGAGTTTGGTGACTACCAGTGTCCCGCTTGCGGCAACGCCTATCCGAACCTGAAGAAAGTAGTGGCCGAGAACAAGGACAGCGTCACCTTCGTGTTCCGCAACTACCCCCTGCCTATGCATAAGAACGCTAAAGCAGCGGCTGAGGCCGCTGAGGCCGCGGGTGCTCAGGGAAAGTACTGGGAGATGCACGATATGCTCTACGACAACCAAACGGCATGGCAGAGCTCCGGTACGCCAAGCATTATGTTTGCCGACTACGCCACCAAGATTGGTTTAGATGTGGATAAGTTCCGTGGCTATCTGAACGCGAACGATGGTGCGGCCCGCATCAAGGTGGATCAGGATGACGGCGATGCCCTCAAGGTGTCCTCTACCCCCACCATCTACGTCAATGGTAAGCAAGTGGCAGACTATAGCTATGATTCCCTAGCTGCTGCGGTAAGTGACGCGCTCAAGACTGCCCAATAGTAGGCCTAGGACGGGTAAACGCCCTCTCATAGAGAGGGCGTTTTTGATGACTGCTAGCGCGGGCGGTGAATGCAGACGGCATGAGTGCCGGCAACCTGAGTTCGGACCTCTACCGCTGCACCGATCGTGATAAGGAGGGCAATCAGGTAGAGCAGGACTCGTCCTGGCCAGATCGAGTCAAAAACAATGAGGCTGGCACCGGCCCCAGCGATCCCCATCGAGACCCACATGTCGACCAGGAGATGAAACTTCCCCGAGGCCTCAACTGCGCCACTGCTATGCGCCAAGCGGTCATGAGCCAGACGGTTCATGATAACGCCAACCCAGGCAAGGCAGATTGTCCAGACTAGTTGCCGCCCTGACAGGCTGGCAAGATGGCCTGTTTCGAATATAGCGATAAGGGTAATCACTACGGATGGGGCAATTGTTCCGGTTATTCCTACTGCCAACGGCAGGCGGCAGACAAGGGCATGCGAGCGGCGGCGATGGACAATGTAGTCAATACCGGCGCCCAGCAACAAATGCAGGCTGTCCGCTAGGTTGTGAACCGCGTCTCCGAGGAGTAGCGGGTTGCGGGCTGGGTAGCCTATGACCAGCTCCAGCGCGCCGAATGCCACCATAATAAGCGCTGCCGACAACTGGCGTAGCGAAGAAGCATGCGCGTGGTCGTGGGAGTGCAACATATGGACCTTTCGAATGTACGAGGGATATCCCTAGATAGGCCGAATTGTACCAGAAACTGGCGCTTTTGCGAGCGTAAGCTAGAAGGAAACCCGAGTGACCAGGAAGATGAATAGCGCGCCCAGTGCGGTGAGAAGTACCGTGAGCTTGGAAGGGTGCTTGGCATGGGCCTCGGGTAGGATGTCGCTGGCGCCAATGTAGAGCAAGAACCCAGCGAAGAAGCCTAGGTAGATAAGTAGTGAGCGTTCAGAAAGCGTGAACAGGAGCGTGGAGGCAGCGCCCAGGACTGGGGTAAGGGCGTCCAGGAGCAAGAAATAGACGGCTTTACGACGGCTATTCTTGTGAGAAAGCATGAGGCTAACGGTATTAAGCCCGTCTGCAAAGTCGTGCGCAATCACGGCCAGTGCTACGGCAAGACCGACAGAGGTGTTAACCTGGAACGCCAGGCCAATCCCTACGCCATCAAAGAAGCTGTGGCCGGCCAGGGCAAGCGCCGACACAACACCCACCTGCGGATGACGGTGGTCCTCGTACTCGGCCTCATGAGCATGGTGGATGATAGTCGTTTTCTCGATGGCATGGAAAGCCAGGAAGCCTAGTACCAGACCCGCCATGGCGAGCGTCGGATCCAGGCTATTCGTCTGGGCAATCTTAAATATTTCTGGCAGCAGGTCGAACGCAACGACGCCCAGAATAACACCTGCAGTGAATCCGAGAATGCGGTGCAGTCGGTCGGAGTTCTTTAGCGCAAATATGCCGCCGGCCAGGGTGGAAACGAAGGTAGTGAGGGAAATAACTATAGGAACCATATGTTGCAAATATACGCCGATTTCTGTCTAATGCAAATTACTTGCATATGCGTCTGTTTTTGCATATGATGGCGCCATGGATAAAGAACTGCTATTTAAACAGGCTTTGGGCTTACAACGCGAGCGGGTGACCTCGCCTAGGCTGGGATTATTTCGAATCATGGTGCGAAAGAGCCCGCTGACAACTGCTACGCTCATTGCGGAAGCCGAAAAGCTGAGTATTGACCAGGCTACGTGCTACCGCAATCTAGCGTTGTTCCGCCGTATCGGACTCATTTCGGACATTGTAGTTGGCGGCCGGCGGATGGTCGAGCTTACCGATAGCTTTGGGGCGCACCACCACCACTTCTCGTGCCGAAACTGTGGCAGGCTCATTGATTTCGACAGTCCAAGCCTAGAGACGGCAATCTCGGCTGCCGCAGCTGACCTTGGGGCCATCGTCTCAAGTCACCAGCTAGAGATTATTGGGGTATGCGCCCAATGCCGGGGTTTGACGTAGCATTACCAGATTGCCGCCGTACATGTAGACATTTTCTGAATTAGCTGCTATAATGTAGCTAATCGTTTGGAATGAATACCCAGTCCCCTTGGATTAGATCTGGCCGTTCATTTTACCGATACCGGACACCCGAGTCCAAAATGAACACCACCTAATAACGCAAAGGTATACATGCCACGCAAATCTTTTGGGTTGCCACAAAGCAACCGAAACCGCACCTTTTCAGGTCCGCGGTCTCACCACCCCGATCAAGTAAAAAACAAACGCGGGAGCTATATCCCCTCCGACCGCTTCATCCAGGCCGCTACACCAAAGGCTGAGGAAGTGGTATTCGTGCCCGAGCACAGCTTTGCTGACTTCGGCCTAGACGCCCGCATTATGGCCAACCTGACGGCCCGCGGGTACACTCACCCCACTCCGATTCAGGACAAAACTATCGCTGCCGGACTAGCCGGACAGGACGTCCTGGGGCTAGCTAACACTGGTACTGGTAAAACAGCGGCCTTCCTGCTGCCTATCATCCACCGCATCCTGACAGGCGAGACTAAGCGCGCGCTTATCCTGGCTCCGACCCGCGAGCTGGCCACCCAGATTGACGAAGAGTTCCGTGGCTTTGCCCGGGGCCTCGGTCTATATGACGCTATCTGTGTCGGTGGTACCAATATTAACCCGCAGATTAACGCGCTGAAGCGCCGTCCGCAGATTATTATTGCCACACCCGGTCGCTTGAAAGACCTGATTAACAACTACGGCCTGACTCTGAAGTCTAGCGATACGCTGGTACTGGATGAGTTTGACCGCATGCTGGACATGGGATTCATCCGCGATATTCAGTTTATTATGAGTGGCCTACCCGAAGTGCGCCAATCGCTGTTCTTCTCGGCTACGCTCAATGACGAAATTAAGCAGATGATCTCAACTATGCTCAAGGACCCAGTAACGGTGTCGGTTGTTCAGGGCCAAACTGCCTCGCAGATTGACCAAGACGTAGTCCGTGTGACTGGCCGTGATGAGAAATCCGCCGTGCTAGCCGATCTGTTGAAGAAGCCTGAATTTGAGAAGGTCATTATATTTGGCCAGACCAAGTACGGCGTCCAACGCCTAAGCGACAAGCTGGAGCAAGCTGGCTTCCGTGTAGCTGCCATCCATGGTAATAAGAGCCAAGGCCAACGCCAGCGCGCTCTGCAAGACTTTAAGGCCGACCGCATCCAGGCGTTGATTGCTACAGACGTAGCCGCGCGTGGTCTGGACATTCCTAATGTCTCGCATGTGATCAACTACGACCAGCCTAACACCTACGATGACTACATCCACCGCATTGGCCGTACCGGCCGCGCTGGTAAGACTGGTAAGGCATTGACCTTCGTCGAGCGTTAAGCCATCTGTACCAAAGAAAAAGCCCCGTAAGGGGCTTTTTCTTTGCGAGAGGGCGAGTGAATATGGACCGGACTAGCTGGTGGCAGGCGTAGTACCCTCTGCTGGCGCCTCAACTGGAGGCATGCCGCCTTTCATGCCATGGCCACCGTGGCCGCGACGACCGAAGTCGTGCTCGAACTGAGCTGGAATACCGTTAGCTGTGGCCCAGGCCTTTTCGGCGGCACGATGCGTCTCCATAGCTGTCTTGCGCTCGGCATCGGTCTTGTCCCGGAGACTATCACGGAAGGTATGTTCCTCGGCCTCATGTGCGATAAGCTTATCTTCTTGCGTCTGGGTAAGCGTACCAGCCTTAACGGCCGCATCTAGCCGTGTTTTCTCTTCAGCTTCCCGAGCAGCCTGGTTCTGGGCCCGCTGCTGGTCGAAGACCGCCTGGACCTCTGTTTTACTAATGTGAAACTTGGCGACGAGCTTGTCGATGAGGCTGCCCTGGCTAGTGGAGCTGGCGGAGGCTAGACCAATGCCAGCCATAGAAGCCAGGCCGATGGTAGCTACGCTGCCGATTACTAATAGCGACTTCTTCATGTAGATTCCTCGTTACGTACTATGAGCGTTCATCTTAACCTTGGTCATATGCCGTTATGAGCACACTGTGCCTGGGCATTGCTTGTGACCGAGTTGATCGGAACTGTGGCTAGCATAGCGATGTCAGTTGAGTAAGGGCTGAAGCCGGTCTTCAGATTGCTCTCAGTATGGCTAGCCAAAGTAGCCAAAATAAGCTATCATTTGACAGTTCTAACCGGTTCTTCGTGCGTATTATCTGGGCAGTTCCTTAGACAATAGTCGACACAAACCAAGCCTAGCTGTTTGTAGAGGCAAAGGAGTGGCCACGTAAGTCGCAGCAACAGTGTCTAAGCTGTTGTGAAGACTGAAACGTTGCTACGGATACGTGCGCGAGTGGTGAAATGGTATACACGCTAGATTCAGGTTCTAGTGGGGGCAACCCCGTGGAGGTTCAAGTCCTCTCTCGCGCACCATACAAAAAGACCTACGAGAGTAGGTCTTTTTGTATGGTCAGATAAGACTAGTCTATGGAACGCTGGGCGGTAGTAGAGAGGATGGTCCAGTGCTCTATGCCATAGAAGCGATCGGCGGGGACCACGGGGTGTAGATCCGTCTGCCCCGCAACGTGACTACTCTGGAGGTAGAAATAGTACGGGCTGTAGAGCACGACTGCGGGAGCGTCAGACTTCCAGGCCGCCTGAAAGCTGGCATACTTACCGGTACGCACGTCCTTATCGGTGTTGACTCGCCCAGCCTCTAGCGCAGCATCGGCGGCGGGCGATTTGTAGACCGATAGGTTCTGGCCTGGATCTGCCACCTGGGACGAGTGCCAGTAGCCATAGACGTCTGGGTCGGCGCCTATAGTGATGCCAAAGAGCAGAATGTCATAGTTGCGCGGGCGTATGTAGGTTTGCTGGAGGTCGTCCCGGCTAGCCAGGGTAATGTCTAGCGCTACTCCCACGGCAGCCCACTGGCGCTTGACCTCGGTGGCTACAGCAGGCATGGAGCCGCTATCTAGCGTGGCTAGCTTGAGTATAAGCGGCTTGCCGCCTTTCTGCCGAACACCGCCGTCCCCCACTATCCAGCCAGCGGCGTCCAAGGCCGCGGTAGCCTGGGCCGTATTGAAGGGAGCAGGCTGGGCCTTGGCGCTGTAACCAAGCTGGCCGGGCAGTATTGGGCCTGTTACCAGGCGCGCGCGACCGTCAAAGACCGTGTCGATGAGTGCGCGCCGGTTGATAGCCTGCGATAAGGCCAGCCGGACGGCTTTGTCGCCTAGTAACGGCGCTGTAGTTTTAAAGAACAAATCATTCTCGATCGGCAGGTCTAGCTCGGTCAGGACGGCATCCTTGAGCTTGACGGCGCTATCTACGGCTGTAGGGTCAATGCGGCTCACGCCATCTACTTGCTGCTTGGCGTAGGCTGCCTTGGCATCATCAGTAGTCTGGTAGGTCTTAAGCTGTATCGCATCAAGACGCGGACGTCCACTATAGTAGCCTGGGTTGGCGTCGAGGAGTATATCGTGCTCCGCGGCGTTGAAGCTAGCAAGCTTGAATGGACCGGTGCCAATAGGGTGCTGGTTGAAGTCCGCTACACGAAGCTTGGAAGGATCGGTCGACTCCAGAAGGTGACGGGGCAAAATGCCGACGGTGGCAGCATCTAGGAATGGTGGGTAAGAGTTAGGTAGATTAAACACTATTGTCAGATCATCCAGAATATCGGCTGTAACGCCCTGCCAGCTGCTGGCCAGAGGTGACCGGGAGTCCGGGTTCTGGATAGCGGCGAGAGTAAAGGCCACGTCCTGCGCACTAAATGCTAGGCCGTCGTGCCAGGTAACGCCTGGACGGAGATGGAAAGTGTAGTGTTTGCCATCGGCCGAAACGGACCAGCTCGAGGCTAGGTCAGCCTCTAGAACACGGCTAGGATTATACCGCACCAGGCCACTATAGATGAGACGATTCACATCCTGGCTTGCGGACGTATCCGGTAGAATCGGGTTCATAATACGTACCTCACCTACCAGAGCCTCGCGGTACGTCCCACCCGACCGAGGCCGGGTGAGATCGGCTGTAGCCTGTAGGCTAGTGATGCTTCCCAGGAGTAACCACCCAGCAACCAGCAGAACACCCCACCAGGTAAGGATAAGCCGGCGAATAATGCCCAGCTGGTGCCACTTGCCAAGGATATGCCTCTGAACATAGTTGCCCAGCCAGAGTCGCCAGACCTTGGTATTGCGCTGAAACTTGCGCCAGTTCCGTGACCACCGAAATTTCAGATAAGCAAACACGCTAGTACAGCCCTATCCAGGACCTGCCCCTCGGCTCTGACTGCGTTGGGTGTATCATTATTTCTTTGCTAGGATGCCTAGAACAATCGAGAGAATGAAAACTACTGCCAGCACGATAGTAGCGTTATAGATGACTTTTTCGGCGCCGCGTTTCGAACGATAGAAATTGCTATCGCCACCAAAGGACATACCCAGACTCTGGCCACGAGACTGCAGCAACACTGTGGCGATCATAAGCACGCCACTAATCATGGTCATAATGTTAAAAATTAGCTTCATACGGTCTTTTTCTCCACGAGCAGATCATTTAATAGGTAGTTTACGAGCCAGACAATCATCACCGCCCCAATAGCAGACCAGAACGATGTTACGGTAAACTTATGGTAGATGAGCGTTACCAGATAGAGCATAAAACCATTCACCACCAGCGTAAAGAGCCCAAGGGTGAGAATAATAGCTGGTAGGGCAAGTACTAAGACAATTGGGCGTATTAGTGCATTGACGAGTGAGAATACCAGTGCCGCAATGATGAGCACTGCTATGCGATCATCGTACTTAATGCCACTCAGCAAGGCCGCTGCGGCCCAGAGCCCAAGAAAGTTTACTAGCCAACGTAACAGAAAACGTCGAATCATGGGACTATCCTAGCATAAATTGACCGAGGAGTCACTTGGTGTCGGGGTCTGGTGGCAGGTCTTCGGGTAGTATTAGCATGGCTGAGGGAGTCTGGGACTGGGGGGAAGTGGCCGGCGAACCAGAGACTAGCTGGCGGCGAAAGTGGGCTAACACGCGCTGGTGGAGGAGCCACCATGCGATGATAGCCACGAGGAGCACTAGGCCAATACCGCTGGCGTAGCCCAGAACCTGGACCGTGTTCCCTGCCACCGTGACCTTCTGGCCGGCGAAGCTGACCACCGCTGGTGTCGTAGACGTAGCGGGGATGGCGGTGAAGAACGGGGTGACAATACCGGGGTTGGCACCTTTACCTGGCAGTCCGGTGCCACCGGAAGATGAGCCTGAGCCGGCTGGAGTAGGACTCGCTGAACCGCTTCCAGAGCCTGCCCCCGGGGTGGGGCTGGGGCCAGCACCGGGGTTAGGACTTGGATTAGGGCTCGGCGATACACCCGTAGCAGCACAGGCGTCCCCGGTGCCCGTGGGTGGGGTGCAGGAAGAGCTGGTGGTGTCGGTGGTGAAAATTACCCGGTCCACTTGCACGCCGGTTTCGCGCCCAGTAAGTACTACCCTGTGGCTTGTTACTGAGAGCGCTATGTCCACCGGAGTGGTAGGCTGTCCGAGCTTATAGTTGACCCAGACCCATTGGCCGGGCGTAATACTGGCACTATCACCAATGACTATACCCGCGCCATTATCTACCTGGAGCCAAAAAGAGTTACTGGTTGTGTCCGGCACCTTAACGCGGCTCCATACGCGATAGGTACCCGCGGAGCTAATAGTAATATTGCCCGTCACCGTGCCGCAGGCGCTGTTGGGAGCCGTGGTGCAGTTTACTGCAGCACTTACCGGTGCGGCTAGGCCGATAGCCAGAATCACACCGGCAAATAGCGCCATGAACTGTTGCGCTCGACGGGGACGCAGAATTGGTACGGTGAATCTCTGCATATTGCTTGTGTTTACTATACCAGATAAGCACCCGCTAGCAAGCACTAGCTGTGGACGTAGCGGTAGGCCAGGTATATCCCCAGGATGCCGCCAATAGCGGTGAGTACGACACTCCAGCCGGAGAGTAAGCCGCTGCCCCAGAGTGTGGGGACAAAGCCGCCAATAGTGGAGCCCAAGCCAGCGCCAATCGTGATGACCAGCTTATCCGACATTAGCGGTGGCCACTACGACGTTGCGGCGCGGCGCTGCGTGGCGAGTTGAGCATTTGGCCCAGCGTCTTAACGCCTGCGCCGCTGACGGGCATGCCGGGATTGCGCTTCTTGTCGCGCTCGGCGGCGCGGCGCTCAGCGCGGTTCTGAGGGGTAGTCTCTTCGAGAGGCTCGGTAGTTTCGGTCATGTTATGTGCTCCTTTATGATTTTGGCCTTCGCCGGCCCAATAATTTGTGCAATTTCTTCTTCGGAGGCCTGGGCTACACCGCGAACGCTACCAAAGGCTTTGACGAGCCTAGTCCTGGTGGATGGTCCTACGCCTGGAACCTCGTCTAGCTGAGACTTGGTCTGGCGCTTACCGCGCAGTAGGGTGTGGTAGGTGACTGCAAAACGGTGGGCTTCATCCCGCACTCGCTGCAGCAATTGTAATACGTGCGAGGTAGGGGGCAAGAGGATAATCTCGAAATCGTAGTTCGCAACCACCCAGGCCTCGCCCTCGTAGTGCCCGCGCGACAGGGCGGTAGTGCCAGGGCGGCGGCGAATTATCTCCTCTTCCCGCTTGGCGAGACCAAAAGCCGGTATCTGGATACCTAGCTCATCCATGACAGCCAGGGCAGCGCCCAGCTGCCCCTTGCCGCCGTCGATAAGCAGCAAGTCTGGCTTGCCCCAGTCTACTAGATTCTTGCCGCTAAAACGGCGGCGGATGACTTCGGCCATATGGGCAAAGTCATTATTACCTGGCAGGCGCATTTTGAAGTGCCGGTACTGGTCGCGGTCCGAGACGCCGTCAGAGAAGACCACCATGCTAGCTACATTGTCTGAGCCCTGCATATGGCTAATGTCATAGGCCTCGATGCGGCGAGGCAGACCAGGCAGATTGAGCCGCTCGGCTAGCCCCACTAGGGCCTGGTCGCGCGATAGATCAAACAGTTCTTCATCGCCGAAGATCATCTGCTTGCCCAGCGCACCCAGATCGCGCAACTGGTCACGGTAACGGGCGGCGGCCTCATAATTCTTGGTCTTGGCGGCCTTGGCCATGTCTTTCTGGATCTCTGTCACCACCTTGCCCTCTTCGCCCTGCAGGTACATAAGCAGCTTGCGCACGGTCTTCTTGTAGTCGGCCGAGGGTGTGCCTGGGGCCGGCGTAAGGCCCAGCTGGTAGTTCAAGGGGCTCACATGCGGCCAGTTGGGATCGCTAATGTAGGGGAATACTCGCCGTAGCAGCTTCATGGCGCGCTTCACAGTATCTGTTGCCGTAAATGGTCCGAAGTACGTGCTCTTATCGTCCATGGGCCGGCGGACGTAGCTAACCACCGGGTAGGCGTCCTCGGTGGTTATCTTAATGTAGATAAAGTGCTTATCATCCTTGAGATCAATATTGAACTTGGGCCGGTAGCGCTTAATAAGCTCAGACTCCAGAAATAGCGCCTCTACCTCGCTGCCCACGGTGACCCACTCGGTGTCGGCAATGTTCTCCACCAGAATGGCCGTCTTGGGATCGCGCAGCTTGGTGTTCTGGAAGTACGATTTGACCCGGTTTTTCAGGACGGCGGCCTTACCAATGTAGATAATCTTACCCTGCGCGTCTTTATGAAAGTACACACCGGGTTCGGCGGGAAGGGTTTTGAGCTTGTCCTGGAGTGCTTGGGAGATGACCATACTCCTATTATAGCGGATGGTGCCCCTTGACGATAGCCACTATTTGGTATTTAATATGCCCACGCGTTCTCACCTGAACGAGCACCCTACACCATGCCTGGAGGCGTCATGACCACCACCGAAGCATTTCTGGCCGAGGCTGGACCACTGCTAGACCAAGCCTTTGAAGTCTTATGGCCGCTCTGCCGGCCTGAGAACGAGGCCGATTTTTCGAACCCGCCGACACAGCCTGGCTGGTACTGGGACTCAATCAGCAAAGGACGGATTATATCGCTCATATTCGTGCACTCTGCGGCCCGGCGGCAGACGGTGACCAGGCACGTGCACGGTGCCAAGTGGAACGGCAACGCCGGCTACTTTCTGACCGATGGCATGACTGCCGAGTCTTTTGCGCTGGGCATTATGCCCGATGGTGACCAGTGGGTATCGACCAGGGGTAGCTCTCGTGTATCCGAGCTGGACACGGGCCTAGCCGAGACCTTTCTCTCCGCCATCCGGACCACTATTGCGCAAGCGAGCCCAGTCGCCACGTCGTGACACGCACACCCCCACAAACCCAAACCCCGCTAGATTGCTCTAGCGGGGTTTTCCATATGGTCCTAAAACTGACGTTACTTAGAGTTGTAGATTGGGTAGTTACCATAAATGTAGACGGTGGCGGTGAAGCAAGACCGCCCTTTGGTATGCTGGCTGGGGTTGAAGTAGTCTAGACCGCTAGTGCTATACCGTGATTGCTTAGTAGGCAGCGTATTGGTCTTGAAAACAGCACAGAGCTGGTACTTGTGGTCCTGCGCGGTACTGCTCACGTGGGTAGTGCTAGGCAACAAATGGTACTCATAGCCACGCTCAGCCATGCGTTTCTTATCCACTTTGGTCGCAATACCGTCCAGAGATAATGGCAAAACATGCCCGGAATTGGCCTGAGTTGAAATATCCGTCTCGATCTGGGTGAGATCGGTGACAATCTGCTCGTCGTAGCGGACAGTCGCCCCCAGGCTGGCCTGAATGCCAACAACAACCACGCAAACAGCCACAATGACTGCCGCACCTAGGTAATAGTTGCGCATAGTTCCGGCCACCCTATTGCTCCTCATGGCGGTGCTCGTCCCGCCAGTAATAGAAGAAAATGCCGCCGGCAATAGCTACCGTGATGATCATGTGAATGAGATTGCCAGCCGGTCTTACCTCCGCATCGGCACTATTCAGCAGGCTATAAATGTAGGACACAATGTGGCCCAGTCCAACCAGGAATGTTATGAGTAGCGTTAGCTGGGTCATGCGGCGGCGCGAGGCGTCTTGCCGGATGGTGCTGTCTTTCAACTCGGCTTTCTTGAGACGCAGGAAAAGCACCAAGAAGACTGGCAGCGTCACTAGTAAGGCGGCACTAGCAAAGGAGACGCCGGCCTCGTAGACTGTGCCGGACTGGCCCAAGGCGCTGTCAACGAAGTTATGGAGGATCCAGCCCAGTGAGGTGGCGGCAACGCCAAGGGCAATGAACATGATCACGTACTCCAGTCCCCGAGTAGTCCAGTTGGAGACCACGGCAATAGGCTGCCCAGGCTTCATGGGGCTTGGCAAACTGCCCATAGGCGCACTGGTGTGTGGGGAGGGTGCGGCGGGTAGGAACGGCTTGGCCAGGAGAGCACTGCGGGCCTCTGCCTCCGGCCAACCAGCGGCCACCAGCAGATCGCCAATTTCGCTATCGGCCACGCTCTCCGATCGTGCGAGCTTAATATAGTCGTACAACTCCTGCTTCATACCCTGACCCTCTTATGGTTGTTATAGTACGCTGAGAGCAGGCTGAGGGCAACTGTGGCTAGCGTATTAGATTGCCTGCAAAGCGAGTAGACGCAATATAGGTGGTACAACGACAAAAAGTAGGGCGATAACCAGAATAGCTCCAACCACTATCCAAATAATTAAGTTTTTGCGCGCACCTACGACGTCGTCTTTACTCCTAGCGGTATGGCCATTACGCTTTTGCTTCATGCAGTCACGATAACATTTTCGGAGAATAGATAGTAGGTAAGATGAATATTTATCCGATGACAGCACTTAGGTTATTTTGCACAGGTCGTGATACCCGACAGCACGCAGTTTGTACCGCCCAATCTGTATAGTAAACACGATAAACCCAAAGCCAAAAGTACGAGAAGTGGTGCAAGTATATTGATTCTTGCTTTTGTTTTATGGTATTTGCTCAGACCAAACATAACGCCGAATGCTACAACAAAGATTGCTACGTAGCTTACCCAGTCGATGATGTCGAGAAGCCAAAATGAGTCTGAAGAGTTCACTATTTTTCCTTTGATTAATTCTACCATAGTAAAAGGGAGGGCCTTTCGGCCCTCCCTTGTGTTTATACGGAGGAAATAACTAGTTTCGCAATGGCATTTTGCCCGCTTGGTGTTGGGTGAAACGGCGAGTCATTGGAACGAAATTGGCGATTCACACGAATCGATGGGCCATACACCCATGGGTCGGCGGAACACAACTCATGGCCCTTCATAACATTGGTGATGTCGACAACCTTCACGTTCGCGTACGAGGCTGCAACCGTTTTGATACTGCCGTTCAGGGCCGTCAGCTCAGATTGGATCCAAGTAATTTCCCGGCGACTGAGGCTAACGATGTTACCGCCAGGCCGAATATCCACACAATTCCCGGGCTGTGTACTGAACGGATTGAAGTACGTTGTCAGAACCACCTCTGGCACTTTTCCATCTGCTCGACCCCGCTGCTGGATTTCATCAAGGACGACCCTAAGACCAGCTGCTTGTAGGCCCATATCTTGGCTGATTTGTGTCGTATTTCTGCATAGTGCACCGGCGATGAGCTGGGGCATATAGCAGTCTTGGAGCACGTCCGCGAAGTGAACGTCGTCGGCACCCAGAGTTAGTAGCACAACGTCCGGCTTGAATGCGTCATAGGCAAGATTTGCTGGCCCATACCGACCATCGGCTGACCCCAGCTGCGGTGGTACCGTCAAACCAGAGTCGAATACTCGACGGCTCATAACGCCGTCTGTAGCCGACGAGCCTGTGCACGACAAGAAAAGCGTTTTTGCGGAAAGCGCCTTGGCGACTACCGGTTGGTAGGACTGGTCCGTTCGGTGGCACGCTGTGGCATTTGTACTGCCATCATCGATCCATACGCCCATGGGATTCTGGATAGACCAGCTGCTCTGACCGCGCCTGGGGACTACCCAGGTAGGCGAGTACCCTATGCCCTCTCCGGCGCCCACTGAGTCACCCATCAGGGCAATATGTAGTGGTTCGGCTGGTGGAAGTACGATGGGTGTGCTGCTTGCCACCTGAAAGTTGATGTTGTCGCCGTTGAAGCCATAGACCTGGGTGAAGTCGGCGCGCGCACCGGTAGCCACATTGACCATGCAGATGTGCGTCCCGCCTTCGGGTACGCCACACTCCGTAGCCACAAACGCCCCATCGGCGGAAACAGTGACGTTCCAGTCGGTGAGGAGGGGCAGGCTGAACAAGGCCAGGCTACTGCCATCTACCGGGTTTACGGTGTAGGTGGCGCGGGAGTTGGTGTTGGCGCAGAGACTGTCAAAGATGACCCGCCCGCTGTCCAGGTAGCTGGGCCACCGGTCTAGGCACAGGCCGGTGTCATTGTTGGTCAGTTGCCGCACGCTGCTCCCATCGACAGCGGACATGATGGAGACGGTTTGCGGGTACTGACCGAACCGGTCGGTGGGGCCGCTGGTGGCGGCCGTAATGAACACGATCTGACTGTCGTCGGGAGACCAGGCCGGCATGAGGGCCACGCCAGGCTGCGAACCAAGGCTGCGAACGCTAACCGTGAGCACGCCCGTGGCATCCACGGTGGCTCGGTCGATGCTGCCGGAACCGGCGTCGCCCGTGGCAAACGCAATCTGGGTGCCGCTATGCGACCAAGCTGGCGCACTGGTGACCTGGTAGGCATAGATGCCGGTACCCAGCTGCTGGGTTACCAGATTGTACAGCGCGAGCTGTCCACTTTGGCTATAAGCCAACCAGGTACCATCTGGCGAGAGTGCGGGCTGGACGCCGCTACCCGGCACGCTGAGAAGCGTTTTGGGCAGCTGGCCATCATTGTCGTACTCGCGAATGTCTGTGTAGCCGATCTGGGTATCTGAGCCCGTAGTGAACACCAGCCGATTGATGGCTGGGGCTGCGCCCGCGGCGATGCTTCCCCATGCCGACAAGGCCACGAGCAATCCCAATACAACACAAAAGACGCCAAAACGGCGCCCTCTCCCAGTCTTTTGGCCTGTCTTTTGGCGCTGCACGGCGCCTCCCTTCGTGTACTAGTCCTACTTGGACTCGATGCGTAATATTAAAGCTTATTTTTGTGTTTATGTCAATATTATTGCATAGTGTAGCTATATTAAGCCCCAGTAGACCTAACACTTTTACTCACGTTAAATATGGGGCATGTGCACTATTAATAAACATCTTTCAAAGCAACAACTCATTCAGTACCGCTTGCGGGTATTAAAGGATGTGGAACAGCACGGCGTAGCCGGTACGGCGAGACGGTTTGGCGTTAGCCGGTTCACTATCTACGCGTGGCAAAAGTCGGTGGAACCGCGTAAGCGGGGGCCTAGAGAAGTAGCCTGGCAGACCGACCCCGAAACAGAGCGGCGTATCATTCGACTCAAGCGTGCCACCAACTACGGCCCCAAGCGACTCCGGGCCGAGCTGGCACTGGCAGGCGTCATGGTCGGCGAGAAGGCCATTAGAGGCGTCTTGCAGCGGGCTGGGCTCGTAGTGCACCACACCAAGAAGCGCGTGAAGAAGCAGTACAAGTTCTACGCCCCCTACCCCGGCTACCGGTTGCAAGTCGACACCAAAGCCGTACCCAACGGGACCGACAAACGGCGCTCCCACAGGCAACAATTCACGGCGATTGATATCGTGAGCAAAATCCGCTTCTTGGCCATCTACGACTCGCTGTCCAACTACAACTCAATTCAGTTTGTCCGCGACGCCCTGGCCTTCTACACCGATATTGGGATTCATATTGAATGCGTCCAGACCGACAACCATGCTACCTTTACCAACCTGTACCTAGGGGGCAACAAGAAAGCTGAGCACGAGCTCCGCCGGGTTCATCCACTGACGCAGTTCCTGCTCGACCAAGGGATTGAGCACAAGCTGTCGCGACCTGGCACCCCGCAACACAACGGATTTGTGGAGCGCAGCCACCGCACGGACGAAGAGGAGTTCTACCGGAGAGTCGATGTAGTGCCTCTAGACAACGTCCAGCTGCAAGGCGCAATGAAGCGGTGGCAGGATGAATATAATTACATGAGGCTGCATTCTAGCCTAGGTTATGAGGCTCCCATGCAGCATTACTTGGGTGTATTGCAAACTGGGGCTTAATACAATTGCATAGTGTAGCATCTATACTGCTGAGGACTTTGGTCGGATACTGTGCCTCGGGCTACGAGCGCGGGCGATTTGGACGAGGGTGTAGACACCCCCAGCTAGGCCAGTAAGTAGAGCAAGAGCCCACTTGCCACCCCAAAGCGGGAGTTGATAGCGCGTGCCATACACTAATATTGGTCGCAATATAATACTACTTTCTAGCGCTGGAGGGGCAATTGATGGCGGAGCGACTGGTGGAGGGGACTCTAATGGCGCTGGTAATGGCGTACTTACTACCACCGGCTTGGCCAGTAGTGTAGGCCGTGCGGGCGGTGGTGCAGGTGCCGGGCTCGGTATGGTAAGTGGCGCGGTATTGCCTGCGACGGTCGAGCCATAGATGGCCACAGTAATCATCATCGGCTGCCCCAAACAGTCCCCCATCCCCTGTGCAAAACCGACATTACGGTAGGCACCGGATAGCATATTGGCACGGTGGCCCGGGCTGGCCATCCAGGCATCTACTACAGACTGCGGCGCGGTATAACCACAGGCTAGATTCTCCGCTACTGCGCGCCAGGGGTAGGCGGCGGCGCTTGCTGCCTCCCCAAAGCTGGTGCCATCCGGCTGAGTGTGGCCAAAGTAGTGGTTTTGCTGCATATTGCTCAGCCGGGCCGCCGCGGCAGCAGTGAGGCGGGCGTCGAGCGAGAACGGGGCCACACGGCTGGCAGCGCGGGCGGCGTTGGTGGGGCCAAGGAAGTCGGCGGCCTGGGTGGCCTGGGATAGCAATAACCAGGCGGCGCTAACCGCAATTATTACTCCCCTACCTGTTGTGGGCCCCCTCATCTTGTACCCGATTATAGCATAAGCTCTTGCGCGGTCCCGCTGGCCGGTAGGTACACTTGCGCAATTGTAGGCATTATCGTACGGTAGCCGTACTTTCGATCCCGGGGAGGAACGATGCACCATCTACCAGCTTATGTGGTTGCCATAGTAATACTCGGCGTACTACTAGCCGGTGGGCTGTACGCTCGCCATGGCCGACCGTTTCGCCGTAGTAACCGACTAGTTAGCAAGGCGCCAGCGGATAACCAGCTCCGTCAGAACGGCTTGGGTAACCGCGCAGCATGGGCCCAAGAAGCCCTGGATGCCAATGACCCAGATGCTGCACTCCTGGTGCTACTGGCAGAAACGCTAAACCCGTCGTCCAGCCAACCGCCGTTGGAACTGGACCTGCTGCGGCGGCTGCGGCAACTAGCGCTCTCCGCTCCGTCTGGCGAGAGTACGTCATAATTGCCGCTGCAGCTTGGCTGTGTTATGGTGGGCCTGCTGAGTAGCACTTCCGCCACTTGCCCATTGAAAAAAGGAGACTACTAACACCAACCAAACTGAACACCTGGCGCTTATACCGCGCCTGATTGCCGGCCTGGCTACGCCAGACCGCTGGAACCCAGCAACCGACGTCTGGGTGGTCCGCCTGTGGACCTCCCGCGGCGGTGTCGAAATTGGCATGATTGTCCACGATGTTGATGCCTGTGGCTGCTGCGGCGCACGCCGTTTTGTCACCATTAGCCCGCGTGGCACCCAAGTCCAACCAGACAAGCGCTGTTGCTTCCAGACACCCGGAGCTGCTCTAGAGCAGCTTATCACCACGAGTGAATTCTACGCCTTTAACCAGGAATGGTTCCTGCGTAGTCCGCTCACCACCAAGGGGGTTACACCCTATGTCCACCACGGAATGCGCTGGGCTACCCTGCCCAGAGCCAGACACGCCATCGCCGCATAGCGCGGCACCCTAGCCCGGGATCTTCTGATCCCGGGCTTTGACGTTCTTGTGGGGCGTGCAAGGATTGTATGCTTGCGAAATATTGCTAACCATTGTAAGGTAACGCCACGATTGGACTCCGGGAAGGGAGCGAATATGCATTTCTTGACAAGACACAACTACTTCTACGTCCTACCTGCCGCGGTAGTCGGCTTCATCGTCGTGCTTGCCCTCGTAATCTGGCTCATCGGCCGGGCCGAGGCGCGGGAGGCTGCCGAGCGGGTCGCGGCGGCGACTGCCAGGCAGGCCGAGGCAGAAGCTCAGCAGGCCCTGGCAGAGCGGTTTGTGGGTGGCGACCAAACCGCCTATGCAGAGCTAGCCAATCACAACTGGATGCTGGCCGAACCGAAGACCATTCTGGGCCATCTCGATAGGTTCATTACGGCCAAGTTGACAGTGCCTGGCGATGTCGAGAAATGGCGCGCGGCTGTGGCAGCGCTTGACGATGAGACCGCAGGGACTATTCGATACAACCTGTTCGTGCTCTACTCCAATAACGAGGCCTACGGAGTAGCCGACTGCCTGGAAGCAATGGCCGGCATCAGCAACGCCGAAATGCTCGCGCAGACCCAAGCCATGCTGGAGCTCAAGATCCAGCAGCTGACCGAGGCGGCTAGCCAGGGTTCGCCAGAGTCCTTTACCAGCCTCAGGGAGCTTCGTGATCGGTATCGCACCGGGCTCCGTAGCTTGCGCGCCCAGATGCTCCCGCCGTGGGACGACCTGGTGGTGAAGTTCATTGACGATCCCGTCTACAACGACTTTGACCACCGCGGCCGCGAGTATGCCAGCGGCGAGCCCCGGCGGCGCACGGCGGAAGCCCTGGAGCGCGAAGACGTGACTGGGGCCGTGAGGCTGCTCGCTTACCACGATGCTCACCAGCACAAGACCGGCTCGCCCTTCCACATTCCCCAGTACATGGTGGCCCAGCTGGCGCAGATGGTGGCTCGCCTGAAGGGCCAGGAAACCACCGCCAACGCCCAGGCAGTGGAACTGGCCAAGCACGACTGAGTCCTTGAGGCCCCACCATTTGGTGGGGCCTCAATCATTTTTAGGTACATGCCGACTCATTCACCATGTATGTTATGCTTGCGAAATATTGCTAACCATTGTAAGGTAACGCCACGATTGGACTCCGGAAAGGGAGCAATAGCATGAGAGACTACATGTGGTGGATAGCAGTGGGTGCAGTGCTTGGCTTCTTCGCAATTCGGGGCGGAGCACGCAGTCGCCGATTGCGTGGACTGACACAACTGGCCATCAACGGTGACGCAGCGGCCATAGCCCGCATCAACGCTACGACATGGAAAGGTGGGGGTGCCTACGATGTGGAGAAACTGCAAGAGTACTTGCTGCTACGCCGCACGCTGGTTACCGACATTGGCACTTGGGCTGCGAGCCTGAGTGAAGCGGACCCGCAAGCGTTGTGGCTGGCATACTCTGCCGTCAAGGGCGCCTTGGGCAGATACGTCTACCTGCCACGAACGATCAAGCACGACCTGGCACATGAGGTGGGACTGACTATGGCTGATTGCCAGCATCGTACGCAGTCTCGGCTGGATGAGCAGGTGCGTACTCTGGCTGACTCCGATCAGCTGACTGCGGCAGAGTTTGCCCAGCTGCGGGCGCTACGAGCTGAGTTGGGTGACAAATGGTCGACGCTGAAGTTCACTGATTTGGCGAACTGGAACCAGCTGGTGGCAAGCCACATTGCCACGCCGGTCTACGGCGACTTCGACTGGCCCGAGAGCCTGTTCGTGGAAGTCCACCCGCGGCAGATGGCTGTCATGGCCATCCGGACCGAAGACGTGGTGATCGCCAAGATGCTCCTGGCCTATCTCGACCACCAGCGGGTGGTCTACGGCCGAGACCCCCGTATGGCTTTGGGGTCCCAGTTCATCTACGACCTCGCGTGGATGATCGACCGCGTAACCGAGCGACAAGCTCTGGGCGCCAACAACGAGACCGAGTCCGCCTAGGCCTCCGTCAAGAAGCCCCCGCGAGAAATTGCGGGGGCTTCAATCATTCTGGTATTTAGACAGATCCGGTTTGTGAAGTTGTTGTGCTTGCGCTTAATTACGTATTATTGTACTGTAACCCCACATCGGACTCCGGAAAGGGAGCGAATATGCGCACATGGATAATCATTGGGGTGATTACAGTGGTACTGATCGCCGGGATCAAGGCCTGGGAGGTACTGCGGAAGCGCCGAAAGCAGCGTGCCAAGGCCGAGAAATTGGCCACGCAGGCCGCCTCGCGGGCTGCCAAGAAAGCCGAGTTTGCTCGCCTGGAAATTCTGAAAGCCAAAGAAACCGAGGAGCAGCTGGCCCTGGCGCAGACGGCACTGACCGGGGACCAAGCAGCCTGGGAGGCTCTGAAAACCACACAATGGTTCTACCACGCCAGCGACTTCATCGGCATCGTAGAGCACTACTACTGGTGGCGAGATAATGGTACGGCGCTGCTGGACGAGTGGCGTGGCGCGATTGCAGACGGTAATATCAACACAGCCATTGCAGTGGCCCGGAAGTACCAGTATGTGGCGCAGTCGAGCAGGCGGCGTGGTCTGGACGCACGAGAGATCATCATCTCGCTCATGGGGATTGCCCCTGCGGAAGTGCGTGAGCAGACGCTCCTGGCGCTGGATGTCTGGATGGCTGCCCAGTGTACAGAGGCGGTGGCCGGATCGGCCGAGGCCTACAAGCGACTCAAGCTCTATCGGCATGAACACAGAACAAAGCCGGGTTATGCATCTGACGACTACCCGTTTGTCTTCCCCGAAGCTTGGAACAAGGCGGTGACACTGCACGAACCGGTCCCGACCTATGAGGACTTCGACTGGCACCACCGCGAACTGCAGGCCGGTGAGCCGCGGATGGCGGCAGCCAAAGCTCTAACTGACCGTGACGCAACTGCATCCCTGATGATGCTGGCCTGGTACAACTGGCAAACAAAAGCTGGTGCGACGCTCAAAGCTTCGTTCTATATTGAGAGCGAGCTCCGAGCCCAGCTGGCACTGCTCATAGAAGAGCAGCGTGTGGCCAATGCGCCACCGGCCTCATCCACTGTTGCGCAGACCGAGTCCGCCTAGCCGATCTACCAAAAAGCCCCACCGCAAGGTGGGGCTTTCACATTGGTGCACGCTACTTCTTGGATACTTTGGGCTTTTTCTCGGAAGTATTGGCGGTGGGGGTGTGCTCCCCAGCAAATATGCGGGCTAGATAGCGGCCAGTGTGGGACTCTGGCACCTCGGCCACCAGCTCCGGTATGCCAGTAGCAATGACTGTACCACCACCGGCTCCGCCTTCTGGACCCATGTCTATGAGCCAGTCGGAGCACTTAATGACGTCTAGATTATGCTCAATAACAACCACAGTATTACCGGTATTAACCAATGCATCCAGAACGCCAAGCAGGCGTTTAACGTCTTCAAAATGTAGGCCAGTGGTAGGCTCATCCAGGATGTACATGGTGCGGCCGGTAGAGCGACGGGCTAGCTCGGTAGCCAGCTTAATGCGCTGAGCCTCACCACCAGAGAGAGTGGTAGCGGGCTGGCCCAGGCGAATGTAGCCCAGACCTACACTGTTCAGCGTCTCCAGCTTGCGGCGCACAGATGGGATGTTCTCGAAGAAGCCCACGCCCTCTTCGACTGTCATGTCTAGGATCTGGGAAATGTTCTTGCCCTTATAGGCAATCTCTAACGCCTCGCGGTTGTAGCGGCGGCCCTTGCACTCTTCGCAGGTGACATAGACGTCTGGCAGGAAGTGCATTTCAATCTTAATAATACCGTCGCCCCGACAGACTTCACAGCGTCCGCCCTTCACATTGAAGCTAAAGCGGCCAGACTTGTAGCCGCGGATCTTGGCCTCGGGAACCTGAGCGAACAGCTCTCGGACATCGCCAAAGATGCCAGTATAGGTGGCGGTATTAGAGCGAGGGGTGCGGCCGATAGGCGATTGGTCTACGGAAATAACCTTATCCAGGTTCTTCAGACCTTCAATGTCATCGTGCTTGCCTGGTAGCTCACCAGCGCGGTGGAACACCTGCGAGAGCTTCTTAGCGAGAATGTCGTTGATGAGACTGGATTTCCCGGAACCGGACACGCCGGTGATGGTCACGAGCTTGCCGAGCGGGATTGTAACGTCAATATTCTGGAGATTGTGCTCTCTGGCGCCGCGAATGACCAGGCTCTTGCCATTACCGGCTCGCCGCTTGGACGGCACAGAGATAGCTAGCTCGCCCGAGAGGTACTTGCCAGTGAGGCTCTCTGGGTGCTTGCTCAGATTGGCAGGCACGTCGGCTGCCACGACGCGACCGCCGTGCTCGCCGGCGTATGGGCCTATGTCTATGACGTAGTCGGCGGTTCGGATAGTGTCCTCGTCATGCTCAACGACAATGACGGTATTGCCCAGATCGCGCAGCCGCATGAGCGTCGCGATAAGGCGATCGTTATCCCGCTGGTGGAGGCCTATTGACGGCTCATCTAGGATGTAGAGCACCCCCATGAGGCTAGAGCCAATCTGGGTAGCCAGGCGGATACGCTGAGCCTCGCCGCCGGCTAGGGTATTGGCGCTGCGGTCGAGCGTAAGATAGGACAGGCCCACATCTACCAGGAAGCGCAAGCGCTCTTTGATCTCCTTGAGAATCTGGGCAGCAATGAACATTTCGCGGTCGGCCAGCTTAATCGTATCGAAGAACGCAATAGCCCCGCCGATAGATAGCGTGGTCAGGTCCACAATAGATTGCTTCTCGATGGTAACGGCGAGAATCTCTGGCTTGAGGCGCTTGCCACCACAGACGGGACAGAGGTGCTCCGCCATGTACTTCTCAATCTCGCGACGGACGAAGTCCGAGTCGGTCTCATGGTAGCGGCGCTCCATATTGGGAATAACGCCTTCGTAAGTGGTGTGGTAGGTGCGTCCACCGGGGCCCTTAATTGGGATACTGGTCTCATCGGCACCGTAGAGGATGGTCTTCAGATCGGCTGGTTTCATCTCGGATACTGGGGTGTCCAGTGAGAAGCCGTAGTGGGCTGCCACCCCAGTAAGCAGCTTGGTGTACCAGGTGGCGCGGGCGGTAGTACGGCTCCATGGGCGAATAGCGCCCTCATTGATGGTAAGGCGACGGTTGGGGATGACAATCTCTGGGTCTACCTCCAGGCGGGTACCGAGCCCGGTGCAGTGAGGACAGGCACCGTGCGGCGAATTAAAGGAGAAGTTGCGTGGAGCTATTTCCGGAAGACTTATTTCGCGGTGTACCGGGCAGGCAAAGTGCTCGGAAAAGACCTGTTCCTTGCCGGTGTCTGACTCTACCACCTTCACAATCCCCTCGCCCAGAGCCAGGGCGTGCTCCACTGACTCGGTAAGCCGTTGCTGGATTTCGGCATCTATCATAAGCCGGTCAACCACGGCCTCTATAGTGTGCTTTTTCTGCTTATCTAGGTCTGGGAACTCATCGAGCTCGTACATGGTGCCGTTAATTCGTACACGAGTGTAACCGGCCTTGCGGAGCTCTGTGGCAACGCCGCGATGCTCACCCTTTTTGTCGTCAACAACGGGCGCCAGAATAAGGACCTTGGTGTCGGCCGGCAGCTCTAGAATTTGGTCGACAATCTGGCCCGTGGTCTGGCGGGTGACCTCGCGGCCACAGATAGGACAGTGCGGGATACCAACCCGGGCATAGAGCAAGCGCAAGTAGTCATAAACCTCCGTGACGGTACCCACCGTGGAGCGTGGGTTGCGCGATGAGCTCTTCTGATCGATAGATATGGCGGGTGATAGCCCGTCTATCTGGTCTACGTCCGGCTTTTCCATGAGCCCCAGGAACTGACGGGCATAGGCAGACAGGCTCTCGACATAGCGGCGCTGGCCCTCTGCATAGATGGTATCGAACGCCAAGCTGGACTTCCCAGAACCAGATAGACCAGTGATAACCACAAGCTTGTCGCGCGGTATATCTACATCTATATTCTTTAGGTTGTGCTCTCTAGCACCCCGTACCCGAATACGATCTTGCACCCTATTTCTCCGATTCAACTAGGGATAAAGTATACGCGGCTG
Source organism: Candidatus Saccharimonadia bacterium (assembly GCA_038230095.1). Lineage (GTDB taxonomy): Bacteria > Patescibacteriota > Saccharimonadia > UBA4664 > JBBRNT01 > JBBRNT01. Next base: position 28,015 of record JBBRNT010000007.1, read on the forward strand.
TCAAGACTTTGGCAATGCTCAGTAGTGGGACCGGCCAACGGGAGTGGCCACAGGATGGGCTGGTCTGATATACTTATGGTAATTTACGAGGGATACTCCATGTCAGACCCAGAAACAGGTGCCGCCGAACACGAATCAACTATGACTCCATCCGTAAGCCCAGATATGGCTGCGGCTGGTGCGGCTGTGCAGGCAGAGTCAGCAGCGCGGGCAGCTACGGCCGCAGAGCAAATGGCACGGCCACTGGCCGAAGGCGCTATTACAGGTGTGCCTGGTGCGGAGGCCCCAGCCGGAACGGTGGCAGTGGCCGAGAAGCCAGCCGACTGGGATGAGGCTACTGGCATGAGCATATCCGATCCACGCTTCCCTACGGCAAAATATGCCCAAAGTGGCCCACTACCGGCCCAAACCGGTGGCGACGGCTATAATATGAATAGTACTGGCGGCCAGGCACGATCTGAGGCCCCTAATCCGGTAGCGGCGGCCGCGACCGAGACAGCCTATCGCGAAACCAACGGTATGACGACAAATGCCGCGCCAGTCCCTCCCAAGAAGCGCAGCATTATGGACCGCCTACTCGGCCGTAACAAGTAGCCTGCTGATCAATAAAAAACCGCCCACCGAGGCGGTATTTTTGCTCACTGCTAGGGGGTCAATTGCAAAATAGCTTCGATGTCGAGCCTAGTGTTGGGTTGCCCGTAGCCAAGATGGTTCAGGCTCACCTTACGCAGCTCGAGCTGCTGCAACAGGGCATTTGAGTTCCCCTCCCCTGCCGGAACAGCGGCAACGGCTTCTAGCGCGGCTTCATAGCTCGGGTTCTGTCTTTGCTGCTTGAGTACCTGAGCCGCCTCCGGGATCTGATCAACAGTGATGTAGCCACTACGAACTAGTTCATTCTCCAGTACGTAGTGCGCCAAGCCTTCGGCAAATCGTTCGGATGCTATGCGCGGCTCACTGACCGGGGATGCTGGAAGTCTGTATGCCTCAACTACACCGCTCTCGATAATTTTTTGATCAAACCGCTCATATGTAGGCGTCGGCCATAGTTCGGCTACCGAAGGATGCGGTGGGATACTTGGCATGACATACTTGTAGGCGTTTTCAATACCGTGGCCCAACTCATGCGCCGTAATGTGGAGTAACGCTAGTCGGTGAGCCTCGGCTTGGGACAGATCGACGCCCAGGACGGCGAGGAGCGCTATCGTCTCGCCCTGAAACTTCTCAACACCAGCCTGCGTGACTTCCATGACGAAACTCTCAGGCCGTATGGTCCTGTCCTCGGTGTGGGTTATCTCTCCATGCGTGATAGCATCGTGAACAAACCTAGCGTCATACTCGTGGGCGGCAAATATGCGTACAGCGTCTGGCCTAGTTTGTAGACTATCGACAAATTGCTGAAATGCTTCACCAGTACGCTCACCAAGTGGGAGCTCAGCGATGGCTGCTGCCGCATCACTGATCATTTCCCGTGTATCCACAGCTAGCTCGCGGCCAGCCTCAATGTCTATTTCACGGCTCTGTGGGGCCGGCTCCGGCTCGAATATCTCTCCACTCACGCGCGCAAATTCCTTTTCCGCGTCGTGCCCTTCTTACGTGGCTGGGGGTCGATGATAGAGTTCTTGATCTCCTCAATTTGGTCGCGCAGCAGGGCCGCCTTCTCGAACTGTAGATTCTGGGCGGCAAGCTCCATTTGATCGTTCAGCTGTTTAACTAACTGGAGGCGGTCTTCCTTGGGGATCTCTTCGACTTTGAACTCCTTGGCGTCGGCCTTGGCAGCACGCTCGGCCTCATTGAGCCGCTCGGCTTGGGCCTTTTTGATGCCCTCAGGGGTAATGCCATGCTCCACATTGTAGGCCTCTTGGATGGCGCGGCGCTCGGTGGTGGTATCTATAGCCGCCTGCATGGAGCGGGTGGTACGATCGGCGTACATAATGACACGGCCCTCCACGTGGCGGGCAGCGCGGCCAATAGTCTGCATAAGCGAGCTCTCATTGCGCAGGAAGCCCTCCTTATCGGCATCAAGAATGGCAACCAGTGAAACTTCGGGTAGGTCCAGGCCCTCACGCAGCAGATTGATGCCTACAATGACGTCGTACACACCCAGCCGCAGATCGGCCAGAATGTCCGTGCGCTCCAGGGTCTGGATTTCCGAGTGTAGGTACTGGACCTTTATGCCCAGCTCCTTCAGGTACTCGGTAAGGTCCTCGGACATGCGCTTGGTGAGGGTAGTCACCAAGGCACGCTGGCCCTTGGCGGTGACGGCGCGGATTTCTGCCACTAGGTCGTCTACCTGGTTATTGATAGGCCGGACAGTAATTTGCGGGTCGAGCAGGCCGGTCGGGCGAATGATCAGGCGCACTACCTGCTGGCTGCGGCTGAGCTCATACTCGGCAGGGGTGGCAGAAACGTAGATGACCTGATTAATGTGGTTGTCGAACTCGGCAAACTTCAGCGGCCGGTTGTCTAGCGCACTCGGCAGGCGGAAGCCGTAATCGACCAGGGTAGTTTTGCGGGCTCGGTCGCCATTGAACATGCCCCGTACTTGGGAGACAGAGATGTGGCTCTCGTCTATAAACATGAGTGAGTCATCGGGGAAGTAGTCGAGCAGGGTAGCTGGCTGCTCACCCGGCTCACGCTCACTGAGATAGCGCGAGTAGTTTTCTATGCCGGGGACAAAGCCGGTCTGTTCGAGCATTTCCAGATCATACTTGGTGCGCTGCTCTAGACGCTGGGCCTCTAGGAGCTTGCCCTCCTCGCGCAGTTGCGGCACGCGCGCGTACAGCTCATCGCGAATCTTGGCGATAGCACCCTGCATTTTCTCCTGGGGCGTCACAAAGTGCTTACCGGGGAAGATCTTGATAGCCGTAGGCTCACTTAAGACCTCACCGGTGAGCGGATCTACTTCACGGATGCGCTCAATGGTGTCGCCAAAGAACTCTAGCCTGTAGGCAGTCTCGGCTCCCACCGGGTAGATCTCTACCACATCGCCGCGAACCCGGAACTTGCCGCGGGAGAAATCGGTATCATTGCGCTCGTACTGAATGTCATTGAGCTGGCGCAGGAACTTGTCGCGCTTGCGCAGCTCGCCCTTGGCCAGATCAATGGTAAGCGCCGTATAGTCCTGGACATTGCCCAGACCATAGATGCAGCTGACCGAGGCAACAATTAGCACGTCTTTGCGGGTAAGCAGGCTCATGGTAGCAGCGTGCCGGAGGCGGTCGATCTCCTCATTGATAGAGGAGTCTTTCTCAATGTAGGTGTCGCTACGGGGTATATAGGCCTCAGGCTGGTAGTAGTCGTAGTAGCTCACAAAGTACTGCACCGCATTTTTCGGGAAGAAAGTCTTGAACTCTGTGTAGAGCTGGGCCGCTAGCGTCTTGTTGTGGGACAGAACCAGGGTGGGCTTTTGCTCCTGGGCCACAATGTTGGCCATGGTAAATGTCTTACCTGAGCCGGTCACACCGAGGAGGGTCTGCTCCCGGTCGCCAGCATGCAAACCCGCCAGGAGCTGCTCTATAGCCCGTGGCTGATCGCCCGTAGGCTGGTATTTGGATACAAGTTCAAATTGAGACATGAGCTAATTATAGCGCATTGCGCTTTTGTTCGCTATGTGTTCGGTACATGTGCTTATCGATCCAAAAGCAGGGCGGATTACTAGCCTTGTATTATTAGCCCTATTTTACCAGCCTTGTTTTCTAGCCTAGGTGCTCGGCGATAACGCTAGGTAAGGCTAATATTTTGTGGTCATTTTAGACTGCGGGTCCAGCTAATATGCTAGACTGGCGAGAATTTCCTTGGCCTCGACGACTTCTGGCTTATTGAAGTATGCGTTGGCGTCTGCCTGGCTCAAGCTTGGGCCGCTGGCGTAGGTCGGGCTGGTAGCAAAGACCGCCGTGGTGTTATTACCATTATAGCCTGGTAAATTCTTGCTGTTATGACGGCCGGTAAACAAGTCGTATCCCATAGCAGGCCCAGTAGTTAGCATTGACGCGGTATCCTGGACTGCTATCCATGGTTGGTACTTTTGCCCGTCACTGGTTATAGTACCAGTTTCAACAACGAGGCCTGGCGCCTTACCGAGCGCAGTGGATGATAGCACATGTACTAATGGGCAGCCTCCCTTTCCCGGTGCAATGGTACTGTCGCAGCTTCCGCCAAGACCATCAAGGAGCGAGATCCAATACACCTTAACACTGCCAGACGGGCTGACCAGTGTCAGTGAATCTGCTGTTTGTTCATTACTTATTTCACCAGTGGTCTGCTTCCAGGTTTTGGGGTATTTAAATGTGGCTTTTTCGGTTTTTGATGAATACGTAGCCCAACTGGCGGTTGGGTCAATCTTCTTCGGCACATTGTCGTTAGTCACAACCTCACCCTTGGCGGCCTGCTGATAGTGCCAGTAGGCATAGCCGCCTACACCAAGAACGGCCACCATAAGTATTACTAGTAGGCGGTCAACCGCGCCGTGCTCACTGAGACGTGTCTTCATATAAATTTCAGCTTTCTTATTACGCTTATGGTAATAAAAATTAGGGTAGATTACTAGCCTTGTTTTACTAGCCTTGTTTTACTAGCCTAGGTGCTCAGCGATAACGTCGGCTAGCTGGTTGGGGTCCAGATTGACCTTGAGCAGGTACTCTTCGGCGCCAAGGGCCTTGGCCTGCTCGACAATGCTGGGAGTATCAATATTGGACAGGCAGATGATAGCCGGATGGGTACGCTGGTGGATAGCGTCGTAGCTTTTCAGGAAGTCTAGGCCGCTGAAACCGGGCATGAGCATGTCTAGCACGATTACATTGTGGTCGGGCCGGACCTGGCGCAGGCCATCGGCCCCGTCGATCGCCACATTTACACGGTGCCCCGCGCGCTCCAGGACGATAGTGTAGGCGTTAGCGATTGCTGCGTCATCTTCAACTAGTAGAATATTTGCCATTGGTTGGTTCCTCTTGGGCTTATTATACCCCCCTGGGGCTAGTATTTGCCAACCCCTGGGCCCGGATCGCTGGTGGCGCAGGCAGAACTCTGACTAGTCTGGATGTCGAAGACAGTCGGCTTCTCGGTCCTGGCAAAGTAGACAATTTCGTAGGGCGAAGTAGGCCGAGGGGGTAGAACGCAGCCCTGGCCGGGTATGGTCTTTCTGGCCTGTATTACCACCTCCTTTGTCACTTCGTAAACGTCACTAATCTTAATGTGGAACCCGTCCGTCGGCTCACTACCCAGCTGGATAGCGGCCACCATGGACTTGGTGAAGTCGACCGCCAGAATGGGCGGCGTGGGTGTCAGATGGGCATGGGCCTTTGCCCAGTAGGCGACCCAATCGGCCTGAGTCTTAATGACCTTGGCTAGGTGGTCTGGCGCGCCATTGCTCGCATCGACCAGAATAGTAGTCTGGAGATTGAGCTTGGTCACACCGGCTGTAGCCGCCGCCTCATCCGCTTTATAGGTAGCGCCGCCTGGCACCGAGCACGTCTCGGGAAAGGTCTCGGTTACCGGATAGCCATAGTCCGCGCACTCGCGAAAGTTCCGAATCACAGCGGCTTTTTTGGGGCGCGTGATCAGGATGATAAATATAGCATATGTAATGGCTAGCAGCGCAAAGAACACGTGCCATCCACGCCGCTTCTTTCTTACCTCTGGAACTACCGCAGCCGACGAAACATGACTCTCTTCTGCAGGTGCGCTGCCGGGTATGCTGGGGCCCAGTCCAAACGCCATTACTCCACCGGTACGTCCGTACGTACGGGTAGCTGCTCACTGGCTAGCTCGGCCACCAGCCGGACTATGTCACTGGGGTTCTGCTCGACTTTTATGAGGTAGCGGACGACCCCTAGACTGGCGGCGTCGGCCCGGACACGCTCGGAGTCAATGTTGCTGATAGCTACCACCTTAATGCGTGGGTAACGTACCTGCAGCTCGGCCTCTCGGAGGAAGTCTAGACCACTAAAGCCCGGCATGAGCATGTCTAAGAGAATAATGTCCGGCACAGCAGGTAGCTGGCGCAACGCCTCCACACCATCTTCGGCGACAAGTACCTCGTAGCCATACTTCTTCAGGATAAACTGATAAGCATTCTGAATACTGGGATCGTCTTCGACGATAAGGACTTTGATAACACGTGCCATACTTCCCTCTTTCGTGATCAGTATATCATGCTAATGCTGCTTCATCTGAGGCCAGCTTGCGGTACTTCTGATTGGTCATGTGGATAATAGTATCGAGCAGACGGATAGGATTGTCATCAAAGGCAATGCGGGAGCGGGAGCGCTGGGCCACCTTGAGCACGCGCTCAATCTCGTCCGTCATGCCGCCAGAGCCCATGAGCACACCGAGCGGCTTGTGCTCTTCCAGGGCGATGGCAAACTCGTGCAGGGTACCAATGCGGCCACCTACCATAATGACGGCGTCGCTGGACCGGACCAGGAGTAGGTCTCGGCCAGTGTAGCCAAACCCGGTGTAGAGAATGGAAGTGAAGCCATTGGTAGGTAGACGATAGGTATTGAGGTGCTCGCGGCGGCTAGCAGCGGGAGAAAAGCCAATAGAGATGCCGCCGTGGTCATAGGCGGCAAGGGCAGCCGCGTGGGGCAGGCCGGAGGTAGCGCCAGTGAGTAGGATATGGCCCCGACGGGCCACTTCTAGAGCGGTTTGGGCAGCTAGGTCGTGGCCGGTGCGAGTACTAGCGCCCTTGGCCGCACCGGACACGCAGATCTGGTACCGTGCACTCATGCGGCGTGCAAAGTCTCTGGCTTGATAACCGCATTATCCAGCAGTGTCAGGATCTGCTTCTCTAGAACCGCCTCGCCCATGTAGCGGGCAAATACCTCATTCCAGAGCGACTCGCGGAAGTGATAGAGGTAGCGGTCGGCAAAGGCCAGATTATTGGAATAGGATAGCGATACATCCATAAGATTGAGTGTAATGGGCTCGCCGTCAACCATGGTAGCGACGTAGTCTAGACCACGCCAGAACTCTAGCTCCGGATCTACTTGGTACAGGTACTCCTCAGCCTTGCGCCAATGAAGGTCCTCTGGCTGCACATGGGGCTCAAATATTTCCGGGTGGCTCTCTGTCTTGAGCTTGCCAAAGTAGCGCTGGATCACCCGCCAGTGTATTTTGTGACCGGCCACGACATTGACGTGGGATGGATCAGCTATAAGGGTGCTGGCGACAATCTCGCCGAAGTTCTTCTTAGTCTGGACAAGCTTGAAGAAGGCACTGTAGAGCCGTAGTTCGTTAAAGTAGTGGAATAACAGCGGCATGACCTTGAGGGTGACACCGGTCATGCGCTTCATAGTCATAGGCATAACGCCAATAACACCGAGCTCTTTGTTGTTGGCAATATTGTGTAACTTTTTCTGGATGAAGTGCTCGGCTATATTGCCCCACTTCTCGGGATCGAAGATGACCACCTGGATGTCCCGGACCTCGAAATCTGAGGCCTTAAGATTGTGGTAAGTAGCATCGTAGGCATTGAGCCAGTCGGGCTCTTCGGCAAAGCGGAGGGCAAGAAATAGTTCGTGTACATCTTCTTTCCCCAGCAGATCGTCTACATTCTCATAACCAAGACGGGCCATGGTATTGGGCGGGGGCATATGGCGGAGCATTTCCCTGGCCTTATCGGTGTGGATAAAGAACCCAGACTTGGGCATGTCTACACTCTGGACAGTTTTGACGATAAGCGGAATCATCTCGGCTAGATCGCTGGGGTCTTTGCCACCAATAGCCGCTGCCAGGTGCTCGTCGTGCACCTTTACCTGAGCCAACAGCGCACCATACAGCTCGAGGCCGGTGTAGTCTGGCTCTAGTCGCATACGCTTGGCTCGGTCGGCTACCTTCTCGGCAATCTCGGCGGCCAGTGCTACGTCGACACCCTTACGGCCCGAACGCTCTTCAAGCTGGAAGAGAGCATGGTCGAATAATGGCTCTCTGGCGTTGAGGAAATTTGCGAGTGTACTCATTGCGTCCATCATACCAGTTACGCTTACACCTCACAACGATTTTTACCTTGACATATGTAAGCATTACATGTATAATCGCGTATTGCCATAAAACCAGGTATAAACTGGTTCGGTATGGGAGTCAATAGTAGCAACGGAGGGTACCCGTAGGATGTGTCGTGCAAGTGCCCCGTGTACGCAAAACTCACAGCAGCTCCACTGGATTCCAGACCACCCTGGGCCGGCTGGTCGGCCGTGTCTACCGCAAGCGCAAGCTGGCACTCATTATCCCTGCCCACAATGAAGAGTTGGTAATAGAGAGCACTATCCGCTCGGCGCTCGCAGCTGGCCTCGACTCACGCGACATATACGTGGTTAGCGATGCTTCCACGGACAACACTGTGGAGCTAGCCCGCGCCCTTATAATGAAAAGCCACGTACTCCCCGCGCCCCGCGGTGGCAAGGCTGGCGCTATCAAACGCGCGATTGACCACTACCGACTGGCCGAGCGCTACCTCTGGGTGCATATTGCCGACGCCGACGGGAACTTTAAGTCTGATTACTTCTCCATACTCCAGGGCAGCCTCGACGAATCGCGCTTTGTGGCGGCCACCGGCCACGTCCAAAGCCTGCCTGGTTGCTGGGTGTCGCAGTACCGGCTGTATGAGTACACAATTGGTCTAGAGATTGTGAAGCGCATCCAGGCCTGGCTCGGCACTATTACCGTCATTCCAGGTGCGACAGCCTGCATTAGTACAGCTATATTGAAGGACTTGGACTTCCTGACTCATAGCCTGACTGAGGACTTCGACATTACCTTGCAGATCCACCGCAAGAAGCTGGGTAAGATTGCCTACATCCCTAGCGCCAAGTGCTACACTCAAGACCCCGCCAACTACCATGACTACAAGAACCAGATCCGCCGCTGGTACCGAGGGTTCTGGCAAGGGGTAGTAAGGCACCGAGTGGGCCTGCGACCACGCCGGCTGGACGCGTATGTGAACTTTATTCTGGCAGAGACGTTTGTATTTGCAGCCGAGATCCTGGCGCTGCCGTTCATTATTGCCTTTGCCCCACACCCGGCCTTTACAGCGGCTAGCATATTTGTGGGCGATCTGCTGGTGTTCCTGAGCTTTGTGGTATTTGCTGCTGCCCTAAACAAGCGCTGGGATATCCTGGAACCCTTCCCACTATTCTATCTGCTACGGTTTACAAATCTGTACATTTTCATGGCCGCCTTCGTCGAAGTGGTCTTGCTCAAACGGTTTAAAAGCATCAAGCCTGGATGGGAAACGGCCAGTCGCCGCTATCGTATCCAGACCGGATCAATTTAAACAAGGAGGCTGTATGGCTTCTTATAATCCAATTGGTGTTGGTGGCGGCGTCATCGCGGTCGGTGGCGGTACAGTTCTCGCAACTGTGCTCCCCCAGACTGGAGTAACCGCTACTATACAAATTGCTATCAGTGCAGCTGTCGCTCTGCTTATCTGGGCGGGTGTTTACACCTACCAGCAACGGAAGACGCGCTAGCATGAAGCGGCCAACCCAAATCCTGATCGCCCTGGTGGCTATTGGGTTCGGAGTCTATCACCTGGTCATCTTTGGCCAAGTGGTAGGCTCTGTGCTGGGTTTGGTTCATTAACCTAACCAAGGACTCATACATGAAACGTGTGTTGTTTTTCATAAGTCTTATCCTGTTCAGCATGCTTGCTGGCCTAGGCTTGCTGCGCCCAGCGAGTGCTGCAGCAGCTGGCGCCAACCTAGTAACCAACCCATCGGCCGAGACTACCCTAGCTGGTAGTACCGACCCCGTCGGTTGGTCGCGCTCGAGCTGGGGCGCCAACACACCAGTCTACAGCGTAAAGGCCACCGGCCAGAGCGGCACCAGGAGCCTATTTGTGAGTATGACGGGCTATACCAATGGTGACGCCAAGTGGGCTTTTGACCCAGTGCCAGTGACTGCCGGGACCACCTACGTCTTCAGCGACTACTACAAGGCTAGCATTACTACCGACGTGGTGGCCGACTACACGGACGCCGCTGGCAACGACAGCTATGAGTGGCTGGGTAGCCCTGCGGCCACCACGGCTTGGGCGCAGACCGGCTACACCCTGACCGCCCCAGTCGGTACGGTCAAGATGACGGTCCTTCATGTTATATCTGGAGCTGGTACCCTACAAACCGATTCATTCTACCTTGGTACTCCAACCGCACCGGTGGTCACAAATGGCGTACCCAACGCCTCCATGGAGCAGGTATCTGACGCCAATGCCAAGCAGCCGCTAGCCTGGCAGAGCGGCAACTGGGGCACTAATACCGTGGCGTACAGCTACGCGACAACCGGCTATGACGGTACCCGTAGCCTCAAGACCACCGTGTCCAGGTATACCGATGGCGATGCTAAGTGGTACTTCAAGCCGGTGACCGTGTCACCTGGCACCCAGTATGTCTACGCTGACTACTATAAGAGTGGTGTGGCGACTGCCATGGTGGCCCAGTACGAGCTAGCAGACGGTACCACCAGCTACGCCGATCTTGGTACTATTGCTGTGAGCACGGCCTGGAAGCGGGCAGCAGTACTGTTGACCGCTCCGGCCAACGCAAAGACTGTGACCATCCTACACCTGATAAAGGCAGTCGGATCATTGCAGATAGACCAGGCTAGTCTGCTGCCTGAGACCCAGCTAGCCACCACCAATGGGGTGCCAAATAGCTCACTAGAACAGACCTCACTGGCCGATCAGACGAAGCCTTTGGCCTGGACGACGGGCAAGTGGGGTACCAACACTGTCAGCTATAGCTACAGCGCCGTGGCACATACTGGCGCTCACGCAGTGAAAACCCAGATTAGCAAGTACACCGATGGCGACGCAAAGTGGTACTACGCTGAGCAGCCAGTGGTTGCGGGCCAGAGCTACACCCTCAGTGATTGGTACCAATCGACTATTACCTCACAGGTAGTGGTACAGATTACTAATACCGATGGCACGCAGCAGTACCTACACCTGCCCACAGCCAATGCCGCTAGCAGCTGGACACAGTACAGCGCTAAGGTAACAATGCCCGCTACGGCCAAGTCGGCAACTATTCTGCATCTGATTGCGGGCGTAGGCTACCTGATAACCGATGACTACAGCCTAGTGCCAGTAGCTACAGTCGGCTTCAACCGAGGTCTTGTCAGCCTGACCTTCGACGACGGCTGGGGCTCTATCTACACCAATGCTATCCCCCTCCTGGACGCTCACGGCTATAAGTCTACGCAGTACATTGTAAGCGGCTTTATTGATACCCCCAGCTATATGACCTCTGCCATGCTGAACAGCATGTTTAGTGATGGCCAGGAAATAGCCTCCCACACCGTGACCCATCCAGACTTGACCACGCTCACTGGCGCCCAGCTGGTGACCGAGCTGCATGACTCACAAGCCTTTCTCCTGAGTCACGGCCTCGGTAGCGTCAATGACTTTGCTACCCCCTACGGCGCCTACAACTCCACAGTCATAGCGGCGATCAAGCAGTACTACGCTAGCCACCGGTCAACCGACGTAGGCTATAACTCTAAGGATAGCTTTGACCCATATAATCTGAAGGTCCAAGACCTGAGTGTAACTACTACTGAGACGGAGCTGCAGAGCTGGCTGGACAAGGCCAAAGCGGACAAAACCTGGCTCATCCTGGTCTTCCACCAGATTGATACCTCTGGTGAGCAATACTCCTCCACCCCAGCTCAGCTTGCTCGCTACCTGGACGACATTGCCGCTCGTAACCTGCCCGTGGTCACGGTGAGCGGTGGTATAGGCGAAGTAAGCCCACAACTGTAGCCTTGTCAGAATGAAAAACCCGCTCCAAGAACTGGAGCGGGTTTTTAGTTACCAGAGCGCAGACGGAGCACCGCGGTGCGTAAGGCGACAAGCTGGCTAGGGCTGCTGGACACATCGAAGTAGGAGTAGAACAGTAGACTGCGAGCCCCGCCCGATAGGGCAGCCCGACCCATGGCCACCATCTCGTCGGCACTGGGGTAGCGAGCGGCAGCAGGGCTGTGGCCCAAGCCCGTCGCGGTAGCGGGATAGCTGGCCCAGCTAAAGGCCTGCTCAATAAACCAGCTATCAGTGTCACCAGCAACTGTAGCGTCTTGTGCGATCTGGCCTATGTGGCTCTGGTCCTCAAACGGCACGGGGTAGTAGTCGAGAGCAAAGTGGTCACTACTGCTGCGCAATGCCATAAGGAAGCTCTGTCGGTCGGCGGCAGAGCTAGACGTCCATCCAACGAGCACGGAGATGACCGGCTTGCTGGTAAGCAGCTTAATCTGGGCGTAGCGGGTAGCCAGGATGGGCTGCCAGGTAGCTAGGTCACTCGGCTGCTCGGGCTGCTCGTCTGTCAGCGCAAAACCGTAGGTGGCAGGGTGGCCGGCGACGGCTTTGACAACGCTCTGGGCAATTTGCTCGTTACTACTGCCCCAGGCCGAGAACGTGGCCGCAGTACTAGCGCCTTCCGGCAAAGCGTCGTAGAGGTCTTTGAGGCTGAAGATAATGTGAATGTGCCGGACGGCGGCCGCGTCTAGATAGGCCTGAACTTGGTCCGGCGTGCCGTCGAATGAGGCGTAGTTATACAGCACATCGAAACCAGTGGCGGCGGCCCAGTCTAGGGTGGCCGTGGCTTTGGCCGGATCGGACGGCGAGTCGCTGACGAATAGGCCCAGGTGGTCCGGTGTAGGCCTACTCGTAGTCGGGAGCGTGCTACGAGCCTGGGCGGCGGCAGCCGGGCTGGTAGCGGTAGCAGCTTGCTGTGAGATGCTTGCCACTACTTGATTCGTCGAGGAGGCCGCCCGCTGGCTTTTGGGCGCGCTCACAGCGCCAGCCCAGACCACAGCTGCGACCAACCCGATAATACTAAGACTGGCCGCAGCCAGGTGCCACTGTCGAACATGCTTCAGAATTCCCCTCATGCGCCCAGGATAGGCGACGCGCCCGGTCCGGTCAAGTCGCCCAGAGATGGGTGGTCTTCATTTTCATACGCTTGATACGGCTGGTTTTGAGTATGCCGGGCTTGGCGCCAATCTTCTGCACCACGCCAGTGGAGTTGGCGCTGGCCAGGGTAATAGCGTCTTCCATGGGCAGGCCCTTGGCTAAGCCTGCCACGAAGCCAGAGCCAAAAGCATCACCGGCCCCGGTACGGTCAACGACCTTTACTTTTTGGTACTGGCCGGCTCGGTACAGCAGCTTACCATCGGTGGCAAGGCAGCCTTTGGCGCCGTCAGTCACTATAACGTAGGTGCAGTACTTGGCTAGCTCCCGGACAATGCCCTCAGGTGTGGTAGCCATGGCCAGCTGGCCCAGCTCATCTAGATTGGCCTTAAGCACGGATATAAGTGGTAGTAGTCGGCGCAGCTTCTTGGCCTGAGCCAGCTCGGCAGCCCCTGGGTCTAGCGCCACCCGAATGCCACGAGCATTGGCATGCTTGAGGAGCCTGGTAAGCAGATCCATATTGCCAGAAAGTGAGCTAATGTAGAGCCAGTCGGCCTCAATATTGCGGATAGCAAAGTCGGTGGCTTTCATGTCGTGGGAGGCGCCGCGATACACCAGAATGGTGCGCTCGCCCGTGGGTGAGAGCAGGATGGTAGAGTACTGCGTGCCCAGCTTGGTGTCATAGGCTACACCATCTGTGCCCACGCTCTCACGCTTAAGCGAGCGGATAACCTCGGCGCCGGCTGGGTCATGGCCAATCTTACCGATGAAGCTAGCCGACAGGCCTTGGCGCGCAAAGGTAACTGCGGCATTGGTAGCACCGCCCCCGGTGTCATAGACCACGCCAGCCACATCTATCTTTGCCCCGAGTGGGAACTGCTCGACGTAGTCCCGCGAGCGTACGTCGCGCCGAGCGGATAATGCCTTGCCAGTAAGAAACACGTCCTGTGAGGCCGCCCCTACGGTGACAATGTGCGGATTCTTGTTCTCAGTCATGTCCCTATAATACCAGTTATGCTGATCAGTAGTATATAATATGTCCATGACAAATCTTGAACAATTATTTGCCCAAGGACAGAGTCCATGGCTAGACAACCTAAGCCGCGGCATGATCAGTAATGGTACGCTCGCCATCTACCTGTCGCAGGGCATACGTGGCGTCACCAGCAACCCGACCATTTTCCAGAAGTCTATAGAGACTGATACGGCCTATGATACAGAGCTGGCCCAGCTCAAGGCCGCTGGCACGACTGCCGATGATGCCTACTGGAAGCTAGTGAAGGCCGACATTGCTAGCGCCCTGACCGTCTTGCGACCAGTCTACGATGCCAATCCCCGCCTGGGAGACGGCTGTGTGTCCCTGGAAGTGTCTCCGCGCCTCGCTGCCGATACGGCAGGGACGGTGGAGATGGGTACGCAGCTGTGGACCGAGCTGGCTCAGCCCAATCTGATGGTCAAGGTGCCAGCCACCCCAGCTGGTGTTCCGGCTATCCGGACCCTCATAGCAGCAGGCGTTAATGTAAATGTTACACTCATATTTAGCTTAGGCCGTTACGCCGAAGTAGTGGAGGCGTACATGGCTGGCCTTGAAGCTCGCGAGGGTGACTTGTCGAGCATTGTGAGCGTGGCATCATTCTTTATTAGCCGGACGGACACCGAGATAGATAAGCGCCTCGACGCTGTGGCAGCACCGGCGGAACTACACGGCAAGGCAGCGGTTGCGCAGGCCCAACTAGCCTACGAGCTATTTACCCAAGCCTTTAGCGGGCCACGGTGGGAGGCACTGGTGGCACGCGGCGCCAATGCACAACGCCCACTATGGGCCTCTACCTCCACCAAGAACCCCGCCTATGACGACCTACTCTACGTGGAGCCGCTGGTACTACCTCAGACAGTCAATACTATGCCCGATGCGACTATTACGGCCGTGCTTGACCATGCCGAAATTGCCTCCCCAGACCTAGAGACCGTGTTTACCGCGGCCCATGAGACGTTTAGCGCTGTGGGCGCCGTTGGCATTGACTACGTGGATGTAGCCGCCACGCTTGAGCGCGAGGGCGTCGAGAAGTTTGGCGTCTCATTTGACGATGTTCTGAAGGCAATTGCGGCCAAGCTCTAGGGCGCTACAATGAGCTGCTGCAAGGCTAGGAAGTCCACCGCATGAGCAGGCCAGTTGCTGTTATTCCCAAATAGAATGGTTTGCCCAAACCCGGCTACTTCGGGGCTTTTTAGGTTGTCTGCCAGGTTGTCTACCATCCAGTTCTGGACGGCCGCCTGACCAGAGTGCTGGACCGCTAGCTCGTAGATAGCAGCCTCGGGCTTTTCTAGACCGACTTCGCTGGACAGAATAATGTCGTCAAAGTCGAACTCTACGTCTAGCTCGGGCAACTCCACCTGGCGGCGCGTTGGGTAGGCATTGGATAAGAGGCCCAAATAGGCCACGCCCTTCATAGCCTCGGCAAAATTGCGCCAGCCGGGCATAATCTCGAACCGATTGGTCATAACAAAGTCTTCTGTAAGCTGGGATATAGCGGCTGGCGCCACGGAACGGCCCTGGCCATGGACCAGACTGGTAAACACATCGAGGTAGAGCTGTTTCTCTTCGGCCACGGTGCGTACTGCTAGGCTACGCTGCTTCCAGTGGGGGTCCAACTGCATTTGACCCAGATAGGCCTGCCGACAGATCTCAGCTGGGATGCCCAGGGCAGTACTGACGAGCTGGCTGCGGCTGGCGGTGCGGCGGGCGACCACCCCATCGAAATCAAGCCAGATCCAGAGCGGCAACTGAGACACTAGACTACGGCCTTGCCCGAAGAGCTATATATGTCCATGTGGTCTTCCACTACCTTCTGCACAGCCGCCAGAACTTCTGGGGTTATCTTGGTCCAGTCGTAGACGTCTGGGTGAGCGGCGTACTCCTGTTCTAGCGTGTGACGGAAGGCATAACGCAGATCGGAATTCAGATTCACCTTGGAAACGCCAATCTGGGCGGCTTCTTGGAAGAAGTGCGAGGGAGTGTCTGAACCGCCATGAAGGCTAATATTGCAGGTGATAGCGTCGCGAATCTGCTGGAGAAGGGCCAGGTCCAGCTGCTTGGGCACAGGATACTTGCCATGCAAGTTGCCCACGGCCGCGGCAAAGGTGTCTACGCCAGTGGCGTCGACAAAGGCCTTGGCACCTTCGGGCGTCGAGAACGTCTTGCGCAGCTCGGTGTAGTCGATCTCCTCAGTGTGCAGATTCGAGCTGCCGCCAAAATAGTGTGGCTCGCTCTCTACAAGTGCCCCAGTGGTTTTGGCGTACTCCACAATCTCCCTGGTAGCAGCAATAATCTCCTCGTCCGTCGCATCGTGGTTGGCCTGGGACACATCAATATGAATGAACTCGAAACCGGCGTCGATGCCAGCCTTGGCAGCCTCAACGGACGGCGAGTGGTCCAGATTAATGTAGATCTCAATACCTAGATCGCGCTTGTAGTTGTCCACCATGTCGCGAAGGTTATCTAGGCCAATGGCCTGCACCTCGCCGTGGCTCACCTCGGCCAGCAGCGGCGACTGCTTATTGGCGGCCGCCTGGCAGACTGCCCGGAGCGTTTCCTGGTTGTCTATATTAAAGGCGCCGACGGCAAATTTCTCGGCTCGGCTCCGCGCCATGAGCGCCCGGGCGGCGGCGGTATTCTTCTTGATCTCATCCATGGATAACGGCATGCACCCTCCAAATATTGTATTTATACCTAGTTTACACTATCCTGTCCCCTATCTGCAGCCGCAGTGTACCGATCCGAGGAGAAGTCATGGCCCGTACTAACCGTGAACGCACAGCCCGATCCAGGGCCTACGAAGAGGCTGCCGTGCACGGCGCCTACATTCAGAAGCTGGTGAGGGACCTGCAGTCAATGATCTTCCACAAGGATGCGCCGAGCGTATTCAAGCGCAAGCTGAAGCTTCACTACACCTTGACTCCGGCCGAGTGTGTGGCGCTTCAGAACGGCATTACTGCCATACTGCGCGGACAGGCGTTCCGGCAGATTACGTTGGACGTCAGCAGCCGCCGGCTCCATCTGGCCCTGGTCCGCTAATGCCTACCTCTGCTAAGAAGCGTGCAGCTGGGACCCGGCCGAGCGACCAGGCACGCCAGTCCGCCCTGGCCCAATCAGACCTCCAGGACTATCTAGATGGGGTGACCAAGCGGATCCGAGACCAGATCCGGCTCCAGCGGCCCGAGCGGCTTGTCTTCGAGGAACTGGTACCGAAACGCCTGCAGGTACCACTAGAACGCAACCTCCAGCGTCAGATTGGGGATATGGCTGGCGTCCAGCGCTACGCCGTAGCGAGCTGCCATATCCAGAATGCTGGTCTCATGAGGCAGCGAAAGCGAATCCGTATCTTGCTGCTCCGTACCACCGTCTGGTAAGGACCCCTTGCCCACCTCTTCGGAGGTGGGCTATTTCGTGCGCTTCAAGACCTCGCGGACTCGGGCAGCAATGTGCTTTCCGGTAAGGCCGAATGCCTCCAGAAGCTCGGCTGGCTGGCCAGTCTCTCCGTAACGGTCTACGACGCCCATGCGTGACATAGGCAGCGGCTCGTTCTCCACCAGCAGCTCTGCTACTGCGCTACCGAGACCGCCGTTAATCTGAGCTTCTTCCACTGTCACCACGCAGCCCGTTTTGCGAGCGCTTTTCAGGATGGTGGTGGTATCGAGCGGCTTAATAGTGGCACAGTTAATAACCTCGGCTGAAATACCCTTCTTCGCCAAAGCTGCGGCGGCAAGGAGCGATTGATAAACCATTGTGCCACAGGCTACCAGGGTAATGTCTGAGCCAATCATCAGCACCTGCGCCTTCGCCATGCTAAACGGCGTGTCGGCAGTCGTAATAATCGGTGACTTATCACGGGCCAGGCGTAAGTAGCTCGGAGCCGGATGAGCGGCTAGCGCCAGCGTGGCTTTCTCAGCCTCTGGGCCGTCACAAGGAACGATCACACGCATATTGGGCATGGTGCGCATAAGCGCAATGTCTTCTAGCATTTGGTGGGTGGCGCCGTCTAGCCCAGTATAGAGCCCAGCGTGCGAGCCCACGGTAATAACGGCGCGGTCATTGAGCGCCTGGGTAGTTTTAATCTGTTCCCAGTTACGACCCGGGGAAAAGGCGGCATAGCTGGAGGTAAAGGGAATATTGCCAAAGGCAGCCAGGCCAGCGGCTACGGTAGCCAGGTTCTGCTCGGCAATGCCGACTTCGAAGTAGCGCTCGGGGAAGGCCTCGGCAAAGTGGCTTATCTGGGTAGACTCAGTCAGATCGGCGCACAGTGCCACTACATGCTTGTTCTGACGGCCGGCTGCCACCAGGCCGCGGCCAAAACCAGCCCGGATGGGCTCTTGCTCGACTTCTGGGCTGAGGAGCTGGGGGTTCAAGTATAAATCGGTATTAATCATTGGTGTTCACTCCTAATGCGGCCGGCCAGGGTGCGGAGCTCATGGAGAGCCACTTTTTCCTGCTCTGGGTTGGGCACGCCCTTACCCGGCGCACCACCGTGCCAATGGTAGTCATACTGCATGAAGTCCACGCCCTTACCCGGAATGGTATAGGCCAGGATGACGGTAGGCTTCTCGGTAACTACCTTGGCCCGGTCCATGGCAGCAATGATCTCGTCAAAATTATGCCCATCTATGCTCACAACGTTCCAACCAAAGGCCTCCCACTTGGCGGCGAGGTCTTCTAGTGGCATCACCGTCTCAGTCGGGCCGTCGATCTGGATATTATTGCGGTCTACAATGGCGGTAAGATTGGTGAGATTGTACTTGTGGGCCAGCATGGCGGCTTCCCAGATATTGCCTTCCTGAAGCTCGCCGTCCCCCATGAGACAGTAAATGCGGCGATTCTTATTGCCCTCGAGGCGGCTGGCTAGAGCCATGCCACACGCTTGGGACAGGCCAGAGCCCAGTGGGCCGCTCGTAGTTTCTAGGCCTGGCAAACGCAGACGCTCGGGGTGGCCCTGCAGGCGCGAGCCGAACTTGCGGAGCGTCATGAGCTCCCCGACTGGGAAGTACCCAGAGCGGGCCATAGTAGCGTAGAGCACCGGTACAATGTGCCCGTTGGACAGCACTACGCGGTCGCGCTCGGGCCAGTCCGGCTGCTTGGGCCGGTGATTAAGCACCTGGAAGTAGAGGGCGGTAAACACGTCCGCCATGCCCAGAGGGCCGGCCGAGTGGCCGCTCCCGGCCCTGGTGAGCATTTCAATAATATCTTTGCGGATCTGATTGGCCTGTAGTTCGAGCTGCTTGGTGGTCATACTTCTCCTTCTGCGATTGCACGAATCGCTTCATAAGCCATTTCAGGATCGGGTGAGTTATGGATAAAGCTGCCCACATTGAGTACGTCTGCCCCAGCGTCCACCACCAGGCGCGCGGTGCTCTGGTTGATGCCGCCGTCCACCCCTATCTCTAAGCCTGGATTAATAGCGCGCGCCTGGCCAATCTTATCTAGACGCCCCAAATCGAAGTCCTCGATAGCGCCGGTGCTGTTGTGTCCCAGGTGGGCGCCGGTGTAGATGAGCAGATGGTCGATACGAGGCAGCCACTCAGCTACTTGTTCTATAGTGGTCTCGGGGCGCAAGGCCAGCCCAAACCGAATGTCGATAGCAGTCAGCTGCTTGTGGATGACCTCCAGATCATCACCAGACTCGAAGTGGCAGACTACAAGCTCTGGCTCCAAGGCAATGATAGTCTCCAAATTGGCCAGAGGGTGCTCTACCATGAGGTGTACGTCGAGCGGGACGCCGTCTATACCATAGACCTGCGCCGGGCTAATAGTCTTCTGGTCAGTAAATACACCATCGCTTACATCTATATGTAGACGCTTTACGAACGGCTTTACCCGCTCGATGCGGGCCATGAAATCGTCGGCCGTAAAGGCGTCATTGGTAATAGCAACCTTAGCCATAGATCTCCTCAACTTCATCAATCCGGCGATGGTATTTGGGATTACTCGAGAACTCTGTGGATAGCCAGGCCTCGGTAATGTGCTTGGCCTCGGCGGTGGTAATAAAGCGGGCTGGTAGGCACAGAACATTGCTGTCATTATCCTCCCGGGTCTCGTGTGCCACTTCCGCGCTCCAGACTACACTGGCCCGGATGCCACGTACTCGGTTGGCAGCCATAGCCATACCCTGGCCCGAACCACAGATGAGTACGCCGCGGGACTCATCCTCACCCAGTACCTTGGTGGCCACTACAAAGGCATACTGAGGGAAGTCGTCTTCCTTATCTAGATGGTCGGCGCCCAGGTCCTCCACTTCGTGGCCGAGGCCGCGCAGCCAAGCGACAAGCAGCTCTTTCTGATCAAATCCACCGTGGTCTGCCCCCACAAACAGCTTCATTAGGCTTGAATAGTCTTTCCGACTAGCTCAACCTGCTCAACCAGGCGGTTGCTGTAGCCCCACTCGTTGTCGTACCAGGCAATAACCTTGACCATATTGCCGCCCACCACGTTGGTGAGCTTCAGGTCCACAATGGCCGAGTGGCTGTCGCCAATAAAGTCGCTCGAGACGAGCTCTTCCTCGGTCACTGCGAGTAGGCCTTGCCACTGAGGCATGGCGGCGGCGTCCTTAAACATTTGGTTTACTTCCTCGATGGTCGTGTCCTTGCCGGTCAGGAAGGTAAAGTCACTGAGGCTGACAACTGGGGTGGGGACGCGGATGGACAGGCCTTGGAAAATGCCCTGGAGCTCTGGGACCACCAGCGCTGCAGCAATAGTCGCGCCGGTGGTGGTGGGCACAATGTTCTCAGCGGCGTTGCGACCCTCGCGAAGATCCTTGGACGGAGCGTCTTGTAGGGCCTGGCTAGCAGTATAGGAGTGCACGGTGGTCATCATGGCCTTCTGGACACCGAACTTGGCCGTCATGAGGGCGGCAACTGGCGAGATAGCGTTGGTGGTACAGGAAGCGTTCGAGACAATAGTATCGGCAGCAGTGAGCTTATCGGAGTTAACGCCGACTACAAAAGTACCGGCGCCGTCACCCTTAGCTGGAGCAGATATGACTACTCGCTTAGCGCCGGCGTCGAGGTGCATTTTGGCATCCTCGGCTTTGGTAAAGCGGCCAGTGGACTCAATAACCACATCTATGGCCATGTCTTTCCAGGGCAGCATCTTGGGGTCTTTTTCAGCCACTACCTTGATAGACTTGCCGGCGACGATAATATTGGTCTCGTCGTAGCTCACTTCTTGGTGATACAAGCCGTAGTTGGAGTCGTGCTTCAGTAGGTTCGCAAGGGTCTTAGTATCTGTCAGGTCATTGATAGCGACAATTTCTAGGTCTGGCCGGCCGAAGGCAATTTTGAAGGCGTTACGGCCAATGCGTCCAAAACCATTAATAGCTACTTTAAGTGCCACGGGTTGTACCTTTTTTATTACCCTTATGCTACAGGGTAGCGCCAAGACATGCAAGGAGGTAGAAGTATTGACAATATATGGTACTTGTGATATAGTGCTTACAGTTCATTTTACAACCTGTGTTTTCAGCAATGACGCATCATCTGTATTTGGTCGCTTGGATGATGCCGAGCCAATAGCGAAACCGGCAAACAAATGTACTATGTGTTGTCGCCGGTCGCTATGTTGTGATCGGCGTTTTGTGTTACCCCACCCGGGCCCCGGCCCTCTCCCCGTAAGGAACTACTATGAACACCGTCACTGCACGTCCCACCACCAACCCAGCGCTGATCGAACTCTGGCAGCGCTACAGCCCCGACTCGCGGATGGATCCGCTCATTGGCATCATCTTCGACGGTATCTACCACAACCAGCCGGCCAAGAACCTGGCCTGGGCAGCACAATGCGAAGCAATAAGCGCTGGCAAGAGCTTCGAAGAGGCCGGCCGGATCTACGACGAAACGCTCCCTGCTCAGCAGTACCTCTTCCTCACTGGTGAGCTGCGTAAGCTGGCTCGACGCTGCGGCGGATCGGACTACCTGGTCGATGCGATCATCAAGCTCGCCACCAGGCGCGGGCAGGTCCGTGAAGACGGCTGACTCACCGCCTTATGGCCCCGCTACCTATTTCAGGTAGCGGGGCCTTTTCTTTGTACTAAAAAACACCCCAGGTCGGGGTGTTTTTTAGCGATTACTGAGGTCTACTTACCAGCCTGGTAGCGCTTAATGCAGTCGGCGATGACAGCGGCAGCGTCCTCAGCAGTCCCGAAGCCGAGTACCTTGGTACCACCTTTTTTCAGATCCTTGTAGTGGGTGAAGTGGTGGTCAATCTGGCGCTGCCAGCTCTCGCCTAAGTCGTCCAGCGTTAGGATAGCGTCGCCACCATTGCGGTCATCAGCGGGAACACAAATGATCTTATGATCCATCTCGCCGTCGTCCTCAAAATTGAGCACGCCAATAACGCGAGCCTTGACGACCAGTCCCATGGGCAGCTTCTCGCCGCAAACAACCAAGGTGTCTAGCTCATCACCATCTTCATCGAGCGTCTGGGGGATGAAGCCATAGTTCACCGGCTTGGCAAAGATAACTGGCTCTACCCGGTCTAGTTCGAAAATACCGAGGTCCTTGCGGTACTCGATCTTCAGGGTTGAGCCAGCGCTAATTTCTATAACCGTGTTTATTTCCGGTAATTCACCGGGGGTCAAAAGGGCATTGTAGTCGATTCCCATGAGTACTCCTGTAGTATGCCTGTATTGTACCGCGCTGCTCACTTCTGGGCTAGCCCCGGGGCTTTGGCTGGGTGTCCTTTACGAAGATCCAGAACGTCTGTCCCCACCAGTGATCCGGCAGCTCCGCTGTCTGGCGCCAACCCAGCTTGCGGTAGTAGGGCGCGGCTACCTCGGTCCAGAGCATAATTTTGGAAATATAGTCCGGCACCACCTTGGTTTCAAAGTAGCCAAGTAGCTGGCCCCCGACACCAGTCCCCCGCTCGTCCTTGTCCACATAGAGCGAGTAGACAAGCGCCACGCCGTCGTTGGCTGGGGTGCCCACCAGATAGCCCACTACCGACTCCCCACGGGCCGCCACAAGGATAATACGGAGCCGCCGCAGAATAGTGTTTAGCAAGCGAGGAGCGCTCTGGCGCTTGAGGAGGATACGCTGAATATCACGGTCGTAGAAATTATAGGTGGTGGCGACAGACTGCCTGGATAATGCGGCTATCTGGCGGATATCGCTGAGCCGAGCTGGTCGAATAGTAGTATGTGTCATTGGTACTTCCCGCAATTATTGGCTCGTGTGCCACCGTTTACTATGGTCTGCATCCAGGTAATGACGGTTTTGTGGCCCTCGGCCATGGCGGTGTAGTGGGTACCTGCGGCCGACTGCTGTAGCTCCAGATTGGCCAGGGGCGAAGCACAGATGCGACGGGCCAGCTCCGCC
This sequence comes from Candidatus Saccharimonadia bacterium, assembly GCA_038230095.1. Taxonomy (GTDB): domain Bacteria; phylum Patescibacteriota; class Saccharimonadia; order UBA4664; family JBBRNT01; genus JBBRNT01. Next base: position 51,275 of record JBBRNT010000007.1, read on the forward strand.
TGGGCGGCCGGGAGGATAACTACATCTTTATCGCCCGCTACCAGTAGGACCGGGGTATGGTCGCTGCTGGAGCCGGCGAGGTTGGCATAGAGGTGCGCGTATAGCCTAGGGAAGCTTACGGCTAGGGTACCGTCTTTGGCGGCCTGGAGGAACTCGGGAGTGTAGACACTACCGGCATTGCTGGGCGGGCCATAGTGGCCCGTGCGCAGCTCAAGCTGGTCAATACAGAAGTGGCGGGCGTCCTGCGCGACCGTACTAGCGAACGGCTCTTTGAAGATGGTATTGGCCGGCTCCAGATCCCCGTAGTAGTCGCTGTAAGCGGCGTAGACGTACGATGGCAGCCAGATAGTTGTTGAGCCCTTGGCAATGTCTGCAACCGAGCGTACTACGTCGGTGGCGGCAGCAAAGCCAATAATGCCGGCAATGTGGATGCCGGGCGCGTAGGTGGCACCTAGCTGCTCGGCCCAGAGCGCGGCGTGTGCGCCCTGTGAGTACCCAGCAAAGAAGGTGGGCTCGGCCACCGTGGCTAGCCCGGGGCGGGTGTCGTCGCGGAAGTCGTGCAGAGCAATGGCGGCGTCCAGCATGACCCGCCCCTCTAGATCGCCGACAAAGTAGGGATGGATGGCGCTGTCACCAGCTCCACGGTAGTAGTCCACCATGGCTACGGCATAGCCCTGGCCGGCATAGTACTCCATGTGGTCATCATAATGCCCCCAGTTCTTACCCCGGATTTGCTCAAGCGTGGGAGCGCAATCTGGCCCCGGACCGGTGGTGCCGGGTCCAAACACAAAGGCCGGTGCGGCAATGGAGCCCGAGGGCAAGTACAGCCGGGCGTGCACCTCGATGGGCCTACTGGTAGCTGGTAGCCGTGAAATATAGCTAATGTCGTAGGTCTCCACGGCGTACCGAGCGCTTACCGGGTCTATGACGCCGTAATCAGCTCGAGAGCCGGTGTCTACCTGGGCCATAGACAGGCTCGTGATGTGCCGGGTGGTCTTGAGCGAGCCGGCGGCGACCGGACGCTCCGTGCGGACGGGTTCGGGGGCTAGCGAGGACAGTACCACCGACTCATTTTGGCGGATAATAAGCGCCATCATAATGACGCCACAGCTAACGCCGAGATAGTACCGGAGGCGTCGGCGCGAGCCTCTAGCCGACATCTTTCAGGTACTCGCGCAGCATAAGCGCAGCCGTGACACCCTCCCCTACAGCCGAGGCAATCTGCCAGGTGGCGCCGCTGCGGACATCGCCGGCCGAGTAGACGCCGGGTAGGTTGGTAGCAAAGGTCTTATCAGTAAGAACGAAGCCATGGTCATCCAGATCTATGTGGCCTTTGGCCCAGCCGGTATTGGGATCGAGTCCAATGAATACGAATACGCCGTCGGTATCAAAGCTGACCGTCTTGCCGCTAGACTTACTAATACCTTCTACAGCAGTCACCTTGCCTTCATGGCCGACAATCTCGGTAGTCTGGACACCATAGTGGACGGTGATCTTAGCCGTAGTCTTAATCTTCTCAATGAGAATTTCTGTACCTTTGAGCTGGTCGCCGCGGACTAGGAGGACTATTTCCGAGGCAAACTTGGTAAGGAATAGACTCTCCTGCATGGCAGAATTGCCCCCGCCAATGATGACAAGCTTCTTGTCGCGGTAGAATGGGCCATCGCAGGTAGCACAATAATGCACGCCGCGGCCGGTCAGCTCTTGCTCGCCCGGTACGCCCAGCTTGCGGTAGCTCGAGCCGGTGGCAATAAGCACACTCTTGGCGTAGCGTACGCCATTCGTGGTTTCCAGGCGCTTATAGATGCCTTCGTCATGGATAGACTCTACCGCCACGCCGGTCTCAAACTGGGCGCCAAAACGCCGAGCCTGGGCCTCCATCTGGTCGGCCAGCTGCAGCCCGCCTATGCCATCTGGGAAACCAGGATAGTTATCTATCTGGTCGGTAATGCCCGCCAGGCCACCGATAGCGGCTTTTTCCAGTAGTAGCGTGGATATGTCCTCGCGGGTGGTATAGATGGCGGCCGAGAGGCCAGTGGGGCCAGCACCAATAATTACCAGATCATGATAGTTGGTGACAGCCTTCTCGGTAACGTCTAGAGCTGTTGCTAGGTCGTGGTTACTTGGGTTCACCATGACAGCGCCGTCGGCTAGCTTCACTGTGGGGATCACTCGGTTACCACCATTAATATCCATGACAAAATCAGCCGCTTTGGGATCGCGGTCAACGTCTACCCAGGTGTAGCTAATATTGTGCTCGCCAAGCCAGTGCTTGACGCGGGAGCAGTCGGGGCACCAGGTGGCGCCATAGAGGGTGAGGCTGTCTGTCATAGGCATATTATAGTCCTAATGCTTGTTCGAGACGAGGCCGATCAAACCCGAGAATACCAGTCTTGGTACCATCATCGGCGGTAATGACGGTAAATGGCACGCCCATCTGACCGCTCAGTTGGATCATTTCCTCGGCGGCTTTCTGATCGAGATCCACACCTACCTCTTCAAACTCAATATTTTTCTCTTTGAAAAACTGTTTTTCGGCACGGCAGTAAACACAGGTGGCGGTGGTGTACATTTTGACTTGTGGCATGTCTATCTCCTCTTTATATCTATCATAGCAAAAGCGTCAACCCCTAGCGTAGGTAATGATGCATACGACACTACAGATCGTGTGCGTTATCGGACCGGTCCACGGTGCCATTGTGCCGGATTATCTCGGCATAGGCGTGGGCGCTGGGGCGGATGGTCCGCTTCATAGTAGTGCGGTCGACGGCAATAAGCCCAAACTTGGGCCAGAAGCCCTTGTCCCACTCGAAATTGTCTAAAAGCGACCAGTGCGAGTAGCCGCGGACGTCTATCCCCTGCTCAACCGCCCGCTCAAGTACATGCACCACTTGGCGAATATAGTCCGCCCGGTAGGTGTCGGTAGCATCGGCCAGACCGTTCTCGGTAATGTAGATGGGTAGCCGGTAGCCGGAAAGGCCCTTCAGTACCTGCATGAGCCCCTGGGGGTAGAGCTCCCAGCCTAGGTCGGAGTAGTGGGCCCGGTGCCCAGCCTTAATCGAAAACGGGGTCCGGCTATGCATGTAGTAATTTAGGCCAATATAGTCCTGATAGCCTCGGATGAGACGCAGGAAGTAGTAGTTCCAGAAATAATCCAAGCTAAATTTGAGCAAGCGATTGATCATATTGCGGTCGACCGCGAGCGATATATTGTGCTTGGACACGCCAATGCGGGCGGCCCCATTTGTCAGCTTAATGAGCCGGTAGGCACGACGGTGGCCGCGGGCCAGATTGCGCATGACGGTGCGGGCCAGAGCCGTGTTGTGCTTCTGAGGTGGCCACTCGCCGATGCGGAAGGAGAAGTCCGCATAGACCTCCGGCTCGTTGAGGGTAAGCCAGAAAGATACGTCACTGCCCATGTACTCTACCACCTTGGATACGTAACGAACAAAGTAGTCACAGGCCTTTACCGTCTCCCAGCCGCCTTGGTCGCGCAGCCAGGTAGGGTTGGTCCAGTGCCAGAGTGTAACGAATGGCTCTATGCCCAACTGGCGGCAGGTACGTATAACATCGCGGTAGTGCGCCAGGGCTGCCTCATCAAACTCGCCGGGGCTGGGCTCAATGCGCGACCACTCCAGTGAAAAACGGAAGCTTGTCATGCCCAGCGACTTGGCCATGGCCAGATCTTCCTTATAGAGATGGTAGTGGTCGACGGCCTTACCGGAAATGTAGTTGGCGGGACTGGTTGCCTCAGTCTTGACCGTGTCCCAGCGTGGCAGTAGGTGCGCGAAGTGGCGGGTGGCCCGGGCAGCCAAGTCCTCGGCATGGGCCTGCTCCCACTCGCTCCAGTCATTGCGGTTCCCCCCCTCTACCTGGTGAGCGGCCACGCTGGCACCCCAGAGGAACCCGGTGGGCAGGGATGAGTCACGTGTACGTTTCATGGCTCTTATTATGCCTGGCATCATAGTGCTTATGCAACAAAACAACCGGCTCCATGGGAGCCAGTTGTTTGCTGTAAGCAGACCAACTACGGGGTAGTTGTCTCGCCTAGCGCAGTCTTAAGCGTAGCTGCTGCTGTCGCGGCAGTGGCCTTGAAGGCGTTAATGGCGGCCTGCACGGCAGCTTTGCGGGTAGCATTGAGTGCCTTAATCTGTGGGCCTACATTGTCTATGCTCTGCATAGCTGCTTTGAAGCTAGCTTGGGCCGTCGTGATAGCCGCCTTATAGGCGTCACGGACGGTTTTGGAATCTGTACCAGCGGTACAGCTAGCCTGGGCGGCCGTACCGGCCGAGGCCACACTAGCCTTGAAGCTAGTAATGGCTGCGTCGACTTGGGTCTTGTGACTAGCCAGGAGGGCGTCAACCGCGTCGCGGTAGGTCTTATCGGCTGCGTCTACTGCAGCACGGCGCTGCACTACGGCTGCGTCAATGGTAGCTTCGAAAGCCTGGACGGCTGCCTTTTGGGCGTCGGTCGTAGCCTTGGCCTCCAGCTTGGCATAGTGCTCATTACGATTGGCATCGGCCTTGGCGCGAGCGGTGGCTAGGTCCGATTCGCGCTTAGAGCGAGTAGTGGCTAGCTTAGTGGTCTCCTGGCCGCGTCTTGAGTTCAGCTTGCCAACACGCTCCTCTTCATTGGTTTTGACACTACTATTGATGCTACCAAACTTATTACAAAAAGAAGTGCTCTCTACCTTGGGGGTTTCGGCAGGCTTGACGGTGTGGCCATTAATACTGTCATGCCCTGAGGTGCTAGGCTTTTCAGAAGTGCTCCCGCCGTCGGTGGCTATCGCGCTTATTGGGGCTAGCTGGGCCACGAGCAGACCCGCTACTAGGAACTGGGTGATGAGTTTACGATTAGAATGCATCTTTGTTGATACTCCCCTGGACTTGCGCCGCGTCATCGGACGTAGCGTTAACCTCGCCAGTATCGCCTTCCATAGAGTCACTACTAGCTCTGTCTATGTCGGCATCGGCCGAGACAGCGGTGACGGCTGTCTCTACCTTGCCATCGGCCTTGGGAAGATCGGTCTTATTCTGGGTGGCCACGGAACTGGGCTTAGTTGCGGCCTGCTTGGCGGCGTAGTAGCGCCAACCCACAAATCCCAGTAGTGCAATAATGGCCGCTACGAGAGCTATCTCGAGCACCATGCTACCGCGCTGGGCATTAGTTTGGTGTGATGTTTTGTCCATAGAGGATGTCCATTCAATTATGCTCATGATACCCCTAAGCCACAGGCTAGTCAAGAGCATGAGCACAATGCCCAATCCTGTCAATATGAAACGCACCGCTGTTTCCGGCCGGCTGTGAGGCTGGCTGGGCAGGCGGTGCGGTGTCGGCTGAGGCCGACTAGTGGGGCGTGTAGTCCGACTGGGAGTCGGCACGGGGGGTGCTGTAGCGGTCGCTCAGCTGGTGGCGGGTGCAGCTGCCCAGGTTCCGGGGGTTTGGCGCCGGCTTGCGATGGCTGATGGCCTGAACCCGTGGGCGGGAGCCCGGGGCGAGTCCGGCGGCGTGCCTGGCCCGAACGTACTTGACGCGGCGCTCGAAGCGCAGCGACGTGGTGATGGCACCGAAGGTGATGAGGGCCGTGAGGAGGCTCCAGCCCGGGAAGCCTTTCTCAAACAGCTCGCCGGTGAGGGCCAGGAACGCCAGGGCGATGAGGGCCCAGAGGCCAACACGGTCTTCTAGGACTTGAACACTTTTCTTGGCAGTTGACATGGCGTCAATCCTTCCATGGGTAGGGGCAAAGAGCAATTACCGAACCATTGTATACTATTTATGCTTGTTTGTCAACTAGTTGCCCCCATTAACACTTGAAATAACCGTGAATAGTACGTACAATAATCAGGTTCAAATGGCACACTGGCGAGTGGCCAAGCGGTAAGGCTTCTGATTCTGGATCAGATAATCGTAGGTTCGAATCCTACCTCGCCAGCCA
>JBBRNT010000008.1:0-48196 GCA_038230095.1 Candidatus Saccharimonadia bacterium
CCGGAGCCATAAGAAAACCCCGTGTTCACGCACGGGGTTTTCTTATGGCCGAGCACAGCGAATGGTAGCAATGCATGGTGGTTGCCCAACCTCTGAAATTGTTGGCATTTGCATCCGAGTGCATGGTCTGACTAATGAAAAAAGGACGAATCTGTGCTACAAAAGAGCGAGTAAATGCGAGGAATTACGCCATGAAATTAATCACCCCGAATCTCTGGTTCGACGGTAACGCCCAGGAAGCGGCAGAGTATTACATCTCAATATTCCCTGACAGCAAGATCATCTCGACCATGCATTATCCTAAGACGAAGGAAGAAGGCTTAGCCGACTTCCAGCTCCACTTAGCGGGCCAAGTCCTTGTGGTCGAGTTCGAACTCAGTGGTAATCGTTTCGTGGGTATCAATGCCGGCCCAGAATTTAAATTCACGGAAGCGGTATCGTTCTCTGTTCCGTGTAAGGACCAGGAAGAAATTGACTATTACTGGGGGAAGCTCTCCAGTGTACCCGAGGCCGAGCAGTGCGGTTGGTGCAAGGATAAGTTCGGCCTAAGCTGGCAGGTAGTGCCAGAAAACGTCGACGAACTACTGAAGAGACCTCATGGCTATGCCAATATGATGAAAATGCATAAGCTCGAGATCAATCAATTTTAATCAAGGGTGTTAATCCATGTCCAAACAAATTTACGTCAACTTACCGGTCAAAGATCTTGCAGTATCTACTGCATTTTATGAAGCTTTAGGGTTTACCAAAGTGCCAGAGTATTCGGACGACAAAGGTAGCGGCATGAAGTGGTCTGAAGAGATTTTTGTAATGTTACTGAAGCACGATTTCTATAAGACATTTTTACGGGATAAAGACGTTGCCGATGCATCTAAAACAAGCGGTGTGTTGCTAGCACTATCGCTAGATTCGAAGGCAGCTGTTCAGCAGTTTGCCGATACGGCAAAAGCGCATGGGGGTGATTACTACAAGGTCAATATGATGGTCTCCGAGGACCAGATGTTTGGGTACGAGGTATTAGATCCAGATGGCCATGGCTGGGAGCCGATGTGGATGAGCCCTGGTTTTAATCCCTCAACATAGTTCTAGTCTCGCACCCGGACCAGATGCGGTTATGCCGGCATAGGCCATAACCCGTAGCAGGGCAAAGTGCCGTACGATCTGGCTAGCTCAGGGAATAGGGAATAAGCCGAGACCTCTCAGTGTGTGCCTAGTTTGCCTTATCGCCAAAAACCACAATCCGCTTGGAGTACTGTTTTTCGTCGCGGTTCCAGGCCCCGGTACGTGTTATGAGATTAACGTGTACCCCAGCAGTAGAGTGAAACACCTCGTCTGGCTGCTCATCTAGGTTGTACAGCTTGATTTTCTTTACCAAGAAAGTCGTCTTGCCACCGGCATCATTTAGGATAGAGAAGGTGTCTCCAACCCGAAGTTTACCCAGATCTTTAAATACACCTGGCTTGCCATGGGCGCCATTCAAATGTCCGGCTACCACAGCACTCCCGATATCGCCCGGGTGGGCACCATATTTATACCACCCCGCTTTGGTCGCGTCGGCGGGCACATTCATGGCGCCCTGGGAGGTCACACCGACGTACTCGATCGTGGTATCTAGCATCAGTCTAGGAATCATGAGCCGTACCGGCAGCCCTACCTTCGTCCCCAGTGAAGAAATACTCTGCGTAATCGCCGGGGGACCTACCGTCTGGCGCAATCCGTTTCAACGAAAAAAAACTCGTATGCTCGGCTACAAAGCCAAGGACTTTGTCCATTACACCGACTTCACGAAGCTCGTCCATGAAGATGATCATGAAAAAATTATGAACAACATGCGTGACCACATGGCCGGTACTACGGATATATATGAGGCGGAGTACCGTATTCTGGCACATGACGGAAGTTGGAAAACCTTTCATAACCGCGGCAGAATTGTTGTTCGCAACCCAGATAAAAGCATCACAGCTGTTGGAATAGTCTATGACATTACCAAGGAAGCCAATGCAATAGCTGAGCTGAAAGAACTAAACCTGCTATTTGTTGACCGTGAGCTGAAAATTGTAGAGCTAAAAGCGGAGTTGGCTCGACTGAAAGGCAAGTAGTACTGTCTCAGCACTCCAGCTTGAGTCAAGCGCTCCCAAGCTGTAAGATAGCGCCATGAACACAAAGCCACTCTCAGAAGGCAGCATCCATACCCTTCCGCCGGACCTGAAGGCGGCGCTTTTAGCCGCGCCACAATTGGCACACGAGAAGTGGGAGAGTATTACCCCACTAGCCCGCAGCGAGTGGATTTGCTGGGTAGAAGGCGTTAAGAAACAGGAAACCCGCGACGAGCATATTCGCAGAGTGTCAGAGGAGCTTATGGAAGGCAAGCGTCGCCCCTGTTGCTGGACGGGCTGTCCACATCGCCCGGGCGCTACCGTCTGGGTAAAAGGAAAGGGGAGAGTCAGTGCTGAGAAATTATGACGTCGCGAACATTGACGAGTATATAGCTATTGCCCCCGCAGAGTCCCGTCCCAAGCTAGGTGAGCTGCGGGATGTCATCCGGGCTGCCGTGCCCATGGCCGAAGAGGTTATTGCCTGGGGCATGCCGTGCTTCAAGCAGCTAGGATACGTCGCCGGCTTTATGCCCATGTCTGGCTATGTCAGCTTTGGTTTTATTGATCAAATTAGCCCCGAAGTACGCAAGACGCTAGAGGCATCCGGCTACAAGACCGGTAGCAAAACTATGCGGATCAAGTTTGATCAGCCCGTACCTGCGGCCTCTATCAAGCAGATCCTGTCCGATACCATCGCAAAGAACCATGCAAAGCAAGCCGAAAAAGCCAAGTAGCAATGCATCACACACTGCTATCACCACGCGTCTTCGCCTATCTGGCTCGGTCTATGCCGAAGACGAGGCAACTCTACTAATTGCTGAGGCAAAAACGCCCGCTGCGCTTGAGACTATGGTTAGCCAGCGCATCACCGGCTTGCCCCTAGAGCAAATAGTGGGCTGGGCCGAGTTCTGCAACCACCGGATCATAGTTGAACCTGGCGTATTCATCCCTCGCCGCCGCACGGAGTTTCTAGCCCGCCAAGCCATACAGCTCGTTAGGCCCGGAGACACTGTGCTGGACCTGGGCTGCGGTACGGGCGCGCTTGGCCTAGTAGTAGTCCAGTCATTACCCAGCGCCAGGCTCTATGCCACAGACATTGACCCGGCCGCCGTGAACTGCGCGCATCGGAACCTAGACGCCCTCGGAGCTCAGGTGTACCAAGGGGATCTATTCAGCGCGCTACCGCCTACGCTACAGGGAAGTATCAAGATCCTCATCGCCAACATGCCCTATGTACCCACCAAAGTTATTGCCACCCTGCCGGCCGAGGCCCGCCTCTACGAACCCAACACTACCCTAGATGGGGGTCCAGACGGCCTAGACCTCCATCGGCGCGTGGCGCACGAGGCAGGGGAGTGGCTCGCCCCCCACGGTCACCTACTCATTGAGACGAGCGAGCGGCAGGCAGCGCAGATGGGTGCCATCCTAGAGCAATGCGGTCTTGTCGTCCGGCTTGCCTACGACCCAGAGCTTGAAGCCACCGTTATTATTGCTACTAGCGAGCTTGGGACGTCCGAATTGGCTTAGTGCCGCCATGGTTCACAACTACCGCCGGTCGGACATGCGCCATGGCGATTCGCCCCACTCGCGTGGCGGCACCTGCAGCTTGCGAGCCCGACCCAGTTTCTGCATACGTGCGCGTATGGCTGTGGGCTCGGTCACCACGCCTCCTGATTGTATCGATAGTTCCGAGCGACCGCGTCGCTTACCACGTTATATAGCAGACCTCACCTATGTATAGCCCCCCGAGCCAAACTACCCGCACTAGGGTACAGCATGCACCTGCAGACAGGCTGCATCCGGTGTCTGCCCTATCCGTGCCGTCACATCCTGTACAACGTAGCTCTTACTCCGACCTTCCGGGTAGGCAAAGCTACAGTTGGGTAGCAGAGCTAGGTGGTAGCCAAAACGCTCGTTTAGTATGTTACGAAATACATTCAGGTTGCCCGGTGCTGGGGTAGTTGCCGTCGCATTGCCTGCTGGACCTACGCGTAGGGCGTAGAGGTTTCCAAACTTCATCTTGAGCCAGTCCGTCGGCCAGTTCAGCATATTGGTGTTCATGATAAAGTCGCCAGTATCGTCCGTCGTCATGCTGCCAAGTAAGAACATGGGGTATGGCCCCTCGTCCGAGACTAGTGCAATCGCCGCCGCGCCACCCGAATGCTCATCTATACTTCGGATCGTGCTCTCAATCCGGGTGTTTATGAATGCAATCTGGTTTAGGTACTTCAGTCGTACGCTCTCGCCCACAGCATCATTGTTGATGTAAGGGTTTACCGACCCATCAGCATTAAACACGTAAGGGTCATGGGGTACCAGAATGTGAGCAAATATTAGCCGTCCACCAGCCGGTTGGGCAGCTAGATTCTGTAGCTGAGTCAGCTCAATGTTTGTCTGGTCGTACTCAGAGTGCTCGTAGTTTAGGGACAGCAGGTTCAGGCTACCAAGCCTAATACCCATTGTTGCGAGCACATAGTAGGGACTATTGCGGAAGTAGCTTACCTCTATGTCGCGTATTGGTTTGTTGTAGTTCAGCACCTTAATCGAAAAAAACGGATAAGAGCTACTCGTGGCCAATGGCGCTCGGTTACTTGTGGTATAGTTCGAGCCCACCACAGTATAGCTATAGCCCAGCTTCTTTAGCTCCTGGATCGCCGAGCCGTAGTAGCCGGTCCGGTACAGAGGAGCCATGCTCTGTAGGCCGGCATTCCCAAACTCCTGGACTGGGCCAGTAAGATAGTTGGCATCCAGCGTAGCGCCAATGGACGGGGCGGTGTAGGGGTAGGGTGTGTGGGAGGATTCATTCACGGTAAATCCGCGGTCGCGCAGGAAGTTCAGGAATTCGGAGTCATCAAACTGCAGATACTGCTTAAGCACATCGTTGCTAGCGTAGCGGTCCAACACAATGTAGTAAATATCGGGCTTATCCCTGCTTGCCCCTGCAGCCGGCGCACCACCCTGAAGAGCATTTACAGGCTTGTAGCTCAATTGCGCCCGCATGCGCCAGAGCAACTCTGCGGTCGGGGCCGCCTGGGTAGCAAAAATAACACTAATAAATACCACTACTGCCCCACTCAAGTTCCGGGCGAACGGTGCCGGCCGCTTCAGGGCCTGTTTCTGCACCAGTTCCGCGGCGGCGCCGGAGAGCAGTAGGATGAACGCTAGGTATACGAAAAAGTACAGGTTGGGTAGGCTATCCACTGGTATTGGTAGCAGCGCCCGAATAAGTGGTAGTAGCTGCGCGTAGTGGCCACCAAAGTCACCGATAGGTACGGCAATGAGAATGGTCGCCAGTATGGTGGCAAGTCTTGGCCAGCGGCGCACCCGGCGTACTAGGTAGACAACACTGCTAATGAGGAGCGCCGATAGCGCCGAAAGTAGCACTGATAAGAGCATATCCGGGGCCAGTGTCTGAATTCGGTTATAGGCGTTCAGAAACTCGCTCGTTGCATAGCTCTCAATGACGGCAAAAGCAATAAACCATACAAGAGCAGCCTGCCCAACCCACCTCGTACGGCGGGCTGCCGGGCGTGCGCTATAGAGCCAACTATGTAGTTTTCGCATGCGCCCGGTAGAGGTACATAGTGCGTTGCGAGTCGCGTACCATCGACTTCTTCTCCAGGGTAAAGTACTCCCCAAAGGCTTGTCCGAAGCCTGCTTCGGTATAGTCTGGGAATACATCCTTACGGTTTGCCAATAGCTTCTGGGTTTGGCTATCGGACTTGGGAACAAATTCTACAATGAGCGCTGGTGCCAGTTCTCGAAAGTACGCCGCAATCTGGCGCAAGGGAACATTATTGGATATGGCCAGGTGGTGTACCAGAGCTAGCGCCAGTACTAGGTCCGACTGAGCACGGTCTCGGAAGGACGATCGCTCGGTATTGTTCCAGCCCAGTGCCGGCGAGGGGTTGGTTAGGTCAATCCGAAGCGGCAGTATACGGGTGTCGTGCTCCGCCGCCGCCTTTACGTAGTTTGCGTTCACTGCGACAGGGTCAATGTCGGCGCTTATGGCGTACTCCACTGCCGCTGCCTCAAGCACCACCCGGCTAAACTGGCCATTGTTTGAGCCCAGGTCTAGTACCCGCTTTGGTGCTATTCGGTCGCACCACTGCCGAATAATGTCAGACTTCGCTCGAAATGCGTTATCGTTGTAGTTTGTAAATGTGTAGTAGGCGCCCCATTCGGTGGCCAGCCGCTTCAGTTGTAGACCCTCGATGGTATGTCCCAAGTTACTGAGGATAGCCAGAACATTATATTTGGGTATGCGTCGCGCCACCACGCGCTCGTGGTTGTCGGCGTGGCGCTTTTGCGATACCCCGTGCGCCACAATGTGCAGGGCCATGGAGGGTCGCAACCGTGCTCGTAGCGGGAGTAGCGTAGTGGCTAGGTCCAACGGCACGCCATCAATAAACAGCCGAAGCAGAGCGCCCAGATCCAGTCTGGTGTAGCGCATGAGTGCTAGCGGCGCCAAGAAGTGCTGACAGAACTGTCGGTAGGCCACCCATGGTTCGCCCTCCACGTAGGCCTCAAACGAACCGGTATCGATCAATACCGGAACACTTCCAACGAATTGCACGTTATACGCGCTAGCATCCTTCAGGCTCATCTCGTGGGCAAGGGCCATTTCCTGGATCTGTAGCGTCAGTAGTGCCGCGGCACGCAACTGCGCAAACGACCACTCGTAGGGGTAGGATACAACGGGAATAAGTTCGGGTTCGATAGTTACTTCGTCACCGCTGTCAGCTATTTGCGAGTGCCGTACCAACATTCCTCGCTTAGTGAGGTGGGCATATAGGCCGCTGGACATGAGTAGCTTGTAGTCTCGGTAACTGGCGCCGGACAGCTTGCGGTAGAGGCGAGAGTCTTTCCAGTATAGCGAGCTTAGTGGATCGCGGAACGACGACGGCTCATTCCGCATCGCTAGGCTCCTCACTGGTCTCCCGTGTTCGCTTATTGTGCCGCACCTTCCGGATGAGCTGCGTCAGGCCAGACCTCGCAAAGTAAACAACTGCCAGGACAGCCCCCACGAGCGCTTGAAAAATAAGACTTCCGGAACCAGGGTCTAGGTAAGCTATTAGGTGAGCCACACATCTCCTCTCACAACTTCATGAACTATTAATTCTAGTGTAATATCACGAGCTGAGAAGCTACTGAAGAGCATGGTGAGTATTTTACTGCAGCTCACAGCAGAGAATAGGTGACATATAATCGTAATACCTGCATAGTCATAGTAACAATGATGAAGCCCCAGGGCTAGGAGTAACCATGTCCAAGATCACCACCTTCCTTACGTTTGAGAGCAATGGTAAGGCCGCTGTAGAGTACTACGTTTCCATCTTCAAGAACTCCAAGCTCAACTACGCCATGACTATCCCGGGCGATGAGCGTCTCTATAGTGCCTCATTCACTCTAGACGGCGTGGACTTCATGGCCATGGATGCCGGCCCTCACTTCCAGTTCTCCGAGGGTATGTCCTTGTTTGTATCCTGCGAGGACCAGGCCGAAGTTGATCATTTCTGGGCAGCACTCACCGCCAACGGTGGCCAGGAGAGCCGTTGTGGCTGGCTCAAGGACCCCTGGGGCGTGTCGTGGCAGATCATACCCAAGCAGCTCGGCCAGCTCATGGGCGACCCAGACCAGGAGAAGTCCGGCCGCGTCATGCAGGCCATGCTTGCCATGAACAAGCTAGACGTTGCCGGACTACAGGCCGCCTACGACGGCAAGTAGAACGCCCCACGTCCGAAGACGCAGGGCTGAGGTGTGCAGGCGCAAGAGTGAGAATACAGGTGGCCTCGCCCTCGCCGTAAGGCGTCAGCCAAGAACCCACCTATCATTACTATCAGGGCGCAAATCTCGCCCCGTGGCTAAGGGTGGCCGCTCTGTATTTGCTGAAAAACAAATGGGAGTATACTGAAAGCAATAATCGTTGAGTGAGGAATTATGGCCCAGGTATCGGTCGACGCCGTCATGAAGTATGTCAAAACCAGGCAGGGAATGGCTGTTGTGGTCCTAGTTCTGCTCGTTCTTATAGGTGGGGTCTACTATGCCATGAACCGACCCAAGTCCAAGCCTGTGGCGGACAGTAATACCAGCCAATCCGCCAACAAGGCCGTCGATCCGCAGATTGATGCGTCCACCACCGATGCCACAGCCCCTGTTCCTAGTCCAGCCGTCACCGACTCGCCAGACGCCACCCCGGCCACTACCCCCGGCGCCACCCCTATTCCAGGCACACCACCCGCACCCGGCCTACCACCAGCTGCTTACGCCGACAACTTTGGCGGCGATTGGTACATTAATTTCGGCACAATGGTACTAACACAATCTGGTACTACCGTCACCGGCACCTACTACAACGGCCCCCAGGCCAAGAGTGGTACCGTGAGCGGGACAGTAAGCGGCCAGGTCCTAACCGGCACCTGGGCTATCAATGGCAGCCACGGTCCGCTAACACTCACCAAGGGCACCCATACACTGGCTGGCGGCTACAGCGCCTTGGGCGGTAGCACCTCGTATAAATGGTGCGGCGCTCTCAAGGGCTACCAGTTCCCAGCCGATTGTGGCTTTGCAGGGCACTGGGTTACCAAGATCCCTTCCAATGCCACCTGCGCCATGGATCTCGTTCGTACTAATAATTCTGTCACGGGTACGTACTGCAACGGCACCCTAGCGAGCTCTACCATTAGCTACCCCATTGGCGAGACCAAGCTCAGCGGCACCTGGAAGCTATCCGGGGGCACTACCGGCACCTTTGGCTTCTTCCTTAGCTCACTGGCTTCATCCCCACATCAGCTCTACTTCCAGGGTAGCTATCCCACCAACAATGCTTGGTGTGGCGGCACCACGGCTGGCGCACAGCCTGCCACCTGCCTCAAAACCTAGCTAGTTTGGTATGATGAGGCCATGAACCTCATCTTCATCTACGGTCCACCCGCTGCCGGCAAGCTCACCGTCGCTACCGCGCTGGCCGGACTTACCGACTACCCGGTGTTTCATAACCATATGACCAGCGGCATTCTTGCCCCTCTGTTTCCTTATGGTGACAAGCGGCTAAACGCTGTCCGCAGCCGCCTAGGTAAAGAAATTCGCCTGCGCATTTTCGAGGAAGCTGCTATCGCTGGAGTCAGCTTTACGACCACATTTGGTGCCGCTGGGCCGCGGTATTTCAAGTTCTTTCGCGACGTCCAACGGGTAGTTGGGGAGGCAGGCGGTAACGTATTGTTTGTGCAGCTTACCGCCGACCACGCCACCCTCATGGAGCGAGTCGTCGAGCAGTCCCGGGTTGATCATGGCAAGATAGACTCACCAGAGTTTCTGGCCCAGAAGCTAGCCGACGAACCAGACACGTTTAGTAAGTTCCCTGACTTGGAGCACCTGAGCATAAATAATTCTCGTCTCCAGCCAGCCGAAGTTGCACAGACCATTAAGGAGTACTACCAGCTATGACCGGTCGGGTGTCCAGGCGCCAGACACCCGCCAGGCCACCTGCGCCGTGGCAGTATCACTGCTATCTGTTTAGCCAGATTGGCAAGCTGTGTCATACTGCAGATAATGATTAGTCTACTGAAAGCCGCTATTGTCGTTGCCGGGATTATAATTGTCTTCGTCCTGGTCGTAGGGGTTGAGTTGCTTGTTGCCAGTCGTGGGGCGCCCCAGGGTTTTCAAAACCCGAGCCATGCGCCGCAGCTATTCGGGCACGCTCCGACCACCCTCACCTACGTAGTATTGGGCGACTCCACTGCTGCGGGCCAAGGGGCAGACTACCAGGATGGCATTGCCGTCAGTACCGCCCAGTTCCTGGCCCAGAAGCAGTCGATCAGCCTTATTAATTTCGGTGTGTCCGGTGCCCGCCTACAGCAGGTTCTGAGCGAGCAATTACCCCTTGCCATAGCCCAAAAGCCCGACATTGTCCTTATCTCTGCCTCCGCCAACGACGTAACTCACCTCACCCCTACAGCTACCATTTCCAAACAGCTAAGACAGGTTATTGAGGGTCTTATTGCCAGCAATTGCCATGTTCAGATCGTGCTCACCGGCGCACCAGAGATGGGAAGTGTGCCGCGCTTTGCTTGGCCACTCAACGCCGTGGCCAAACTACGTACTGGGGAGGCCAATGCCGCCGTGGAGCAGCTAGCCACCAGCACCGGTGTGGCATTTGCTCCCATAGCCAAAGAAACCGGCCCAGCGTTTAAGCGCCGCCAGTCACAGCTGTTTAGCGCGGACCGTTTTCACCCGAATGCCGCGGGGTATCGGCTATGGACGGACGTGCTCACTGTAGCCCTCGCCCGGCCCCAGGCCGAGCACTGCCAGTAGCTCAGGAGTTGCCTAGCCTGTATTTTGCTATGATAGCGCCATGACTTCTCTTGTCGAATACTTCCGCTACCAAGGCGCGCAATTATCGTCTTTTGACTCAGCAGATACCGCGCCGCTTGTAAGTCTCATTAATGCTGCGTACTCCTACCAAGACGCTGCCAAGGGCGAGCCACGAATTAATGCCGAAAAGCTGCATAAGCGTACAACTCAGTCTGAGTTCTACGTCATCAAACATTCGGGTACCATTATTGGCTGCGTTTACACTGAGCAGAAGGGTACTGCCCTCCACTTCGGACTCCTCACCCTCTCCAAAGACTATCGTGGCTCTGGCCTAGCGCCTGCCATAATCCGCGGCATCGAGGCCTACGCCGGTGCGCGTGGTTGCGCATCAGTTCAGCTCGACTATATGTCGCTCGCCCCATGGCTCCGGGCATACTATGAAAAGTTTGGGTTCACCGAAACCGGCGAGGTCACGGAGTGGGGGAGTATCAATCTTATCCAGATGAGCAAGCCGTTGGGGCTAGTACGGGGATAGGTACAACATACCACTTGGGCTGATGGACACTACACCAAGTGGTGATAATTGGGAGTTACCCGCTCTCAAGCCATTATTTATAATGCCAATGCTGTATTCCTCCGAATTTGCGGTGTACAATACTCTCCTGTTGGCGCAGTCGTGAGCCACGCCCTTACTACAAGAGGAGGCCGTAGTGGCCGCATATACTTTTCTGACCACCGGCAGTATCTCTACCACAGATCTGGAGCAGCTCATCGAGCTGACGCAGGCCGGCACCGTCTTTTGGCGACCAGACGACCACTATACCGCGTTCATCGGTAGCCCCGCGGACGCAGCAGTGCAGGACGATCAATCTGCCCTCGCCGCCGCTCTTGGCGCCAATTTGCATGGTATTCGTCTGGGCTATACGCCTGACAGCTACCGTTGGAACTATCTACGCTTGGTCGACGCTTCTGGCCGACAGCACTACCTGGAAGCCAATGCCGTACCACCCGCTACAAGCCTCTGCGACCAGCTCTACCAGCTGGCACAGAAAGCCGCCCGGCTGGGAGGCAGGCTCGTCTCGGAGCACGATACCGAGCACCACTGTGATCACTGCCAGCGTTCCACGCCCCACCGCGCCCTCTGCGACCGGCCATATGGGCTGCCCGGCGCTATCATGAGTGGTAGCGAGCGGCTAGCCTGCACCGTCTGCGAGCACTCTACCTCGCTGGCCTCCGTCGACCGTTAGTGTCCTACCCGAAGCACCCCAGGATATCCTGGGGTTTTTCATACCTAGAAATGACAACCCCCTTGGCAAATACCAAGGGGGTTTAGGGGTGGAGAAGGGACGTCCGCTAGACGCTGATATAGATACAGGCAATGCGCCTGCCTGACACACCACTGAGTGTCGCCGCGCCACAGACATAGGTACCAGACCGGACCCATCGTCTGATCGAGAAACGCACCGTCTGCGTGCTGTTGGAGGCTCCGTAGTAGCCATCCGCCCACGCTTCGAGCTTGGTGGCGTAGGCCAGGGGAGTGACATCAATGGCATCCACCCACTGGGTGTGGTTGGAGTAGTTCTTGCCGCCTGTCCAGACATCGATGCAGACAGCCAGGTGGCAGCCGCTGACTACGGCCGGCCGGGGTGCCAGGCTGGGGTGGGCAGTGCTGGCCAAGGCCGTGGTCGGCGCTGCAATGAGCGCAAACAATATGGCAAATGCCAGGCCCAGGCGGGTCAGTATGCTGCGCCCCCGGCGCAGCGGGGTGGTTGGGTGGGTCATGGGGTATCCTTCCGTATTCGAGTAGCAAGGTGCGAATTGCCTGCAATGTACCACCACGGATGCCCCGTGTCAAACCGAGTGTGCCACAACTCGTCAATTGCCGCCGACAAGTATATGCACATTCCTACAAGAATACAGCCTTGAGTAGAGCGCGGCATTAGACATTTATCTAATATTACCCACGAACAGGCTACGAACATTTGCAATGTTCCAGATTGTGGGGCTGGGGTATTCAGCGCATACTCAGCGTAATTAAGTGTTGAGGTATGCATGCGCAAGCGTTATGTATTTCGCAGTGTTGCGGTCTCGATTGTCGCCGTTCTGGGCAGCCTGGTTATTGGCCTGGCCCCTGCTTTTGCCGGTGGCCCTATTGTCTACAACCAACGCGGGGGTTCAGTCCCCATGTATGGTGTGCCAAGTGACGCTTCCGGGGTTCAGGTGACGTACTGGCTGAAGCAGTCGTCGCGTTTCAATATGATCTGCTATGTGGATCAGAGGTTCAACTCCTATGGAAACTATTGGAGCAATCGCTGGTTCTACGGCCAGACTTTTGACGGCGGCCACTACGGCTACGTGCACTCTAGCTGGGTGTACTACCAGTGGACCGTTCGGCGCTGTTAGTCTTCACACATCTAACACCAGATAGGGGCCTTCGGGCCTTTTTCTGTGGTTCACGATCTAGATTACCAGATAGGCATGCTACAATAACCGCGTGATAGTCAAAGTGCTTTTTCTGAGGCAGCCGTACGCCAGCTGGGTCGCCGAAGGTAAGAAAACCATCGAGACCCGCGTCTGGGGCACGCAGTATCGCGGCCCCGTTCTTATCTGTTCCTCCATGTCCGGCGAGGGGCCCGATCGTGGTCTAGCACTCTGCTTCATAGACGTCCTCCATGTGCGAATGATGATTGACGCCGACGCCACAGCCGCCTGCGTTGAGCGCTACCCCAAGGCCCGCGCCTGGATTCTGGCCAATCGTCGACGTCTCGTTGCGCCCTTTGCCATCGCGGGCACCCTCGGCCTCCGCAACCGCCAGGTTGATGACGCACTGTTGGCGTGCCACCCCGTGGAGGCATCATCGGTGCAGGACCCCAGTGACTACTTAGCGCCCAGGCTCTTCGACCCTGGCGTCCGGAATCCCATTTAGTCAGTATGACCTGGAGGCTATTGTCATGCTCTGGGGCATTCTCGGCCTTCCCCGTGACAAAAAGCCACCACCAATATGGCCTCGGATCTCTATCCGGGGCCTTTTATATTACACTCATGCTTGCTACTAATGGGTATAATACGCACAATAATGCGGTACCAATTCTGGTCGTTCCTTTGGAGGCCGCAGTGTCCTTGCCATCCCAGCCACCCTTCGTCAACCTGCCCGATCTGCGCCGTCGGTTGGCCCAAGACGCCGCCTTTGCGGCTGCATCCAAGCTACTCGGTCGCGAGCTCAACCTAGCCGAGCGTGAGACTGTGCTCGCAGCTGTTGCCGCCACTCTCCACTGCCTCGAGGCCAGCACCACGCGTGTGCTAATCTGCCCAATTTGCCAGACGGTTCTCACGGGTGCTGCAGACAACCCCTCCTGCCGCAATCACGGCACACTCGACCGCAACCCAGACATGCGTGACCGCGCCATACTTGTTGGGGTTGTATTCGACCCACTTACGGAAACACTTCGTGAGTCCATCATGAGGGAGTGCCGCTGATGGCTATGCCTACGTACCCAGTCTGCCCTCACCACCCAGTGCCGGCCGCCGGGCCCAATACCGACCCAAATGCGCTTGCCGCTATGCTCGCCCAGCACAATCCAGATGGACAGCCTACGGGCGTCTACACCGGCCGCTGCGGGCAATGTGGTAGTACGAGCCAGGACTGGGATACCAACTGGATCGCCTGTATGTGTTGCGGATTTACTATGAATACCGAGCACATTCCACCCCGGAAGATCGAGAACGGCACCGGCCGCGACCTAGGGCTGGCCTGGTAGTGTACACCTACAAGCATCACATGGCCGCCGCAGACCAGACCGAACGCTGGATCGGCGCCCTCAAGCTCGATCCCCATCGGGGCTTCATCGCCACTCGGTGTGGTCAGGTCTTCCAGCCGAATAGGGAATGGGGGCATATCATTGACCGAGAAATTGGTCCGAATACCTGTGGCTCGTGTGCACACTCTTTTCGCGCTGCTCGCGGCCTACCGCATCCGCCCAAGTCTGCCCCGCCCGCCACTCGTCCCGCCCTCCGTCTCATTCGCGGGGGCAAGTACCATGCGGCCTGAGTTTCTCAGGCCGCTTTTCTATGCCAAAAAACTAACCCCGCTCATGAGCCTTGCGGCACACGAACGGGGTCATTTGAAGTAGCTGGTATTACTCGGCAGATACGGCGGCGCTGATCCGGCAGAGAAACCGGATGGTTTCCACCAGGAAGCCGGACTCCAGCACGCTTACTGGGATGCGGTGAACCACCCGGGAGTGCCGATCTGCGGCAAAGAGTGCGCGGGAGTACCGGTCGTGAATGCAGCTACCCAGGTTATTGGTTAGCCAGCGCTCGCCATCCTCATCCGGCGCCTCATACTGGGGACGACCCAGCGGGATACGCCAGAGCCATGACGGCAAGTGCTCGCCGCACAAGATGTGGCCGGTGTAGGCGCACAACCGATCTGCAGACTCACTGACGGCCCAGGCCCAGCAAGGCACGGATCGTAGTTCGAGAACATCACCGTCCTCGGTGTGTAAATGGTGCCATACTTGCATGACATTGCCTTTCTAGCGGCCCCGGCGGGGCTAACGCATCCGGCGCATGGTGACCTCCTGGGTCGATGGGAAAGAGCACTTACACCTGGAGTATAGGCTGCATTACCCAAGCATGCAACGGCTCACTCTACCGCTATAAGCAGCACCGGCCAGTCGAGCTACCCTCGCCCGCTCTGTAGCCCGCCGATCTGGCCAAATCTGGCATTGTATCTTTATCCGAGCATAAGTATCATCAAAGCATGAAATTTGTCTCGTTCCTCATCAATTTACTGCTTATGATCGTGCTCGTGGTCACAAGCCTGTTCGTTGTCGTGGACCTGACAGTGAGTGCCAAGTACATTAATACTCTGGCCACCCGGACAGACGCCTATACTCAGCTCTCCGCGCTTTTGCCCGAGCAGATCGTGAAAATGATTGCTAATGGTCGTGATAATAAGTCTGACAACTCCAATTCAAGCAACCCAAACAATTGTAGAACCAGTTGTGGTTCTACCAACACCGCCAACTTCTCGCCTGGTGGCCAGGTAAAAACCGCCCAGCAGCAGGCCGAGGAAGCTGCCCAAGAAGCTCAGATACTAGCTGGCATGAAAGCCGCTCTTACCCCTGACTTTATTAGGACCACCCTGACTAGCATAGTTTATCAAGGAGAGGCCGTACTTAAGGGGAGCGCGAGCACCATCGCCATCCCACTGGACCAGGTGGGTACTCGCGCCAAGGCTGCTGGCCTAGACGTGCCTGCGGACGTCTTCAAACCGCTCATCCTCAGCACTACCGATCCGTCTATGAAGCAGCTGGCCGACGCCCAGCGCAGTGTCCATCTCTTCGAGCGAGCCAAGTTGGTAGGGCTTATCGCCGCCGGTGTGCTGTTTCTGCTCAGCCTTTTCGTTAGCTTTTGGCGTGGCAAGTACGGTGCGCTAGGTGCGGCGCTGATCATAGCCGGGCTCCTCACTGGTGTATTTGTCGCTGGGTTCTGGGTAGCGCCCCAGCTGGCCCTGCAGAAGCTAACGCTCCCTGCCGATCTATCGCTCTTTGCACCCTTTATTGCTCGTGTCATTCTCCAGCTGGCTAACGATATTAAGTTCAAGTTCCTATCTATCGCGCTGGCCCTCCTTGCCGCCGGCGTTCTACTAGAATTGCTCAACAAGCACTTACCCTCGCACCACCAGCACGAGCAGTTGCTAGCGCCTTTGGCTAACGACGACGCCCCCAAAATGCTCGATGAGGAAGTGGTTCCGGCTCCGCCCTTGCCCCCGGCGGCCGTAGCTACCAAGCCCAAGAAAACCGGTATCACCAAGCCCTAGCAAGTCTAAGGCCCCCGCCTAGATAGTTCGAAAACCTTTTCTTCCGGATAGTCTTACCCTATAATCTCCCCAGGCGGCTTCGGGCCGCTTATTCTATACCTTGAAAACCGGAACCAAGCCCATCCCAAGCCTTTAATAGCTATTAATGTCTTCGGTTGGGCGGAGTGGTTCCGTTCATACCTAGCCCGGAGGAAATCGGCATGGCACTGGATGTATATGAGAGGATCGGCTGGAGTGCCGATGTCGAAGACGAAGCTGCACTACGTGCGCGCCTTCCGGGTATGCCGGGGCTACGGGTCATCAAAATCGACCGGCTGTTTCAGGAGCGGAATGGCAAGGGGGTCATGAGCAATCTGCGCGAAGACGGCTTTCTCGTGTTCGACGACGCCAAGATCGCCGAGATCCCATCAAAGGCGCTCGAGCTGGCCTTGGTGCATCTCCAGTACCGGCCGTGGATGCTCAACTGCATGGCCGGCAATACCTCGACCGGCCTCATGGAAGACCCAGATCCGGAGAAGATTGACGGCCTCAAGCGCTTCGCCGCCGCCTGCCTGACGGCCGGCACCAAGCCGTGCGCGGTCACTGTGCTGACGAGCAAGAGCCCGGACACGGTAGGTCGGGAGTTCAACGGCCGTACCAGCGTCGACCAGGTGCTGTGGTACGTACAGGTCATGCTCGACGCCGGCTTCACCGACGTTGTCTGTTCCCCAGCGGAGATTGCTGCTATTCGCAGCGAGCGCTGCTTCGATGTCCTGGAGCTCAACACACCGGCTGTCCGCCCCACGGGTTCGGCCGCCGGCGATCAGGCCCGTGTGGATACACCGCGTAACTGTGTACTGCTCGGCGGCACGCGGGTCATCATTGGCCGTCCTTTCACCAACGACACAAGTGGCCTGGTCCTTCCTGGCGTCGCTGCCGAGATGGTGGCCGCTCAGGCAGAACTGGATGTGGCAGCATGATCCGCCAGGTAACCCAAGAAGAGGCCGAGGCCATCCTGGCTCACCTGGAAGCCGTTCGTGTCGGGCACTTCATCGGCACCTCTGGCAGGCACCTTGCCGGGTATGTCAGCAAGGATGTCCCCATTCGGTTCCCGCGCCACCAGCGCCGTCTGGCAGAAGGTATTACCTGGCTGGTAAAGGACGTGCCAGTCGACGTAGTGGTTGCCCCACCCATGGGTGCTCTGTGTCTTGGCGCAGCCGTGGCCGAGGAGCTGGGCTGTGAGTATGCCTTCCTGGAGGAGGTCTACGAAGAGGCCAAGCTCCACGATCAGCCAACTTCGCTGGATCGACCATTCCTGGTCAAAGCCGACAGGCTGGTCTTCAAGCGGCCAACCTTCCAGGAGGCCGTCCGGGATCGTCATGTTGGCATCGTCGAAGACGTCTTTACCAGCGGCAAAACCACCCTGCAGACCATTGCAGCGGTCCGCGCGGCCGGCGGCATAGTTGTCTGGGTCACCGGCCTCTACAACCGAGGTGGTATCACTGCAGAGTCCCTGGGAGTGGATCTGTTCCGCCCCCTTGTCACTCGCCAGCTCGGCGATTGGTCCGAAGGCGCCTGTGATTTATGCGAGCAGCTCGTGCCGATCAACCTGAGTCCCGGTCATGGCACCGGCTACCAGTCCGCCCATCCCAACTACGTCGGCGGCTACGTCTAGCCCGCCCCGTCCTAAGCCCAGCCCCGGAGCACTTCCGGGGCTGGGCGGTCACTCTGAGTACTTGAATAGTCAAGTATTGAGACTGACGGCAATATGTATAGTCGACTTTACGTGGCAGGCTGTGTACTATAGCTGCATGAAGCAGCGTGATGCAGTTACAAATAGCGTAGAGCGGTACCGGCGCCAGCTGAGTTTGACCCAGGAAGAGCTGGGGGATATTGTTGGTGTCACCCGCCAGACTATTATTGCTATCGAGAAAGGCAACTACGTACCATCGCTACTGCTCGCCATGAAGCTGGCTCAGCAATTTAATATTCGTATAGAGGAGTTGTTCTACTATGAAGCGGTATAGGTCTACAATCATCGAGTGGCTCTTGGGCGGCCTTATACTACTGGCGGTCATTACGCTTACCAACCCCATGGGTGTCCTCATGTCCTTCGGCGTCGAGATGTCGCTAGTTATAATGCTAGCCCTGGCCGTAATCGCCTTTGGTATATTTTTCTGGCGCGAGCGTCCAGTGGATGAGCGTGAGGCCCAGCATGGCCTGGTGGTGGCGCGGGCTGGTTTCTTTGTCGGCGGGGGAGCGCTGCTGCTCGCCATTGGCGTCCAGGCCCTGGCCGGACACCTAGACCCTTGGCTGCCAGCGGTGCTAGCTAGTATGGTAGTGGCCAAGCTCATTGCCTCAGCCTGGCTCATGCGAAAGTAAAGTTGACCTTACATTAGCAACTCATTAAGCTTGGGCTATAACTGGGAGGTAGTATGTCGAAACAAGTCATTATCGCGGTAGCCGTAGTCGCCACATTGGCAGTTGGCGTGGCTGCCTACGCCATTAGCCACACCCGTCCGGTAGCGATGGTGCATGAGGCAATGACGGAGGGTGATTCTATTCACACTGACAAGGAGTCTACTACAACCACCGCCGATCAATCCTCCACCGACGTCCCGAAGACGCCCGGTACATACTCTGCCTACTCGGCAGACCGGCTGGCCGATGCTAAGACGGGGAAGGTAGTTATCTTCTTTGCCGCCTCGTGGTGCCCAGATTGCCGCGCGCTTGACGCCAACATTACTGCTCATTTGGCCATGATTCCCACTGGCTTTACTATCCTCAAAGCCGACTACGACCAGGAGCTCAAGCTCAAGCAGAAGTATGGTGTCACTTACCAGCACACTCTGGTCCGGGTCGACCAAGACGGACAGTTGATTAAAAAGTGGTCTGGGAGCTTCACGCTCACCGAGCTACTCGGGCAAGCCGGCTAGTATGCAGCTACTTATTGTGTCATTCATTGCCGGACTGCTCACCGTGCTGGCGCCGTGTATCCTACCGCTACTGCCCATTATTGTCGGTGGCTCAGTCGGCAAGAAGAGCCGTATCAGGCCGGTCATTATCGCCGCTTCGCTTGCAGTATCCATTGTTCTCTTCACCCTATTACTAAAGGCCAGTACGCTCTTCATCATGGTACCGCCCCTCGTATGGCAGCTGCTTTCGGGCCTCATTCTCATTGGGTTTGGGCTGGTGTCGGTATTTCCAGAAGCCTGGGATAGCCTGGCAATTCGCTTTGGCTGGGGCACTCAATCACAGCGTCTACTGGCACGAGCCGGGAAGTCCCATGGCCTGCTAGAGCCGGTGCTCATTGGCGCCGCTTTGGGCCCCGTGTTTGCTAGCTGCAGCCCCACCTACGCCATTATCTTGGCCACGGTCTTGCCAGCCAATTTTGTACTCGGCCTTGTCTACCTGGCAGTCTACGCGCTGGGGCTGGCGCTCATCCTGCTCCTACTGGGCTACGCTGGCCAGCGGGTGGTGGCTCGGCTCAATCTGCTAGCCAATCCACATGGCTGGTTCAAGCGTGGTCTTGGGGTACTCTTCATCATCGTTGGCCTAGCCATTGCCACCGGCGCCGATAAGCGCTTCGAAAGCTATCTCCTAGACCATAATCTAGCACCATCAATCAATCTAGAGCGGGGTCTATTGCCCGACCACGAGGAGAGCGGCACAACGCCCAGCCTGGCAGCAAGCGCCCCGTCCACCAACGGCGCCCAGTTTGCACTAGATGCCCCGCTGGTAGCGCCCGAGATTACCGGGATTAGCACCTGGATCAATTCCGATCCCCAGACCATCGCCGGGCTGCGCGGCAAGGTGGTGCTCGTAGACTTCTGGACCTACTCCTGTATTAATTGCATTCACACCCTGCCGCACGTCGAAGGCCTCTACGAAAAGTACAAGGACCAAGGGTTCGTAGTGCTCGGCATTCACGCACCTGAGTTTAGTTTCGAGAAAGTCCCAGCCAACGTCCGCCAAGCCGTCAAAGATGATCATCTAACATACCCCGTAGGCCTAGACAGCGATATGGCTACCTGGAACGCCTACCATAACCAGTACTGGCCAGCCGAGTACTTCATAGACCGCCAGGGTCGGCTGAGACACTACTACTTTGGCGAGGGCGGTGAGGCCAATAATGAGCTGGTCATCCGGGCGCTACTAGCAGAGGGTGGCAGCGTTAGGGGGGACATGCCGCATGCTACCACTCAGCACCGGCCAGATCCAGCTCAATCACCAGAGACCTACCTGGGCTACGGCCGCGCCCAGTTCTTCGCTAGTCCCGGCGGCCTGCGCAACGACCAGTCGTTTGCCTACACCCTGCCCAACCAGCTAGATTCCAACTATTGGGCGCTAGGCGGCTCATGGCGCGTGGGCACCCAGGACACTGTGGCCGGAGACGGCGCCAAGCTGCGGTACAAGTTCACCGCCACCGACGTCTACCTAGTCATGGGCTCTAGCACCCCAGCGGACGTCAAAGTCCTGGTCAACGGCCAGCCCGTAGGCGCCGGTACCGCCGGCACAGATGCTGGAAGCGGGGGAGTAGTACGCGTCGGCGACCACCGCCTGTACCGGCTTGTGCACTCGGCCTCAATCCTCCATGACGCCACTCTAGAGCTGCAGTTTGCTCCCAGCGTCACCATCAACGCCTTTACCTTTGATTCCTAGGGATCAAAGACGCCACAGTGGATAGCGTTCGCGCCAAGACCTACCACCTGAATCCCATCGACGCCTTGCGTTACGAGTAGTCCCTCGATTGCATTACGCTTTTGCCTAGACGCATCCCGCCTGAGCTGGTACAAACAATACAAGCATGCAACAACTACTCGCGAGCATAATCGTCATTGGCGTCTCTGGATCTTTCTATCCGTTTGAGATCCTGGCTGCACTACAGGTCCTGACGGGCAAGCGGCCAATGCGCAACTTTATCCTCCTGCTCCTGGCCTACAATGTACCCATTCTGGCAGTAGCCTTCTTGCTCACTGCCTTTACCGGTAGTGGCGGCCTGAAGGTCGGCGATATGTGGCGCGGTATCCTAGACCTGGGCATAGCCCTAGTCAGCGTGGTACTTGCCGTCTACACCTACCGGAACCGTCACAAGCACCACCCCGACCGCACCAAGAAGCTATCACCCATTGCTGAGTACGCCGATAAGCCCGTGCTCCTTGGCTTGGTGCTCGTGGTACTCAACCCCTCCGTTTTTGCCTTTGTTCTCGCAGCACTTAATCTTGTGGCCACCAACCACTCGGTCAATTTTGCCACCCGTATCATCAGCGTTGCCTTATTCGTGCTATCGCTCAACGCTGCCACCCTAGCCTCCGTTATCGTTTACTCCATCCGCCCGCGCTGGTTCCGGGCTCGGTTCAACGAAGTGCAGCACTGGATTGCTCGTCACAGCTGGGAGATCATCCTAGTGGTGCTTCTTGGCCTCGGCTTGGTTATGGGCTATCGTGGCGCCCACTTCCTCTGGCCATAGGCCGTATCGCTTTCCGGCACCCTCATCTACAATATGATCATGAAAAGTCGCCTCGACTCACCATCCACCTACCTAGCCAAGGTTGCCCGTCTTTCGGCTGCCCTCCGTGAGAACCCAGCGCTACCCGTGCGCCTCGGTAAAAAGACCTCCAATCTCTTCCGCCCCCGTCAGACTGGCGCTGTCCAGCGGCTAGACGTCACCGGGCTGAATAAGGTGGTGCGGATAGACGCCCAGAACCTGGTGGCCGAGGTGGAGGGGATTATGACCTACCAGGAACTCACTAAAGTCACACTGGAGCATGGCTTCGTACCCACGGTGGTGCCAGAGCTAGCCACTATTACCATCGGCGGCGCCCTGGCCGGCGGCGGCATAGAGTCTTCATCTTTCCGGTACGGGCTCGTTCACGAGACTATAAAGTCCATGGACGTACTCACCGCCAGCGGGGACGTCATAACCGCCGCGCCAGATGGTGACCATGCCGATCTATATGCTGGGCTACCCAATACCTTTGGCACGCTTGGCTATGTAGTCAAAGTCACTGTCGGCCTAGTCAAGTCCCGGCCCTATGTCCACCTGCGTCACAAGAAGTATGACGCTGCAGCAGACTACTTTGCCGCCCTTGCGCAGGTGGCAGACAGCGGGGAGCAGGACGGTCAGCCTATCGACTATTTGGACGGCGTAGTTTTCGGCGCAGATCAGTTTGTACTCACGACCGGCCGGTTTGTAGAGACCGCACCCTACGCCAGCAACTACACCCGGCATCGCATCTACTATCAGAGCTTACTCACGCAGGAAGAGGACTACCTGACTACTTACGACTATCTCTGGCGCTGGGACACCGATTGGTTCTGGTGCTCCAAGCGCATGTACGCCCAGCACCCCGCCGTCCGCCTCCTCTTCGGGCGCTGGCTCGGCTCCAAGACGTATTGGAAGCTAGCCGGATTAGATGGTAAGTACCACATCCAGGATCGCATTTCCCGCCTTACCGGCCGCACCCAGCGCGAGGAAATGGTCATCCAGGATGTACAGATACCTATAGAGCACGCCCTCACCTTTCTGGAGTTCATGGAGCGCCACATTGGCATTACCCCCATCTGGACCTGCCCCGCCCGCGCCTACAACCCCAAGCAGCATTTTCCGTTCTACGAGCTAGAGCCTGGCAAGCTCTACATTAATTTCGGTTTCTGGGACGGCGTGTCTAGCGACCGTGACCCAGCGGAAGGTTACTATAATCGTTTGCTCGAAGCCCAGGTAGACCAGCTGCAAGGCAAGAAGGGGCTCTACTCGGAATCATTCTATAGCCGTGAGCAGTTCTGGCAGATCTACCCTAAGCCCACGTATGACAAATTGAAAAAGCGCTATGATCCAGCGGGCCGCCTGCGAGACATTTACGATAAGACAGTGAAGCGGGGATAGGATCTCCTCAAACATCTACTAAAAAAGCCCCTCTCATGGGGCCTTTTTAGTTCAAGTAGTGGCTTACTCGCTACGCCTGCTCTTTGGTTTTGCGAAAGGCCTCGGCCGCACGTACCACATTGGCAATAGCGTCTTCAAGTGTAGCTTGGTTTGCGGCGGCCAGCTCATCGAACCCGACAAGACCTTGCGGGCCCATGTTGGCTCCGGTAAAGACTACATTCACGGCTGGCTCGATGGACTCCAGTTGCAGGTTCTCAAATACTGGCTTCAGGCCCTCTATAGCCATTGATCCACCACTAAAGCCATATCCTACTGTAGCTACGGGCTTACCTGACCATTCAGCAAATAGGTAGTCTAGGGCGTTCTTGAGCGAAGCCGGAAAGCTATGGTTATACTCTGGGGTCACCATAATATAGCCATCAGCCTCAGCAATTTTCTCGCTCCACTTTTTGGAAACATCGCTGTCTCGTCTGCCCATCATTGGTGGGGTAGCTTCATCAAACATTGGTAGCTTCCACTCAGCTAGGTCGACTAGCTCCACCTCGGCGCCATCATGCTTCTGGGCTGCTTCATACACCCATTCAGCAATTGTCTTACCATTGCGGGCGGTCCGTGAACTACCAATAATTACCTGTAGCTTTGTCATTTTATCTCCTATTTGGTATAATTAGATATGAACTATATAAAGTATAGTATTAACACTATACAAAGTAAAGTATGATAATGTCAAAACCGATTGTCGAAAAGAAAATTGGCTGCATCGAAACCTCGCTGAAGGTCATAGGCAATAAGTGGTCGGCCCTACTTATCCGTGAGCTTATTGCTGGCCCATGCCGGTTCGTGGAGTTACAGAAGGCTGTCGCCGGTATTAGCCCCCGCACCCTTTCCCAGCGTCTCGACGAGATGGAGGAGATTGGCATTGTGTCCAAGCAAATCTTCGCCGAGGTACCACCGCGCGTGGTTTACACCCTAACGCAGCGCGGTACAGACCTAGCGCCCATTCTCCAGCAGATGGCCGATTGGGGCTACAAGCACTACGCCACGGGCCACGATCTCCCTGCCCAAAGCGGGCGCTAGTACTCAGCCGTTTTTCAGAAAAAGTAGTGTAGACTACCGGTATGAGAATACTTATTGTCGAAGACGATCATAAGATTGCTGGAGCCATCAAGAAGGGCCTCGAGCAGGAGAGCTACGCCGTCGATGTCGCCTTTGAGGCCAGCGATGGCCTCGGCTCGGCACTCACGGGTGAGCACGATCTACTTATTCTAGACCGGATGCTTCCGGGCCTTATCGACGGCGTAGAGATCTGCAAAGAGGTCCGTGCCAATGGCATCCATACCCCCATCCTCATGCTCACCGCCAAGGATCAGATACAGGACCGTGTCACGGGCCTCAATTCCGGGGCCGACGACTACCTAATTAAGCCGTTTGCTTTTGAAGAGCTGCTGGCGCGGATTCGGGCACTGCTCCGTCGCCCACAAGACACACTAGAGACGGTACTAAAGCTGGACGATCTAGAACTGGACCTAAATGCCACGGAGGTCCGTCGTGCCGGCCAGAAAATCCAGCTATCCAGCAAGGAGTTTGCCTTGCTAGAGTACCTGCTACGCAACCAGAATCGGGTACTGTCAAAGACCAATATTATGAGTCACGTCTGGGACTTCGATGCCGACATTCTTCCTAATACGGTCGAGGTATTTGTTGGCTACCTGCGCGCCAAGGTAGATAAGCCCTTCAAGGGCCCGCACCTTATCCAGACTGTCCGCGGTTTTGGCTATAAGCTTGGTGTCGAGTAGTGTTCTCGTCTGCCACATTCAAGCTCACTGCCTGGTACCTAGCAATCATTATGATAGTCAGCCTGTTCTTCAGTTACAGTATTTACCTGGCTTCATCGCGTGAGGTCCGCAGCGGGCTCCAGCAACAGACTATCTACATCCACAATATATTCGTTGACCAGTTCTCGCCGGACAATGACCTGGAGCTTCTGCGCGCTCAGCAGCTGGCGATTATCAACCAACGCATCCTATCGAACCTGATCGCACTGAATCTAGTAGTGCTGGTGCTGGGTGGCGGCGCCAGCTACCTACTGGCCCGCCGTACGCTCAAGCCTATTCAGGACGCCATGGAAGCGCAGAGCCGGTTCACGGCCGATGCCTCGCATGAGCTCCGCACTCCGCTTACCGCGATGAAGACGGAGATAGAGGTCTCACTACGCGATAAAGGCCTGGGGGTGGGGGAGGCACGCGAGCTGTTGGCCAGCAACCTGGAGGAGATAGGTAAGCTAGAGGCGCTTTCCAACGGACTTTTACGCCTGGCACAGTACCAGCAGGGCATGACTCAACCGCGGTGGAAAACGGTGGAGTTGCCCGGTATTGTGTCAGACGCAATGGCCCGCGTAGAGCATGCGGCCACCATGGCTCAGATTGGCTTCGAGGTAGGCGTACCGGACAAGCTGCAGGCTGAGGCCGACCCAGAGAGCCTGGAGGAGCTGCTCATTATCCTGCTCGACAACGCTATTAAGTACGGCCAGAGTAATACCGTAGTGGCCATCCACGGTAAGCAGCAGGCTGGCGATGTAGTCTTGACCGTACAGGATCATGGCGTTGGCATAAAGTCCGTAGACTTGCCGCACATTTTTGACCGCTTCTACCGGGCAGACACCTCGCGGTCCAAGAATGACACATCCGGCTATGGCCTAGGGCTATCTATAGCTAAACAAATTGTCGACATCCACCATGGCACCATTGAGGTAGAGAGTAAGCTCGGCAAGGGAACTACTTTTACCGTTACTATTCCCAGTAAGCAGTCGGCTGCCATGGGCACTATTTAAAAGAGGAACGGTGGAGTTATGGCTGAATCAGAATCGACACAATCTAGTATTAGTAGGCCTGTACTAGTCACTATTCTAGTAGCCAGTCTGGGGTCAGCCTTTGCCGTCGGTGTCCTGTTTGACCACGCCACCAGCCGCAAGGCTACTGCCGGTCGTGCTAGCCAGACTGCTTTAGCCGGGCCGGGCCACCCATCCGGAACTAGCGAGCGGTCCGCCACTGGCGCACGCCCCGTCTTTGGGTCTATCACTGCAGTGAGCGGCGACATCATTACTGTCAATTCACAGCATGACAACTCTTCCAAATCCGTCCACATTAATAGCCAGACCCAGATAGTAGGCAGCGGCAAAGCCGCCACCATAGCCGATCTCACCACCGGCTCTACAGTCATGGTTTCCGGGCCTGAAACCAATGGCGTTGTCGAGGCTACTAGCATTATGGTTAACCCTACATTCGGCCCTGGCAGCGCCCACACCGCGCCTGCTACCACTCCGGACCCAAACCAGTACTAGGTAATGCTACAATAGAGCCATGTGGACATGGTTCTATCTGGCCATCAAAGTGCTGTTCATCGTCTATGCGATCTGGACGGTCATTTTTATCATCATGGACGAGCGCGAGCCTAGCTCTGCGCTAGCTTGGATTCTGTTCGTAAATATTGCGCCAGTCTTCGGTATTATTATCTACGTATTCTTGGGCCGCCGCACTCGCTCGCAGGTAGCTTCCGTGCGCTACCAGACCGAGCGTACCAGGCGCTACCTCCAGCTCCATCTGGCCAGTACACTACGCGCTCAGCGCGGAGTCGTTACCCGGGTAGCCGCCACCTTACGTGAGCCGGCCCATGCGCGCCTGCTACGGTTCACCGCCAACTCGGCCTACTCGGTCCTGACCCAGCACAACCAAGCCGAAGTGCTGCAGAACGGCAGCGAGCTGTTCCCGCGCTTGCTTCACGATATTGAGATGGCCAAGCACCATATCCATATGCACTACTACCAGTGGGCATCAGATGAGCTGGGTGAGGTCATGTACAAGGCATTGGCCGCCAAGGCCCACGAAGGCGTAGAGGTACGCGTGGTTTACGATAGCTGGGGGAGCCTTACCAAGCTGAGTCCGTTCTACGCGGCAGATATGCGTAAGGCTGGTGTCCAGTTCCACGCTGGCATTAGCCCCGCCAGCGCCAGGGGTATCTTTACAGGTATTAACTACCGCAACCATACCAAAATTGTGGTTATAGATGGCCTAATTGGCTATACCGGCGGTATGAATATGGCACAGGAGTACGTAGACGGTGGCAAGCGCTTTGCCCGCTGGCGCGACAGCCAGGTGCGCCTGGTGGGTGAGTCAGTAGGCATCCTGCAGGGCATATTTGCTCGCAGCTGGGCGCAGAGCCGGGGCGAGGAACTAAGCGGCAAGTACTTCCCGACAGCGGTTGTGGCACCCAGTGCTGTCTTGCCGGTACAGATTGTCTACTCGGGTCCGCATAGTCAGCGCGAGGCCATCCGTATGACCTACTTAGAGATGATCACAGTTGCCCAGAAACGCGTATTCATCCAATCTCCCTACTTCATTCCGGACCCTGCCCTCATCGCGGCACTCTGTAATGCTGCCTTAGCCGGCGTAGATGTGCGCCTCATGATCACGGGCGTACCAGACAATAAGAGCGTGCTAGCTGCCGGTTTTTCCTACTTCCATACCGTCATGCAATCTGGCGTGAAGGTCTATCTCTACCAGGCTGGCTTCCTGCACGCCAAAACCATGTGTATAGACGGCTCAGTTACCAGCATTGGTAGCGCTAATTTTGATATACGTAGCTTCCGCCTAGACTTTGAGTGCAATGCCCTAATCTACGACGAGCGGCTGTCTCGCCGGTTCGAGCGGGACTTCGAGGCCGACCAAGCCGAGTGTGATCAGTTCTCTATAGCCAAGTGGAAGGCTCTGCCTTTTACTACTCGCCTCTATATGTCCGTCGCCCGCCTCGCCTCCCCAATCCTGTAGGGGGCTCTACCTTCACTGGGCTAATTAGCAGCTATGGCCTCGCTAGCTAGCCTGAGGATTCTTTCTTCCTCTGCCTTTTACCGTACCAAAGTACCGAGAAAGCGCGCATATATGGAGTGGCAGGTATGCCGCAATGTCACGAATTGGACTAGCGGAAAATATGACTCAAACGCTCTTGGAGTGTCACCGCCTCTGGCCCGCTGCAAGCAGCCGGATCCTTCTCGCTATCCACCTTGGCAGCTGTCTTAGCCACACTATCAAACTGCGCCTGTAGGGCCTTGGCACTCTCGGAGCCGTAGCTTATCAGCAATCTATCCTGGTCACCAATCACCGTATCCGTCACATCGCTCACGTCTTTGCCGTTCAGTATAAAGTGTATTTTGTTGGTGGCATCAGCCTGGTACAGCTTAGTCCGGGCTTGTAGGTACTTGTCACTCACGGCGTAGCCAATATTAGCCAGAAAAGCTCCCCAGGTGACGGCCCGGTCGTGCACATGCACCACATCGCTAGTATTGTCATGCATATGGGCTCGGTGCTTAGGGCCAATCATGCTGTCGCTACAGGCCGACTCCTCTTCGTAGAAGCTAGGGTCCGTAAATTGGTCACGAGCGCTGTTTATGTAGAGTGCGAAATTGGCGTGGTAGTGAACAGTATCGGGCTTGTATAAGGCAAAGCGCAGCAGGCCGAACACCAGTACGCCGATAACTACGCCGGTTACTAGGTAGAGCAGCTTGTGTGATCTGGTATATTGCATACCCTCATCTTATAACGTTGCCCGCTATCTGTCATGGGCAGCTCGGCTATTTGGTCTTGGCCTGGTACTGGGCCAGCTTCGGCAGCTCGGCGTAGTCGGCACGCAAGGGGAGTGTCTCTTCGAGGAGTGTGAAGAGCTGCCGCAAGCTTTCGGCAATCTGCTTACTATCAATGACTACCCCCATAGCTTCCTGTCCAAAGGATATAATTGCCACCCTGTCCCCGTATATGTCCCATTCCACCGGCGCGGTGTAGTCGCCGGCGTCTAGCCAGGTGCGTTTGCTGAGCATGCGCTTGTCCGATTCCTGGTAATTCTGGGGTGACTCAGGGCTATCCGGTGTCAGCATATGGCGGGGTATACCCGCTCGCCGCGCCTTGTTTCGGAGCGTGTGCATGTAGTCAAAGTCGTAGAAGTCCTTATCGGCCGGCGTCCGTACAAGGTAAATGGGCTCCCCGTCCTCCAGCTGTTCAGCGTAGATCTTTTTAATCTCCTCGCGGCCTTGGTAGATCCGGATCCCTGGTTGCTCGGTATGGGCATGGAAGTGGCTTAGTAGGTAGTCCAGATTAGTGTTCAGCAGCTGCTCACGTTGCTGGGCCGCCTCACGCTGCTTGGCCGCTAGGGCAGTGAGTGCGATCGGGCTCATTGCCCGGTAGGTCACGGTCTTGGCGCCCTGGACTGGTTCGGCCAGCCCAAGCTCGGCCAGGCGGGCCAGCAGGGCATAGGTATTAGTCCGCGTCTCACCAGTGTAGCCGGAGAGCTGCGAGGCAGTGCTGGCGCCGTGCTCAATCAGGGCCAGGTATACCAGCGCTTGGCTTTGAGTAAGCCCAAGTTCTACAAGTAGGTCACTATTCATGGCTGTATGCTATCAAAATATAGTAGATATGTCAATATATGATTGACAATAAGACCTATCAATCAGGAGAATAATGGCGCAAATGGTATATATAGTATTGACAATAGAGTGATTACTTGCTATACTATCCCGCGTACCGTCAATCAGACGCCTACGCCCTTCGACAACTGGAGCTCACTATGAACGCAACCGTCACCCCTCCCATCTTCACCCCGGCCATTTTCGAAGGCCATTCCCGCGTAACAGTCGCCATGACTACCGCTGACCCCACCTGTGAAGACGGGTTCAGCTTCGGCCGAGTCGGCTTCGACCCCTCCCACAACCTGGCCACCTTGGCCGAGTGGATGGGCGGCGATCCGGCCTTGATCGCTCAGCAGCGCACCTACGTCCATGGCCAGTCTCAGCCGCTGACGCGTACCGTGTTCGAGCCCGGATGGCAGCCTGACGAGACCAATCCGAACCTGTCCTGCGACAGCATCGTCACGCAGCAGCCTGGCATTATCCTGGTCTGCAGCCGTAAGGATGCACCGTCCAGCCTCGTCTACAGCGAGACCGCTGGCAGCCCCATCATTGGCATTGCCATGTCGGGCTGGAAGACGCTGGCCATGGGCAACCTGGACGACTTCTATGCAGCACTGAGTGTGCTAGGCGCCGATCTGTCCCAGACCCTGGTCTGGATCACCGACGGCGTCTGCCGCCACCAGCTCCCCCAGACTTGTCTGGACGAGCTGCGCGCCCGATACGCCTTCACCGACGAGTACGTCTTCGGACCGCACGAAGAAGACGGCGTCTCCAAGGCCAGCCTGGACCTGAACGCACTGACCCGCCGCATCCACCTAGAGGCTGGTGTGCCCGAAAGCAACATCAACTCCGCCGAGGAGTTGGTCTGCAATCAGCACACCACGGACCACGAAGGCCACCCGCTCTTCTACTCCGCCCGCCGCGATGGTGCCAGCTGCCCTAGCAATGGTGCAGCCATGATGATCAAGGCCTGACCGTTCGCCTGCCCCAAGGGGCCCCGAATCGCATTCACTTGCGAGCCGGGGCCCCTTTTCCTATTCTCAGACTATTTTCAGCGACGCGCGCTATGATAGTGTCCATGTCAAAACCAACACCTATACTCGCCCATCGAGAACAGGGGACAGGACCATCCGTAGTCCTGCTTCATGGCGTACCCTCATCTGGCGCCTACTGGCTGCCGCTCATGCGGTGTTTTAGCAATAACTATCGCGTGGTTGCCCTAGACCTCTTAGGCTTTGGGCGGTCCCCCCGCTCTGCCAATGGGGAGTATAGTCTGGGCGAGCACGCAGCAGCAGTGATCGCCACTCTCCGCGAGCTTGGTATCCCCGCGCCGTGGATTATCGTGGGGCACTCGTTTGGTTCCTTACTCGCGGTGCACCTGGCCGCCACCAGTCCAGAGCTGGTAGAGCGGTTGGTACTTACCAGTCTGCCCATCTACAGCAGCCCCATCCAGGTCCGGCGCCAGCTAGCTCGGTCACGTGTCTCGCCGCGCTATATTGTGGATGGTATCCGTGCCTGGGCTCAGACCGCCCGCGGGGAGCGTCAATCTACCATGGTCTCCCGGCGCCCATCTCAGCGAACATCTTGGGTGTCGCCGCAGGAACGTACCATCACCCAGTTTATGACCGACCAGTCAGCGTGGCGCGCACTCCCTGGGCTAGCCGCCCCTATTACCGTGCTCAATGGCCGCCGCGACGCCCTGCTGCGGGGGATGGACTATACCTGGCTCGAGCAGCTGGAGCACATTAGTCTACAGTGGCTACCCACCGGCCACCAACTACCGCTCGATCAGCCAGAGGCTGTGCTGGCAGCCATTACTGCCTAGAGCATCAGAGTAACACTTATGGGGCAGTGGTCAGATCCCATTATTTCCGGGTAGATCTCTGCATCCTTCACGCAGCTCTTCAGGACTGAGCTTACCAGGAAGTAGTCAATCCGCCAGCCTACATTACGCTCGCGCGACTTGGCGAAGTTTGACCACCAGGTATAGAAGCCATTACCCTGGTGAAACATACGGAAGGTATCAGTGTAGCCAGCGTCCAGGAAGTTCTGGAAGCCCTCGCGCTCCTCAGCGGTAAAGCCATGCTTACCGACATTGGGTTTTGGGTTGGCCAGGTCGTCTGGCGTGTGGGCCACATTCAGGTCTCCGCAAAAGACCACCGGCTTGGTCTTCTCTAGGTGCTGGCAGTACGCCAAGAACGCCGGGTCCCAGGCTAGGTGGCGCAGGGGGATACGGCTCAGATCATCTTTTGAGTTGGGCGTATAGACAGTCACCAGATAGAATTGCTCGTACTCGGCCGTTAGTACCCGGCCCTCCGTCAGTGCGTCGCGAGCGGAGTCATCCAGCATATTGAAGGGCGCCGTCACCTGGGTGGGCATGCCACTGGCTATCGAGAGTGGCTCGGTTTTGCTGAAGATAGCCGTACCCGAATAGCCCTTCTTTTCAGCCGAGTTCCAGTACTCCTGGTAGGCGTCAAACTGCAGCGTAGAGTCCGATTGCTCGGCCTTTGTCTCTTGTAGACACAGCACTTCTGGCTGGTGGGAGTCTATAAATGCCTCAAATGTGCCTTTGCGCGTCACCGCCCGTATGCCATTTACATTCCACGAAAATAGTTTCACTTCACTCATAGTCGTATTATACCCTAGCCTTCCCAAAGCGCATTAGCATTGAAGGAGCGTGTAATCAGGTCCGCTAGCTGCTTGTTGCCCGTAATAGTAGGTGCCCGCTGGACCAGTGCCGCGCGGGGGATAATGGTGAATAGGAGGTCGTTGGTATCGCTAGCCACGGTAATCAGTGCCTTGCCAGCTGGGCTGTCACTAAGTGTGCTGGTACCAATCGTCCAGCTCACGGTCCGTGCTGCTAGGCCAGACAGCCTGAGTACAATCTGCTCGCCATGGTACTCCTGGGGTATTTTGGGATTCAGTAGATCAATGCAGGTCAGAAGGAAGTCTAGGCACACGGCCATGCTCTCTGCCGACTCAATGCGTGAGCCCAGACCCAGCCCATGGGTTATGTCCAGCGCGTGAACGGCTCTGTCTACTACAATATCGCCGAATAGCTGGCCTAGGCTGAGCCGGCCATTGGGCACCGGGATGAGCTTACGGTTTAGCAGCCAGGTGGGTGTAACGGCAAGCAGGCGCATCATGCGCTTGTGGCCGCGGGTGAGTAAGCGGTGATACTCGGCTGGGCTGCAGTCGGTGTAGCGCTTGGTCTGGTTAGCGGTTATATCATTGATAGCCCGGAACTTAAGCACAAGCTGCCAGAAGTCTAGGGAGTGTAGCTCAAACGACAGTATGTGCGATAGCACGGCCCGGTTGCTCCAGCCGTCGCACAGGCTGGGCGCATCCAGCTGCGCCGAGGTAAGCCCTGCTACGAGTTGGCTCAGCTGGCGCCGCTGGCTGGTAAGGGCACTACGAATTGCACGCTTCTGGAGTGACATGCCTGGATTATACCAAAGCTGCCACGTCTAGGTTGAAAGAGTATGATGCTTATGCTAGGATAGGTGTATGCAATCTAAACTACGTTCACTCAATAAGTTTAATGCCATTATGGCCGTCCTTCATTTCGCCCAGGGCCTTGCGGTGCTTCTGCTTAGTAAGGACTTCCGCTTGCCGCTCACAGTCAATTTCCTCACCTTTGACCGGGCCACCAGCACCCTGAAGGCCACATCCGAGCAGCTAGCCACTGTACCCCTGGCCTGGCTGATTGTGGCGTTCTTCTTCATGTCCGCCCTAGCCCACTTAGTCATCGCCACCGTGTATCGCCAGCGCTACGAAGCTGGTTTGGCCAAGGGTATTAACAAGGCCCGCTGGATAGAGTACAGCTTGTCAGCCTCCACCATGATGGTAGCCATTGCCATGCTCGTCGGCATCTACGATCTATCCAGCCTCATCATGATCTTCGGCCTGGTGGCTATCATGAACCTCTGCGGTCTGGTCATGGAGGTCCACAACCAGTCCACCAAGACCACCAGCTGGGTCAGCTACTGGGTGGGCTGCCTTGCCGGTATTGTCCCCTGGGTGGCCATAGCGCTGTACTTCTGGTCGTCCAACACCTTCGGCAGCGGCAACATCCCCACCTTCGTGTACTGGATCTATGTCTCTATCTTCATTTTCTTCAACTCATTTGCTATCAATATGATCCTGCAGTACGCCAAGGTGGGGAA
The DNA here is from genome assembly GCA_038230095.1 of Candidatus Saccharimonadia bacterium. Classification (GTDB taxonomy): domain Bacteria; phylum Patescibacteriota; class Saccharimonadia; order UBA4664; family JBBRNT01; genus JBBRNT01. Next base: position 33,716 of record JBBRNT010000008.1, read on the forward strand.
GTGGAAGGACTATCTGTACGGTGAACGTGTCTACATGGTTCTCAGCCTGGTCGCTAAGTCCCTTCTCGCTTGGCAGGTTTTTGCTGGCACCCTCCGACCCTAGCCAATATAATAATACCCAAACGTAACTATTGACTTGTTAAGTATTAACAAGTAAACTCTTATTTATGGATAATATCAGATACGGCGATAGGGAGCTCAGCTACCGTTTTCACAAGCTTAGTTTTTTGTTAGAACGCTTGGTAGGCCCGCCCCTACTCGAACAGGCGGGTTTGAGCTTCTCACAGTACAAGATTCTTATGGTGCTCAATCACAAGGCTGACGCCACCGGCTCGCACATTGCGGCCTACCTTGGTCTCACCGAGGCAGCCGTTAGCCGGCAGGTAAGCCAGCTAGTAGAGCGGGGGTATCTGAAACAAGAACTGGACAAGGTCAACCGCCGCCAGCACCTCCTGACTGTCACCGCCCGTGGAAAGGCGATGACCGACAAGACCCGCCTGGTACTCAGTAAGACCCTAGAGCCCATCTACAGCGACCAGACCGAGGCCGCTCGTCAGGAACTGGGAGCCGCACTTGACCGCCTTATTGTACGCGCCCGTACCATGTGCGATACCAACACCAAACCACCAACCAAGCCAGGAGAGAAAGTAACCCACCATGCCTAATCCAAAAGTCCTAGATCTACGAAAATCCAAGCCTGGCCAGAGCGTGCCACCCCGCCACCCACAGGTCCCGGCGGTGCCAGTTCGCACACAGACGCAGCCTGAACCCCAGCCTCTGGCCGCCACCGAGCCTAGTGCCTTCCGCAAGTGGGGGACGCTCGTCATTCTCAGCCTGGCCCTGGCCATTATCGTCATAGACACCTCGCTGCTAAATGTGTCGCTACGTACCCTAGTACACGATCTGCATACGGACATTAAGGGTATGCAGTGGGTTATAACCGCCTATGCCCTCATGCTCGGCGCCCTTACTGTCACTGGCGGTCGCTTGGGTGATCTCTTTGGTCGTAAGCGCATGTTCGTTACCGGCGCCATCATCTTCGCTATTGGCAGCTTCATTGCTTCCATTAGTACCCACCTCGGTATGATGATCGCTGGTGAGGCCATCATAGAGGGGATCGGCGCTGCCCTCATGATGCCTGCCACCGCTTCGTTAGTGGTCTCTACCTTCCATGGTCGTGAGCGCGCCATCGCCTTCGGCGTCTGGGGTGCTATAGCCGCTGTGTCCTCGGCCATCGGCCCTATTCTGGGCGGCTTCCTTACCACCCACTACAGCTGGCGCTGGGGCTTTCGTATCAATGTAGTTGTTGCCGCTATTCTCGTCATAGGTTCTGTCCTAATCAAGGAGTATCGTGACCGTGCCGAGAAGCCCGAGCTGGACTTCGTTGGCATTTTGCTCTCGGCCGGTGGGCTACTCTCGGTCGTATTCGGCATTATCCAGTCCTCTACCTTCGGCTGGTTCCGGGCTAAGCAGGCTTTCGCGCTCTTCGGTTGGGCGCTCCCTGGCGGCCTCTCGGTGACAGTGTACGCCGTGGTTCTGGGTATGGTCCTGCTTGTGCTCTTCGGGTTCTGGGAGGGTAGGCGTGAGGCCCGTGGCCACACCCCGCTCGTCTCCCTACGCCTGTTCAAGAACCGTCAGTTTATTACGGGCGCTGGCACTATGGCCATAGTCTCCATGGGCATGACCGGGCTCGTCTTCGCCGTGCCGGTTTACCTGCAATCAGTTCATAATCTAGACGCCTTCCATACTGGGCTAGCGCTCCTACCCATGTCTGTAACCATGCTCATCTTCGGTCCGCTCTCGGCATTTCTATCGACGCGAATTGCTCCCAAACGCATCATCCAGACCGGCGTTGGTCTTGCTCTGGCCGCTAGCATTGTCCTGCGTTTCGGCATTGGCATCGATAAAACCGCCGCTTCGTTAGTACCTGGCCTACTGCTCTTCGGCGTTGGCATGGGTATGGTCATGGCGCAGATCTCCAATCTAACCCTATCGGCCGTCTCGGTTCAGCAGGCAGGCGAGGCCTCAGGCGTAAACAACACTCTCCGCCAAGTTGGTTCCTCCCTGGGTTCAGCCATACTTGGTGCAATTCTCTTGGCCGCCATTGTCTCCGGCACGACCACGGGTATTCAGAAAAGTTCTGTTATTCCCGGCCAAGCCAAGCCAGTACTGGCCCAGAACATTGGCTCCAATGCCTCAAATGCCGCCTTTGGTGGTGATAGTCACCAGGGTAGCGTAAGCCCTGCAATTGCTAATGAGATTACCTCTATTATCAACAATGCCAGCGTTGAGGCAGCGCAGAAAACCCTCCTCGCCATGACGGGTATCTTCATTCTTGCGTTCCTTGCCTCGCTGAGTTTGCCCTACACCAAGCACGTCGAAACCGGCACCCCAGCTGGCGGTGGCGCACCCAACGCCGGTCACTAGTCTGTACAGATCTGGCATTTTGTGCTAGGATAAGCCAAATTTTGGCACCAGTAGGTGTCAAATAGGCGTCAAATAACCTCAAAGGAATCACCATGGAGAATACAAAAAAACGTTTTGCTGGCAAGCCGCTAGCAGTGGTCTTTATTACCATATTCATCGATCTGCTTGGGTTCGGTATTCTCATCCCAGTCATCCCGCAGCTGCTGGCCAACCCCCGCTCGCCGTACTACCTACTACCTGTTGGCTGGACCTATGGCCAGGGCCTCATTCTACTCGGTTTCCTGCTCGCCATCTTCCCATTTATGCAGTTTGTGGCCACTCCCATCCTCGGCCAGCTATCTGACCGATTTGGCCGCAAACCTATTCTGGGCCTATCGCTACTCGGCACTTGTCTGTCGTACGTTATGTTTGCCATTGGGATTATCCAGCGTAACATCCCCCTCCTGTTCATAGCTCGCGCCTTTGACGGCGTTACCGGGGGCAACCTCAGCGTGGCCCAGGCCGCTATTGCCGACATTACCAAGCCCGAAGACCGAGCCAAGAACTTCGGTCTTATAGGTGCCGCCTTTGGTCTGGGCTTTATCCTCGGGCCCTACATTGGTGGCAAGCTGAGTGTCCCGGGCATAGACCTTATCGGCATCGGCAGCTTCCACGCCCTGACCACACCCAGCTGGTTTAATGCCGCTACACCGTTCTGGTTTGCAGCCATTTTGAGCTTCCTCAATGTCTTGTCGGTCGTATTCCTGTTCCCAGAAACTCTTCACAAGTTCGGCGACCGCGTCAGAATTCGTCTAACCCAATCCGTTCGTAATATAGTCCGCGCCGCCACTCTGCCCGAGCTACGAACGCTATTTGTTACCAACTTCTTGTTTAATGCCGGATTCACGTTCTTCACCTCGTTCTTTAGCGTTTTCCTCATCAACCGGTTCGCCTATTATGGTGGCCTTGCCGGCCAGAGCCACATTGGCGACTTCTTTGCCTACACTGGCATTTGGATTGCCATCTCTCAGGCTGTCGTGACGCGCCGGGTTTCGAAAGTTCTCAGTGAGTCTCAGGTGCTCAACTTTAGCTACGTATTCATGGGCCTGGCTACCCTGGCCTTCTTCTTGCCTAACCGGGTCTGGCAGCTGCTGCTTATTATCCCGTTCTTTGCCATGTTCAACGGCCTATCCCAGGCCAACTCTATTGCGCTTGTTAGCCGTACTGCTGGTCGTGAGGTGCAAGGTGAGATTCTGGGTATCAATTTCAGCATCCAGGCCCTTGCCCAGACCATCCCACCGGTACTATCCGGCTACATTGCCGCCAGCCTAACGCCTGAGTCGCCCATCTACATATCCGGCGCGGTTATACTTATTGCCGGAGTCTTCTTCTGGGCCTTCTACCGTAAGCCCAAGGCAGATCTAGCCGCCCCGGCCTCAGACGCCATTCCCAGTCACTAAGCTGGGCTACTAAAAAAGACCCTTTCTAGGGTCTTTTTTAGTAGCAATGCAAAACCCGCCTCCGTGGAGGCGGGTTCGTCTCGCTCAGAAGCGGGCAGGGGGTAGTAGTCAGGCGGCGACGGTCACGAAGCGCTGGATGGGCTCCAGGAACTTCGTGGTCGGGTAGATCACGTCGAAGTCGTTGCCTTCCTGATCGGTGTCTCGCTCGACACGTACGTACCCCTTGTCGCGGAGGTCATTGATGCCGACGGCGATGACCTGGGTGAGCACGTCTTCGAGGGTAACGCCGTAGCGCTGCATCTCGATCCAGATGAAGCTCCGGATACTGCCTTCGTAGGCGTCCGCCTGAAGCTCCTCGGCCACCTGGCGCCGGAAGGCGTTGTAGTCGAGCCCGACCCAGCCCTGTCCAGCACGCTGGCAGAGGGTGATCAGACGAGCGGCGACTTCTTCGCTCTCGCCTTTGCCGTACGTTGCTATCAGCAGGTACAACGGAACTCGGTAGTCGTCGGGAGCCGTGGTCAGATCAGCTGCATCATCCATCCGGAAGACGCAGTCGTTCAAGACGCGGTCGGCGGGGTCTGTCTCCAAACGCGTGAGGCGCATGGTATCTCCTTTGGGGTTCGAGTCACGGGTCGTGACTAGTTGTATTACAATAACACAACAATTACAATAAGTCAATAGCATCTCTCGACATAGCCGCCCCGAGAGCCTATACTATACAAAAGATAGCGAGGTACCATGTCAGACCTAAACCAAGACGCATTAGAACTCCATAAAAAGCACCACGGCAAGATTAGCGTGCAACCGAAAGACACACTTACCCCCGATACCCTTGCTCGCTACTACACCCCCGGCGTCGGTGCTGTTTCCAAGCACCTAGAGGCCCACCCCGAAGAGACGCGCGAGTACACGCTCAAGCACAATACCGTCGCCATCATCTCAGATGGCTCAGCCGTACTTGGCCTGGGCAATATTGGCCCACAAGGCGCCATCCCGGTCATGGAAGGCAAAGCCATGCTCTTCTCGGCTCTTGCTCAGGTAGATGGCTTTCCCATCACCCTAGACACCCAAGATACTGAGGAGATTATCCGCACCGTGAAGGCTATTGCCCCAGTCTTCGGTGGCATCAATCTAGAAGACATATCCGCACCCCGCGCCTTCGAGATAGAGGCCCGCTTGCAGGCGGAGTTAGACATACCTGTCATGCATGACGACCAGCACGCCACTGCCATTGTTGCCCTAGCTGGCCTCACCAATGCACTGAAGGTAGCCGGCAAGACCCTGGGTAGCGCGAAGGTTGTTGTGGTCGGCGCCGGTGCGGCCGGCAGCGCTGTCGCCAAGCTACTAGTGGAGGCCGGCGCAGCGGAGGTCATTGTGACCGATAGCAAAGGCATAGTTGGCAGGCACCGCGCCGACCTGGACCAGTACAAGGTGCAACTAGCCGAGCTGACTAATCCACATAATATTGAGGGCAATGTAGTGGCGGCTGCGCACGGCGCCGACGCTATTATTGGCGTGTCCGTGGCTGGTTCAATTACGTCTGAGGCCATCAACGCCATGGGCGACAAGCCAATTGTCTTTGCGCTATCCAACCCCAGCCCCGAGATTACTCCGGCTGAGGCCACTGCTGCCGGCGCCTTCATTGTGGCCACTGGTCGCAGCGACTACCCTAACCAGATCAACAATGTTTTGGTTTTCCCCGGTTTCTTCCGTGGTGCCCTGGACCACAATGTGAAGAAAATTACCAATACTATGAAGCTAGCCGCCGCCGCCGCCCTGGCCGGTCTGGTGGAGACACCAGCCGTAGATAGCATTATCCCGTCCGTTTTCGACGAGCGTGTTGTGCCCACTGTGGCTGCGGTCATCAAAGTCTAAGTTAGCGCTCTAAGTCCCAATGAAAAAGCCCCGTCACTACGACGGGGCTTTTGGTTCGGAGGCAGGGTAGGTGCCAGGGCGGCAGGAGGACAAGGGCTACTCGATGCCAGTGAACAGGAAGTTCGGTGGGTCATGCGGACGCCAGGTGTCATTCTCGCACAGCAGGAGCGCGGTACCGCCGACAATATTGGCACCTTCCACGGCAATGGCACTGGTCAGCCGAACCACCACATCCATCTCTTTGTCGACTTTCACACTGGTGGGTATGTCGAACAGCTGGATAGCACGATTGTGGCTCCCTGCCCGCGTATGGAGCGTCAAAGTGCCCTCTTCGAGCTGCTGTGAGATCGCTAGCAACCACAGCTGGCAGCTGAAATCGCCACGGCTGAGCGTAATGGGCATTGCGGTCAGATGACGGCGGTTCCACCAGTCCGGGTGCCTGTCGAGCAGTTTTCGGTAAAGGTGGAAGAACGTAAGCATCTCCTCGAGATCCTCATGGGTCAGGTTTGCGGTAATCGTTGAAGGAATGATCTTCATGGTAGCCCTCCTGGGCGGTTGGGCCCGGTTGGGCTAGTTGTGGGGTACTCGAATTTGCATTCGACTGCTGAGCTTGCGAACGGGTGTTCGTAGGCTCAGTTATCGCCGGCACCCCAGAAGGGGTGCCGGACAGGTGGCGCTAGCTAGCGCCGGAGCTCACCGTGGCCAGAGGCCGAGGGACCACTGACTTGCCCAGTGATACCGCCTAGCCGGGAGTGGGTGTGAGTCACATCCGGGCCGGCGGCATCCGTGGCATCGCAGGGACCGCCCCAGTCGCCGTGGTTGGCCACACTGTGGTCCACTGGCTGGTACGTGCGAGGCAGGGGAACCAGTGTGAGCTGGCCGCCTACAATGTCCACGGCCTGTTCCACGGCGCGGCCCAGTGCCTCATCGTCATATTCGGACAGAGCCGAGATGCCAATGGCGCAGATGGTGAAGCCTTGGTTGTCATCAATGAGGACACCGCCCCTGAACACTGCCAGGCCGCGGGCCGCCATGACCATATGGTCACGGGGCGACCAATCGGGCTCGGTCATGGTGGAGGTGTCGGCACCTATGCGCAAGGCTGTTTCCGCCTTTCGCTTGGCAATATTGACGTACTCCAGTGCCACGCCGTCCATGGCCATGGTGGCGACAGGCCGGTATTCCAGATCCATGACGCAGACCGCCACGGGTGTGCCAGCCATGTTTGCCAGGTCGACAACTCGCTGGGCCAGCAGCATGGCTTCGGACAAGGTAATGGTAGACATTGCTCGCATAGTAGATGCCTTTCGGGGTGGGGTCCCGGGTGGGACGTTTGAAGGTACTAGTCTTTCGACTGCTGAACATGCGAACGGGGGTTCGTAGGCTCAGTTGTCGGCCCCGCCGCTTGTATCCAAGGTGGAAACAAAACGGCGGGGCGGGGGACAGGCGTCAGTCGCCGAAGTACTGCGGGACAACAGTGCGCTCGCCGGGGTCAAAGCCCTGGGGCAGGTGCACTGTGCCCATGATGGTGCCGTCATCGCGAACTTGCGGCCTGTCGTCCGGGTTGGTAACCGGTACGCCGCTGAAGTCAGGCAGGCCGCCGAAACGGCTCTGGTCCATGGTGCCGCGTGCGGTGTTATCGAGACCGAATTGTTCGCGGACGCGATTGCTTTCCCGCGGGTCGTAATCCATTGGGCCCGCAATCCTGGTACCACCATCTGCCTCGCCATCGATGGCCTGGAAGACGCGCTGCTGCGGTACTTCGACTTCGGCGAATCCACACATGGCGCGTGGAGTAATGTCCACGCAGCAGGTTAAGTCGTGGCGCCGCATGTAGGGGGTAATCCCGCCGCGGATCCAGCTAGCCGTGTCGGCGAGCTGTAGCTGGGTTGCGCCTGGCCAGGTGATCAAGACGTGAATCTCGATCTGGTAGGCCATGAGGTCATCCGGCTCGGCCTGGTGCGTGGTGAGGGTGATCTCCTCGGGCAGAGTGGCTTCGGGCATGTAGCGGGAGAGCGACTCAGCAACCAGATCTCGGATGAAGCGCTTGGTAGCTCCCCATTCCTCGGGTGGATTACCGGCAGGGCGGGTGATAGTAACTACGGGCATGTGTTTGCCTTTCGGCTCGGGCCCCTTGCGGGACGTTTGAAGGTACTAGTCTTTCGACTGCTAGGGTTGCAAACTTTCATTTGTAATCCTAGTTGTCGGCCCCGCCGCCTGCCTCCAGAGTGGAAGCAAAACGGCGGGGCAGGGGACAGGTCAGGCAGCCAGGGCGGCTGCGGCGCCGATGACCAGTTCGTGGTCCTGGTCCTCCGTGCCGCCGGAGACGGCGATGGCACCGGCGACGGCGCCATCGGGATGCATGATGGGGATGCCACCGGCCCAGGCGATGAACTGCGGGTGGCCGGCCTTGGCGTTCAGGACGTCCAGCTCGCTCCAGCCCTTGCCGCCCCGATCGAGCGGGAGCAGGAACTGACGGGTAGCAATGCGGTTGCGCAGCGCGGTGATGGCCTTGGCCTCCGCAATGTCGATGCTGGCCGGCTTCAAACCGCCCAACTTCCAGGAGAGGATGACAGCGCCGGTGATGTCCATGGCACAGTATGCCACCGAGATCTTCATTTCGGCGGCCATGTCGCGAATGTACTCGCCCATCAGCTGGGCGTCATCGAGAACGATGGTTGGGATGGTGATCATGGGGGCCTCTTTCGGGGGCTCGGGCTCCAGATGGAGCGTGTGGGGTGCTTCGTGAATCTCACGAGGGGTTCGCTCTTAAAAGCGAATGTGCACAATAATAGCACAAATAGTCTACAAAAGCAAGTATTTCTCGAAAGAGATGGGCCAAAGAAAAATCCCCCGGCTCGTCAAACACAATGGTGTCGACGAACCGGGGGTTGCTGGGTGTGGGCGCTAGCCCAGGTGGTGGATGGCGAGCGCGAGCAGGTAGTGGCTGCCCACAGTTCCGCCAGCGATCACGAGCACCCACATGAACAGCTGCCCAAGGGCAGAGCCGCGCCCGTGGCCAACCCAGCGGATCATGAAGTACAGGGCCACCAGGAACAGCCCCAGAGCCATCATGACCAGATTGGCCATTTGGTTGGTCTGTGCGGCGCTCATGGCTGTTGCCGGCTTGGCGAACATGGCATAGCCGAGGGCGCCAAAGCAGCAGGCAGCGAACAAGAGCGCCAGCCAGCCAGCACCGCGTGCGCGCGGAGCGTTTGCCGGTTGGCTCTCCAGGATGTGCTGGGCCAGCCGTTGGCGGAACACGGCCCGTTCTGCCTCGGTCATTGGGGGGAGTTGGGTGTACGCTTGCATGACGGCCTCCAGGCTTGTCGTGTGGGTTGGATTGGACTTGGATTGCGCTGTGGATTAAGGATCAATCAGTCATAGCAGAGCTACAGCTGACAATGCACATTATCATAGCATAAGTATTGTAAAAAGTAAAGTACTATTCAATTAAGGAATAATAAAAGCCCCTGGCCCACCCGCACAGTTGTGCAGATAAGCCAGGGGTAGTAGGCCTCAGAAGAGGCCTAAGAAACGGAGCAGCAGCCAGCCGCTCAGGATAACGCCAACAGAAGTCCCTAGGACTATCACCAGGGAGGCTGTTCGGCGCCGCCCAGTTTGCCGCAGTAGGCCGTAGAAGAAGACGAGCGCACCAAGGCCGGCTAGGGCCATTCCCATCCAGGTGCGGTGCGTTGACTCAGTAGGGTTGGGAGCCACTGAGGACAGCGTTGTCAGCACAAATGCTGCAATACTGAGAACGGTGGCTATCACCGCGTAAGCCCGAGTGTGCAGGGTACGGGACGGGTTGGTACTGGTACTTACCCTGTACCCCGCGGTTTCTGTCCCGGTTACAGGGGTTCCTCTCGGTGTCATTGGTGCCTCCAGGCGGCCAGTAGTAGTGGATTGTGGGCGGGTACTGCTTCGAGTACAGAGCTCAAAGCGACGTGCCCGATCATAGCGCAACTACCACCTGAAGTCAATTTCGTCCCGTTTGGCTCATCCCACGCATTCGCCTTAGCATAAGCAAAATGATACTATTGGGCTAATGTCTGCAAAAGCAAAAATAGCAAAACCAAGCAAGATCAAGATCCTGGAGTTCTGGAGCCTGGTGCAAGCCGAGTCCCTCCTAGCCCTAGCCCGTGGCCTGGTCTCTATCTTCGTCCCCATCTACCTCTGGCAGCTTGGCTACCGCTTGGTTCCCATCGCCCTCTTTTTTGCCGTCGAGCGTGTTACCCGGGCTGCCACCATCCCCCTAGCTGGCTGGCTCTCCTACAAGTTTGGCCCCCAGCGTATCCTTGCCACCAGCTACCCCCTCCAGGTCGCGTTCTACATTATAATGGCCAATTTCCATAGCCTGCACCTGCCCTACGCCATCCCCGCGGTGGTGCTGGGTGTATCGCTAGCCTTCTACTGGGTAGGCTACCACATAGATCTGTCGCTCTCGCGTGGCAAGCACGACCATGGTCGAGATCTGGGCACCGTCCAGGCTATCTCCCGTGCTGTCGCCATTATTGCCCCGGTCAGCAGTGGCTTCCTAGCCACCCACTACGGCTTTACCTCGGTATTCTGGGTGGCCGCCTTTGCCGCCCTCACCGCCAGCGCCCTAGTCTGGCGCCAGCCAGAGCCGTGGCGTGAGCGCAGGCTCAAGTTCCGCGAGGTGCTTCGCCCCAGAATTATCATGCATAGCCTAGACCTGGCGCTGGGCGCATTGCAGACCGCCTTTGTGGCCGTGGCCTGGCCGCTCTATGTCTTCCTTGTGGTCGGTTCGTTCGAGGAAGTTGGCCTCGCTGCCACCATAGCCGCCGTTGGGCCGGTACTGGCCCTCTGGGCTATCTCGCGGCTGGCCACCCAGCAGAACCGGGCCGGCTTCTTCCGCTTCGGCCAGTTCACATCTGCCATGGTGCACGTGGTTCGTACCATTATTACCACGCTCACGGGCGCTATTGGGCTCAGTATTGTCGATGGTCTTGTCAGCCCCGCCATGGACATACCGCTACAGGCCACGTTCTACCACCGGCTGAAGCAGCTTCCCCGTATAGAGTACGTGGTAGTAGAGGAGGTAACCAATAGCGTGGTCTGCCTAGCCGGCTGGAGCATACTGGCCATCATTGCCAGCCACACCGAACCCAAGACAGCTCTGCACTTTATCTTCATTCTGGCCGCCGCCGCCACCCTGGCCGTCAATGTTGCCCCCAGCTCGAAGTTTAAGAGGCTGCCCCGAGCCTAATCTGGGCGCCTGATATAAAACCCTTGCGCTTGTCTCCACCCATGGGTGTAGGATAGCTATAGATAGAGGTGAGTATGAAGTTATTAGTGGCGTTTGCCCGTACGGCGGCAATTATTGGGGCTGTGGGCGTGGTTGTCGTAGGCGCCACGCTGGCCCTTGATGGCAATGCACCGCACGGTATACTCTCGGCCAACGAGGTCTCCGCCGCTTCGGCCGATCTCCAGGTGGGCCCCGATGCCAACAATCTGAGCAATAGCTTCCCAGGCTTTAAGTTTAATAACATGATCCCTGGCCACACTTCCGATGCATTTAGTTTTACACTCAAGAACAACGGCCTAGTATCGCTGGCCGTCACCGCTCGTATTCCCACCGACCTCACCGGCTCCTCCCTGCCACCAGACAAGGTTGTCCTCAAGATAGACAATAGTTCCAATGGCGGCAATATTGGCCCCACCATCGCCGATCTGGTAGCGGGGGACCAGCCCCTGGCCTTTGGTACGCTAAGCCCCGGTCAGGTCAAGAACTTCATTATCCACGCCACCATGAGTCCTACTCTAACCGGCCAAGGCCCATTTAGCCTGAAGCCGTTCGATCTGGTGTTCACCGGTACGCAGCCGTAGGGGGTAGCGCGTACTTTTTGGAATTGTCCTCGTGCTGTCGGCCTCGTGTGGAAGCGAACTGACAGATGTGGAGAGGTAAAAGTAATAATAAAATGAGGGAGATAACCATGACCAAACAAACGGTTGCTATTACTCGTGCAGTCGGCGTTATTGGCGCCACAGTTGCTCTGGTAACAGGCATAACATTCGCGAATCTAACATCAAATACCGTGACACTAACAGACAATAAGCTAAGCACCGCTACAGCCAGCCTAGCGCTCGTCAACGGGCCAAACGAGGTAATCACTCTGCCGGGCTTCAACTTCGTAGGTCTCCTTCCCGGTGTAGAATCGGCCACATTTCCGTTCAAGCTGCGCAATACGGGTAGTACCCCAATGGTCATTTCGGCCACTTTCCCCGGATTTACTGTAACCGGGATCACCAAAGACAAAATCCACATGAAGCTCACCGCTGTCGGCTTTGCGCCTCCGTTGGATGGCGTGCTGTCTGACTACGAAAACAACACCTTCGTCTTACCAGGTACTACCCTGGCTCCTGGTGCGGACCAAGCCTACACCATTACAGCTACTATCGACTCTAGCTACAGCGGTTCGGGCGGTACACTAACACCGTTCGGCATCGTCTTCACTGGTACCCAGCCGGTCATCGTCCTACCATAGTCCACATTAATGAACCAGAAAGTAGGCATCTTATGAACAAGCGAACACTCGCTATCACCCGTGCAGTCGGCGTTATTGGCGCCAGCGCCGCGTTAGTAGTAGGTATCACCTTTGCCAACCTTGGCTCCACGGCCACCCTGTCCAATAACACCATCTCAACCGCTACCGCTGGGCTCGAAGTCCAGATAGTAGATAGCGGCTTTGCCCAAAGTCAGCAGGGCTTTACAATTACAAACCTAGTACCGGGCCAGAACAGCGATCCGTTCTACTTCAATATCCGCACTACTGGGGCCGTTCCGCTGACGCTGACTGCCCATGTACCCGCGGTCCCTACATATGGCGGCTTCAACCCTGGTGGCTTCTCAGGCGTTCACATCAAGATCACTCAGTTCGACAATGACGCCGTAGTCTATGCTGACACCACTCTGGCCGATCTGCTGGCCGGCAATGTCACCATCAATGGCGGTCCACTGGCCGGGAATAGCCAAATCCAGCTAAAAGCCGTGGCCATGATCGACTCTGCTGTTGTCACTGGCTCCAACGCGCATGTTGACGGCTTCGACCTCGTATTTAGCGGAACTTCCCTGTAATACCCAAAACTAACAGCCAGCGGGAACTCTATGAAACGTGCAATCACCAAAACGCTCAAGTTTCTTAGCCTAGCCATCTTCGTGGTTGGGGGTGGGCTGTTGCTGCTATTTGCCATACCACAGACGGGCCTCAAGGCCCTGACGGTTGTCACTGGTAGCATGCGGCCCACCATCCCGCCTGGTTCTTTGGTGTTGGTACGACGCGTCCCCAACGCCCAGCTGCACATTGGAGACGTTGTTACCTACATTAACCCTCGTAACACCCAGCAAACTATCACTCACCGCATCATTGAGCTTAAGCCGCAGGCTGGGCTCCCGGGCTTCATTACCAAGGGAGACGCCAACAACAGCGCCGACCAGCCCATCCTGGGCGGCAATGTAGTGGGCAAAGTCATCTGGCACGTGGGGGTGGTGGGCCGCATAGTGAACTGGTCCAAAACCCCACTCGGACTGGCGCTGCTACTTGGCATTCCGGGTATTATCATTATTCTTGACGAGATCCAGCTGTTAAAAAAGCGCCTAGCCGAGCCAGAAAAAGCCTCCCCCACACCCCCCAGCCAGCCGTTACGGCCCCAGGATCCAGCTAGGCCGCGGCCAGCTGCCCAAGCCGTGTCAATGACCCCTGCACCAGTACCGCGCTCCACCGACCGTCCTAAGCGGCAGGGGATGGACGGCATTATGCGGGCTATTGTAGCTACCATTTTAATGGGTTTGGCCGTACGTAGTACCCAGGCTATGCTCGTGTCTAACCCAGTATCGCTCACCGGCAACCGGCTCACCGCGGCGGCGGTGGTGACCCCTAGCCACCTAGTTATCCAGGAAGTCTGGTTCCAGAGCCCGGGTCTGGCCTGCTTCTTGCCTGCTAGCGGCACTATCAATCTGGGTAGTACCGGCCCTGGCTCGTTCAATAACGCCGTCGTAAACCAGAGTTGCCAAAGTAGCACTAGCAATACCAATAATGTAACCGTTACCAATACCAATAATCAGTCGTCCTCATCTGGCAGCGCTAGCTCCAGCGGCAATACCAATGGCGGTGGTGCCACATCGGGTAGTGCCAACAATAATAATTCCACCACCACTATCGTCAACATTGGTAATGGCGGAGGGGCTACTGGCCAGGCAGTCATTATCTATAACCCTACTGGTGACTCGGTTAATCTGAAGAACTGGAAACTCAGCGATGCCTCTGGTGGCAGCTACAGCTTCGTATTCGATACCTTCATCCCATCCCACGGCTGGGTAGCGGTCACTCAACAGATTGGCAATGGCCTAGCCCCTGGTGGCGACCGGATTATCCTGAAGAACGCCGCTAGTGTGGCAGTAGACGCCGCTAGCTGGGGCGCCGATACTAGCCAGCTCAACCCCTCTATTGCCACCCAGGTCAGTACTGTCCTCATCCAGCGCAATGGGCTCGGCACAGACAGCAACACGGCTGCCGATTGGCTAGTAGTTCCATAACGGAGGTCTACCCTCCTCCCTCCCATTTCATCTATGGCCTATTCTGCTAGTCCGAGAATTCCTTTTCTTTCTTCCTTGGTACTTTTGTTACGGCAAAAGTACCCAAAACCATGCGAGACAACGAGCCGCCGTTCCCGGCGTACTCATGCTCGCGGAGGCTATATCTTTGCGATGTTCAAGGAA
>JBBRNT010000009.1:0-46152 GCA_038230095.1 Candidatus Saccharimonadia bacterium
GCTCCCGTAGAGCGCTAGGAACCAAGCTGCAGTCAGCGGTGGTCCTGGCACTGCACCGAGCAGTGCACTGAGCTGGTCGATACCCCACTTCAGGGCGTCGGTCAGGATGCCGGAAACCCAGCTAACGACCGAGTTCATGATGCCCGAAGCAGCGTCTGTAACGACACTCTTGGCTCCATCGATCACGATGTCCTTGGCAGCGCAAAGCGCGCCGCCAGTCGGGTCGGGAAGGAAGTTGCAGGGATCTGGCAATGCAGGAAGCGCCCGGACTGCGACAGCGGGCTGGGCTGGAGCAGCTGCGCTGGTATGGGACCAGGCATTGGCGCCGGCCACCACAATGATGATGGCCAGCAGGATGTGCCTCATATTCAGAGGCTTCAGATCAGGTATGTCAGTCCGCTGTCGGGACATGGCAGAACTCTTTTCCAGTGGAGAGGGCTGTGACTAGATCGGATGATTGGCTCAATGCACGGTTCTTCAACGCACTGATCTGCCATTCGGCGACGGCAGCGCTCCAGGTGAGCGTCAGATCGACGAACCCAGCTTGCTGCTTGACGCCGCTTTCGATGCTGGCGAAGCTGGCCATGAGAATGGTCACAACAACGCGGTCCGAAGACTCTGAGACGATACTGTACCGGATGGGTACATCTACGCTCTGGGTCGCCGGGATGAGCGTGGTGGCAAATAGCTGAACGTAAGTAGCGCGAAGGTTCTCAGCTATGTAGCGGTTGAGGACCTTCGCGCGTTTCTGCTCTTGCACCGCATGATCTGTACCCACAAGGAAGGCGTCGGCCAGTGCCGTAATGCCCTCCGTGGCCGTTGATACGGCTCCGAGCGTGGAGTGTGCGGTGATCGGGCAAGCGGCAGATCCGCCGCTGGCCGCCGCTGGTGGCGCTGCAGTAGCGTCGGCTGACTGCTGAGAAGTGGCTTTGTGTCCCACGACCTAGCCGAAACCGAAAACTACTACTGCAACGACGACCCAGAGGCCGATACGGCGTGTCCGGTCCATGATCTACTCAGCTAAAGGAACTGAGGAGTAGGTTGCCGAAGAACACCACGACAATGACGGACACGATCACAGACAGCACCGTGAAGATGCCACTGCGGCCGCGAGCTACACCGGTCTTACTACCGAACGCCCCAGAACTGATCCAGATGCCAGCCGAGATGGCGAGCGCTGCGGGCAAGATGATCCGGAGTACAATGCCCCAGATTGAGCCGGCGATGTTCTCGAACGGCGCCGTCAGGGGTGCGAGTATGCCGTTGCCCGAAGATGTCGGGATGGCAATCTTGGGCGCCCCGCCGCTGGGCGGGGTGGTTGGCGGAGTGGAATTATCGGCTGGGAGTTGTCCCAGGACATGGATATGGTATACCAGCTTCATTAGGTGGTTGTACATGATTTGTCCTTTCAGGACGGGGTTGGCGGAGTGGTAGTAGTTGGAGCGGCGGATAGCCAGCATTTGGAAGTATCGCAAGCCACCGGTACCTGAAAATACTTCCAGGCTGGACCAGTGACGCGCAGACGCACATTGAAGGTGGCGGTCAAACCGTCAGACCCTTCAGTGAGCATGACTGGGTAAGGCTCAGTAGCTGTCTGCTGGCCTTGGCCGCTCCACAGGGTGGATAGGTCAAAGCTGGATGCAAAGCAGCCGGTGAGCTGGTCGGCATAGGTCTTTTGCGCCGTTGCCGTGGCAGCTGGCAGATCGGTTGCCAGTGTGGCAGCGTCCGGCGCTTCGAAGTTCTGCGTCGCCCGCACACAGCGACTAGCCAACTCAGCCATGATACCTTCCACATGGGAGGAGATGGCTGGGGTGGTGGTCGGCGGCGGGATTGTAGTAGTGGGTGCTGCTGTTGCTAGCGGCGCGGCGGTAGCCGGCGGCGAGGCAGCGGTATGTTGACTTCCCTTGAACAGGAAAGCAACACCACCGACACAGCCAGCTACTAATACAACGACTGTCATTCCGATCACGCTGTAGCGGCAGAACTTCTGCCAAGACAGATCGCGGGCGGTTTTGGCAGTCAAAGCAGCTTCGTTGACAGGCGACTTAGTACGCTTGCGCTTCCGAATCACATGGTCCCCCTCTGATGGTAGCGGGTGGATGGGATACTTTCATTACTCAATCTTTGAGACAGTTTGCCTCGCGAAATAGGTACCGGATTTGTCCTCAGGATAAGGACTGAACAGTGACGAACTCAATGTCAAATCTGACCGAAGCCAGATACAGGGATCACGTAGTAACGCTTACCCATCACAGCCGATGACTCGCACAAGCTATGACGGATAAAGGTTTGCCGGTGGCTGGTCCTTTCGAACCAGCCACCGGTAGCACAGATAGATCTAGGCGGGGATAGCCACAACCAGGGATTGGCCGTCATGAACGCAGTAGTTGTAGCTCATGCCTTCGTGACGTATGGTGTCGGCGGCCAGCTGATAGAGCTGGTGATCACTCAAGGCGACGGGCGTGGTGGCGAAGTGGGCTTCGGCGACACGGATGGCCTGATACAGTCCCTTGTGAGCCAGCTCGGGGTAAAGCACCGGGTCGAACACGATTGTGACGTAGCGCACTGGGAACGGGGCAGCCGAAGGGTAGATGTAGTCCTGGCGTATGCCGGCGCAGTAGTCCTTGCCTCCCACGGTGGGCTGGCCTGCATGCGTGGTCGTGGGGGCCTTGGGCTTCGCTTTCCTGGGCTTTGGAACCGCAGGGGCGGGGGCTTGTGGCCGTGTCACGACTGGTGCTTCGGTATCTGGCGGTGCACTAGCCTCGGTGTCAACTGGCGCCGGCGTAGTGGTTTCGGGTGGCGGTGTTACTGCAGGCGCTGCTTCGGCGGTAGTAGGTACAACCGGAGCAGGAGGCCGGGTGGTCGGCGGAGCGGTCGGAGCTGGCGCCGTGGTCGCCACGGTCACTGGTACCGGCTTGGTTGTGGTAGGCGGGGCAGGATGCGTGGTTGGTGTCTCGTCGACAGTTTCCGGTGGAGCAGCCGTCGTCGAGGGACTATGGCCGACCGTGACCACAATGACGACTGTCGACGGAGTTGGATGCTCATTGACTGTTTCTGGCGGGTCTTCACCGTCGGAAGCGGGAGGTGGGTAGTTGCCAGAAACAAGCTGCATACCAGATGCGGTGTGTGCCGAGGCATACCCCCAAAAAAACAGTAGGCTCAACGCTATCAGCGTCACAACGATTGGTAGGCGGCGAACGGACGATGGAGTGGACGTAGCCATGTACATCCCCTTTCTGTTCTGTGCTGATTTGTGAAAGGCGGCAAGCAAAAGCCCACCGAACAAGGCAGGCCGTGGGTTTATCACGATCTTACCTCTCGTAAAGCTCTTACTCACGCGTGACTGTAATCAGAAAGAGACTTACGAGAAACAAAATTGATTCACTAACTACTAACAACGAAATATAATTTCTGGGCTACGACGACCGTAGATGAAATTCTTATGCCAATACCACCACGTAATTGCAAGCATTAGCATTACTATCCGCCTGCCAGCTCCCTTGGTGCTCGCTAAGTCCGAACCAGCTAGGACTTACCTCCGCGCCTCGAACGCCACCCTACGGTTCTACGTCCCTAGCCCTGCCATACCATAGAAAAAGACCTACGAAAGTAGGTCTTTTTCTATGGTGCGCGAGAAAGGACTTGAACCTTCACGGGGTTTCCCCCACTAGCTCCTAAGGCTAGCGTGTCTACCATTCCACCACTCGCGCGTACCGCTATTACATTTTAGACTTAACTACAATTAGGCAATTGTTGTTGCGACTTACAGGTACGCACCACTTGCCTCGCCACACAGCTATCGGCTTGGTCTGGCTCGGCTAGTTGTTAATTATATTTACGGATTAATTGGAAGTAATCCGCTGGTAGTAGCTCAAAGCTGAGTCGCCGTAGCGCTTAGAACGAATGAGCTGCATTGATTCTAATACGGGCGGCTCCATTCGGCCAGAGTGCGATACTACCATCCAGCCCCGGGGTCGCACAAGTGCCCCCAGGCGGCTTAGTGCCCCTGGGTCCAGCCTGGCGTACGGCGGGTCGGCAATCACCAGATCATAGCTCGCTGCCTCCGGACTATCCACCCAGGTGGAAACATTCTGGTTAATAAGCCGTGCGCCAGTGGCGGCCAGCGACCCTATATTGGCCCGGATGACTTCCGAAACACGCTTGTCTTTCTCTACCAGGGTGACATGCTCCGCGCCGCGGCTTAGTGCTTCTAGGCCGGCGGCCCCGCTGCCAGCGTAGGCGTCCGCCACCTGCCAATCGGTGATATCCCCAAGACTATCGAACAAGGCGCCCCGGACTTTCTCACTCATGGGCCGAACGTCCTCGGACTGGGGCCGGGCAAGCACGCGGCTGCCGTAGATGCCAGCGACTATCCTCACGATTTGGCGGTAACGGTTATAGCCGGCATACGGACGAGTGGTAGCCCAGCCTCCTCGGCCGCAAGCAGCCAGGTCAGGGCAATCGTGGTTGCAATCTCGGGCGCAAGCTTATTACGGACCAGACCGGCGAGATCTACCGTCCAGCCGTGCTCATAGAAGCGCTCATACATGGAGTACTCAGCCACACGCCGTGCCTGTAGCTTGAAGAACTCCAGCGCGCCCAGGCGGACGGCCTCCTCCCAGCGCAGAACATCTAGCTCGATATGAATACTTGTGGATAACAGGATGGTAGCCACGCCCAGCTCAAAGTTCAGGTGGGTGGACATGAGCCCTTTACCGCCCCAAACGGCCCAGTTCTTCTTGATGGTGCCCACGGCTGTATCATCGGTATAGACACCCTTGGCTAGGAAGGACTTGGCTTGACCCACATCCGTACCGGCAATCTCAGTCATGCGGTCGTGCAAGGGGAAGTGGTGAGCTGGTGTGAGACCATCGGTAATAAAGTGTGCCAACCAGGCGGCCTCGAAAGCACCGCGAATAGGATCCAGGTGCTCGAGGGAGTGGACCAGGCCGCGATAGTGGTTGACCACCCAGGTGGGTACCTCGCCCACATCCTCCAACGGATCATACATTTGTTTGGGCTCAGCCACCCCTGGTGACTTCATTTTGAGACCATCAGGGCCGTCTAGACCCTCAAAGCGCTTAATATCGCGCAGGATGGGAAAGAGCCGGGGTGATATATGATGGCGAACCAGCCGGTGGGCGCTAGCGTCTAGGCGCTGGTGGACGCCAATAGCCGGTACCACTCGCCGGGGGCCAACGAAGCCTGGATACATCTAGAAATTCCTGCTTTTAATCGAGTGAGGTAACGGCCTTAAGGCGGTTAATACGGTCGGTAACATAGGCATATTGTAGCATGGCACGGGGGTCACGAAGGAATTCTAGCGCCGCCGTCCGCACTGCGGATACCAGCCGCGTGTCGGCGTGATCGGCAAACTCTAGGTCGAGATCGCCGTGCTGGCGTAGGCCGTAGATTTGGCCTGGGCCGCGCATTTCTAGGTCGATCTGGGCCAGACGGAAGCCGTCGGTAGTACGCTCCAGGGCACCTAGGCGCTCCATAGTAGTCTCACCGCGGGAGTTACTGGCTAGAAAGCAGAGGGCTTGGTCCTGTCCACGACCAACTCGCCCGCGTAGCTGGTGCAGGGCGGCCAGGCCAAAGCGTTCGGCGTCTTCTACCAGCATGACTGTAGCATTGGGGACATCGACGCCCACTTCTATGACCGTAGTGGCCACGAGGATGTCGATGGCCCCAGCCACAAACTGGTTCATTACCTCTTGTTTCTCGGCGGCAGGCATTTTGCCGTGGATAGTGGCAATGCGACGGTGTCGGAACTGCTCCTTACGCAAACGATCGGCCTCGCTCGTGGCGCTCTTTGCAGCCAGCTCGGGTGAGTCGTCGATAAGCGGGCAGACCACGAACACCTGGTGCCCCAGGGCAATTTCGGCATCAATAGACTCATACATGCTGGTCCGAGCGGTCTTGCCACGCACCACCTTGGTGACCACCGGCTGGCGGCCGGGCGGCAGCTGATCAATGACCGACACGTCCAGATCGCCGTAGACCGTCAACTGGAGGCTACGGGGTATGGGTGTGGCCGTCATAGACAAGAGGTGCGGTAGATAGCCAGCCTTGGTCTTTAGTAGCTGGCGCTGACCTACACCGAAGCGGTGTTGCTCGTCGATTATTACTAGGCCTAGATTGCCAAAGTCCACGTCCTTGGTGAGAAGCGCGTGGGTCCCAATGATAAGGGCCGGGTCGGTGGTAGCGGCCGCTTCCTTGCCAACCACTTTCTCGGACTTTTTCTGGCTCCCCACGAGTAACTGTACTGGGTAGCCAAGGGGCTTTAGTAGCCTGGTCAGAGTGGCAAAATGTTGGCGGGCCAGGATCTCGGTGGGCACCATGAGCGCGGCTTGCTTGCCATTGGCCAGTGCCATTGTGATAGCCATGGCCGCCACCACCGTCTTACCGCTCCCAACATCGCCCTCGAGCAGGCGGTTCATAGGCTCATCACGCATGAGGTCCTGGAGGATCTCCCAAGCGGCTTTGCGTTGGGCTTCTGTCAGCTCGAACCCCAGCTGGGCCTTGAGAGCCTCGGCGACCTCGACCTTGAACATGATAGCCGGGGCAGACTCAGTCTTAATCTCGTGCTTGATGACTAGTGATGACAAGATAAGGAAAAACAGCTCCTCGTAGGCTAGGCGGTGTCTGGCCCGCTCCAGCCGAGTAGGACCGGTTGGGAAATGGATCTCGCGGATAGCCGATACCCTATCCAGCAGCTTGGCGCTCTCAGTTATGGGGGGCGGGAGTGTCTCTGGCAGGCCGTCTAAGCGGGTCATGAGTGGGAGGATGAGCCCGCGTAGCTGCTTAGAGCTGAGGCCGTCGGTCTCGGGGTAGATGGGGATAATACGCGCAGTGTCCTTCGGTAGATCCGATGGTGGCTCTATGCTGGGCGACTGCAGAGCCAGGTCATTATTGCGGAACTCTAGTCGGCCGGAGATAAATACTTCCTGTCCGACCTTAAGCGTGCGAGCCATGTACGGCTGGTTAAACCATATGGCCTTGACCGTTCCAGTGCCATCACTCAAAACCGCCTCGGTGATAGTGAGGCGCTTGGCCCGAGCGTTGCGGCTCGCAACGTGCTCGATGGTAGCGTGGAAGGTGACAGGGCCGGCTTTCATAGCCCGGATAGGCACAATCTTGGAGTAGTCCTCATAGCGCCTGGGGAAGTGGCCTATCAGGTCGCCGATAGTATAAATTCCTAGGCGCGCTAACTTCTTGGCTACCTCGGTGCCAACGCCCTTGAGGCTCCCCACTGACAGCGATAGGTCGATCATATTAGTGCTTGCTTAGCTTGTAGAAGCGGCGCTTGCCGACCTGAATAAGATCGCCCGGCACAACTGGCGCCTCCATAGACTCGGCAACCACATCATTGATGCGTATGCCTTTCTGCTCCACCAGCCGGCGTACCTCACTATTTGACTCAAACTGCTTACTAGCTATGAGGACCTCGCCAAGTGCCCCACCGGGTGTGCCTATGGCGACAATCTGGTCCTCACTGGGGCCGGTCTTGTCGCGGAAGGTAGCATTCCAGTCAGCTTCGGCTTTCAAAGCAGCATCGGTGCCATGATAGATAGACACAATCTCCCGAGCCAGGCTGGCTTTGGCGTCGCGGGGGTTGGCCCCGCCAGCCAGGGTCTTTACTAGCTCGTCTATAACTGCCAGATCAATAGCGGTACATAGCTCATAGTAGGGAGCAATAAGCTTGTCCGGTATGCTCATAACCTTGCCAAACATGTCCAATGGTGCGTCTGTCAGCCCGATGTAGTTGTCGAGACTCTTACTCATTTTCTTTTCACCGTCGGTGCCGACGAGCAGCTTGGCCAGAATGATTTGCTGTGGGCGTTGGCTCATTTTCTTCTGCAGGCCACGACCGGCCAGAATATTAAAGCGTTGGTCGGTACCGCCGAGCTCAATGTCAGCCTTGAGAGCCACCGAGTCGTAGGCCTGCATGACGGGATAGAGCAGCTCGTGGAGGCCCAGCTCTAGCCCCTTCTCGAGCCGGTTATTGAAGTCCTCACGCTCGGTGAGCTGAGCGACGCTGAACTGGCCGGCCAGCTTTAAGACATCGACAAACTCTAGCTGGTCGAACCACTCGGCATTATGACGCACCTCGACTTTGTCTAGGTCTAGCACCTTGCCCACCTGGTCCAAGTAGGTCTGGGCATTGGCGTCAATGTCGGCCTGAGTCAGCACCGGTCGGGTGGTGTCACGGCCGGATGGGTCCCCAATCCGGGTGGTGGCATCGCCAATGAGGAATATGACGGTGTGGCCAGCGTCTTGGAAGCGGCGCAGAATCTGCAGCACTACCGCATGGCCCAGGTGTAGATCTGGGCGGGTTGGGTCCACGCCCAATTTCAGGCGCAGTTTGCGGCCCTTTTTCAGATCGGCCTCAAGCTCTTCCTGGCCAATAATTTCTTCTACTCCACGAAGCTTCAGATCATCCATGCCTCTAGACTACACTACCGGCAAAGCCTGAGGCAAGGCGCCGCCGACCATACCCGGATCATATGGCTACTATGTAATGGGAGTTGGCTATTATTTTTGTAGACTTTTCAGCCTTTTCAAACACTGGCACGTGGTATAATGCTACCTAGGAATTATCTATATGAGTGAACCAACCCCTCGCAAACGTCGACCGAAACGTGAGCCCAAACGCGTCGTCAAGATGCCTGGCGAGCCAACCCGCATAGTGCGCTTTGGTGATAAGCCGACTAAGCCTAGTAACCCCAAGGATACTGGGCGCTTTATCGACCACTTCCGCTGGAGCCACCTGAAGGCGTATTGGTTTAGCCGCAAGGGCGCTGCAACCCTCCTGAAGCTGGTGGGCCTGGGATTCTTGCTTATGATTGCCATATTTATCTTCTTCGGACGTGATCTGCCGAGCCCAGATAAGATTAATGCCCAGGTCTCTGCCCAGACTACCAAGTTCTTTGACCGAACGGGCAATACCCTGCTGTACGAAGTGTATGGCGATAAAAATCGCAGCATTATTGGCTTCAACGAAATGGGCGACAATATTAAGCACGCTACTGTCTCGATAGAAGATAAGAACTTCTACAAGCACGGCGCCTTCAGTGTCTGGGGCATTGCCCGAGCCTTCACCGGTATTATATTCCGCGATCCAACGCGCGGCGGCGGGTCTACTATCACCCAGCAATATGTGAAGAACGCCTTGCTCACTGGCGAGCGCACACCCTCGCGCAAGATCAAAGAGCTCATTCTATCGATCGAGATTGAGCAGCTATATAAGAAGGACGACATCCTCAAGCTCTACCTCAATGAAATCCCTTATGGTGGCCAAGTGTATGGGGTAGAGGCGGCCGCTAAGACTTACTTCGGCAAAGACGCCAAGGACCTGACGCTGGACCAGGCTGCCACCCTAGCCGCTATCCCCCAGTCTCCCACCTACTACTCACCATACGGTTCACATACAGATGGCCTCATCGCCCGCCGCAATGTGGTGCTCGACGCTATGGTGGAGCAACACTTTGTCACCCAAGCCCAAGCCGACGACGCCAAGAAGGTAGATACCCTGGCTGCTGGTACCTTGAAGCCTCGCGGGAGCCTCGACGGTAACATTATTGCGCCACACTTCGTGCACTACGTGCAGGGTCTCCTAGAAGAGAAGTATGGCGCCAAAACACTGAATGAGGGTGGCTACAAGATTATTACCAGCCTTGATCTGGACAAGCAACACCTAGCTGAAGAAGCAATTGGGAAGAACATGAGCACCGTGAAGCAGTACGGTGGAAGCAATGCCTCCATGGTAGTCACAGACCCCAAGACGGGCCAGATCCTCGCCATGGTCGGTAGCTACGACTACAATGATCCAAACTTCGGTGCAGTCAATGTAGCTACGAGCGACCGTCAGCCGGGCTCGAGCTTTAAGCCATTTGTGTACTCTACACTCATGAAGAAGAATTACGGGGCAGGAACCACTTTCTATGACGTCTCGACCGACTTCGGCCAAGGTTATACGCCAAAGAATTTCGGCGGTGAAACGCTGGGAGTAGTGTCCATGCGCCAGGCGATTGCCAACTCGCTGAACATACCAGCAGTAAAGGCGCTGTATATGGCTGGCGTGAAGGAGTCGATTGATACTGCGCACGACATGGGCATTACCACCCTCCAGGCTGGCCCAGACCAATATGGCTTATCACTCGTACTAGGTTCTGGGGAGGTTAAGCTGGTGGATATGGCAAATGCCTATGGCGGCTTTGCGAATGGCGGAACCAACGTGCCCCAAGCCTACGTACTCAAAATGACTGACCCTAAGGGCAATGTGAAGGAGGAGTATAAGCTGCCCACGGCCAAGCGCGTACTTGACCCGCAGATAGCTTATATACTTTCGAATATGTTGAGTGATAGTGAGGCCAGGAAGCTCGTATTCCATAACTATCTACCACTCATCGTCCCTGGCCACACTGCTGCCGTGAAGACCGGTACCACTGAGAACTACCGCGACGCTTGGACCGTGGGCTATACCCCGAGCCTAGTGGTGGGCGTATGGGCTGGCAACAACGATAACCGTTCAATGACTATATCGGCATCCTCGGTGTCGGCGCCAATCTGGAACTACTTTATGGTGCATGCCTTGGCGGGCCAGCCCAACGAGGAGTTCACGCGTCCGGATGGCATTAAGGAAGTGACTCTGGACGGTGAAACTGGCAAGCTCGTAACTGAGCAATCCAAGATAAAGCGCACTGACATCTTCCCGTCGTGGTATAAGCCGGCAGTAGCGTCGGACGCTAAGAGCGCTAATGTAGACACAGTCAGTGGCAAGCTAGCCACCTCCTGCACTCCTCCGCTCGCCATCAAGAAAGTCTACGCTACCGAGATGCACGCGGAAATACCCTACACCGATCTGGCTTATTCTCGCTGGGAGCCCCCTGTGGCAGCGCTGGCAGCCAAACTAGGCTACAAGGCCGGCGGTACCCTGCCGACAGAGCAGGACGATAAGCACAGCTGCGGTGACACTAAGCCTACGGTGAATATGAATGCTGCCTACCACGGTGGTGGCCAGTACACCATAAGTGGCACGATAGGCGCCGGAACATTTAGCACCAGTAAGCTAGATGTATTCTTTGACGACCAGATTATCTCCACCAAGGAACTAGGCGGCTCTACAACCTTCCCAAGTTTTGACTACACTGCCACCAGTAATGGTAGCCATAACTTTAAGGCCGTAGTGACAGATGCTGGCCTCTACACTGGTGAGGACACCTACCCGGTAACTATTCTAGATTCTGGTGGTAGCTCTTTTGGCGGTAATAGCCCCACCACCAACCAGTCGGCTGGACCGGTCAACTTTAGCTGGGATAGCTGGAATGGCGCCACTAGCTATAAGCTGATTATAAAGCGCAACAACACAGACTATCTCACAAGCCCCTATACGGTGGGTGGTACAAATAGGACTGTTACACTCATTCCGGGGAGCTACTACTGGTATGTGCAGGCCTATAATGGTGGCACCTACATGACGCAATCGAACACTATCTCGTTTACGGTTAATTAGGCAGTAGCCCTCTTGGGCCAACTCGCATCTATGGCCCAGTCGGCAAATCCGTGAATTAGTTTTTCTTCTTTTTCGGTACTTTTGTTACGGCAAAAGTACCGAAAACCATGAGAGACAACGAGCCGGCGTCCGCCGTACTCAAGGTCGCTTAAGCTTAAGGGTATTGATGTTCAAGAAGAGCAGGATTGAGAGAGTTCTTCTTCTTTCTTCTATTACAACAAGGTATGGAGGGGCAGTAACTTTCTAGATAATAACGCGTCGGTAGAAGGCATTTTTGGCAAAGTGCGTAGCCATGAGGTATATGGCAACGATAGATACAATAGCCAGCATGACCGGAGCCTCGAGCTGAGTAAAGCCAAAGAACGCACCAATGGGCGTCACGACTACCAGCACAGCGGCGGCCAAGGACAGAGCCGTGCTGGCCACTAGGATGGCGCTAGGGCGGCTAGACTTGCCCAGACCCACTCGACTGCGGATAAGGAAGATAACCAGCACCTGGGTGAGCATAGACTCCAGAAACCAGCCGGTCTGGAAGCCATGCTCGCCAAGGTGGAAGCCGGCTATGAGTACAATAAACGTGGCTAGATCAAATAATGAGCTAAGCGGCCCAAACACCCACATAAACTTGCGGATATTGGCTATGCTGAGCTTGTGCGGCTGGAGTAGCTGATCGGCATCGACACTATCCGTAGGTATGCCGAACTGCGATCCATCGTAAAGCAGATTATTAAGAAGAATCTGGGTGGCACGCATAGGCAGAAATGGTAATACCACGGAGGCGGCGGCCATAGAGAACATGTTGCCAAAGTTCGAAGACAGCGCCATCATCATATACTTCAGGGTATTGGCGAACACCCGGCGACCCTCTATAACACCCTCTACCAGCTCGCCTAGACTCTTGTGAAGCAGAATAAGGTCGGCGGTGTCCTTGGCGACGTCGACAGCATTATTAACCGAGATACCTATGTCGGCAGCGGCTAGCGACGGCGCATCATTAATGCCATCACCCATATAGCCCACCACGTGCCCGCGCTGCTGCAGTGCCTTGATAACCCGGCGCTTTTGGTCAGGAGCCACCCGGGCAAATATGGTAGTACCATCTACCAGCTCCAGTAACTGCTTGTCCGACAGCTTGGTAATCTGGTCGCCGGTAAGAATGCCTTTGACGGTAAGCTTAATCTCTTCGGCAATCCGCCGATTAACCAGGGCATTATCGCCGGAGATAATCTTCACCTCGATACCGTAATTACGTAGCTTGGTAAGCGTGGCCGTTACCGACTTCTTGGCAGGGTCGAGGAAGGCTATAAAGCCCTCAAGGACCATGGCGCTCTCATCGGCCGGTTCGTAGCCCCGTGGCTTGGTAACGGCCTTGGTGGCCACTGCTAGCACGCGGTAGCCATCGGCCGAGAGCTGGTCGTATTCCGCCTTGACCTGCTCGGCAATACGGCCATGCAGCGTCTGGCCATTATGGTAGTGCGTACACAGGGCTAGTACCTCTTCCGGGGCGCCTTTGGTAATAAGCAGTAGCCCAGCAGCATTGGCGACTATCACTGACTCACGTTTACGCTCAAAGCTGAAAGGAATGTCGTCTACCTTGTGGTACTCACGGGTATCTACGCTTCGAAACTCCTTCACGGCGCGGTCGAGAGGGCTTTCGAAACGAGCCGAGTACTGGCTTGTAATGTAGGCATAGCGCAAGACGGACTCACTCACGGCGCCAAGACCATTGACGTACTTCACCAAGGCAATCTTGTCCTCGGTCAGGGTGCCAGTCTTATCGGTACAGAATACGTCCATGCTGCCAAAGTCCTGAATAGCAGATAGGCGCTTAACAATGACCCCATGCCTGGCCATAGCAAGCGCTCCCTTGGTAAGGTTGAGCGATATAATGAGCGGCAGCAGCTCTGGGGTAAGCCCCACGGCAAGCGCTAGACTAAATAGCAGCGACTCCAGGGCGGTATGACGGAAAAGGGCATTAATGAGGAATATGCCCAAGACCAAAACGAAGGTGATTTTGATGATGAGTGAGCTGAACTGACGGATCTCGCGTTCAAACTCAGTCGCACTCCCACCCCGTTCTAGCTGGTCGGCAATCTTGGCATACCCAGTATTAACACCCGTAGCGACAATGAGAATAGCGCCCTCACCACTAGTTACGCTGGTGCCCATCATCATCTTGTCGCCGGTGGTTTTGGCCTGGGGGAAGGACTCCCCGGTAAGCGCAGACTCATTGACGTAGAGGTCCTTGGCTACTATGACGGTTCCGTCGGCTGGTACCAGCTTGCCTGGGGTCAATATGGCCAGGTCGCCTCGCACAACGTCGGCTAGAGGTATGTCCACCTCGTGGCCGCTTCGTACCACCCGGGCTGTAACCCGTACGCCGGCGCGTAAGGCCTCGGCCGCCTGCTGGGAGCGATAGGTAGTAACGAAATCCAGCACAATGCTGAGCAGGACGATAGTAACAATAATGATAAAGCTAATAATGTCGCCGAGAAAGGCGGAGAGCGAGGCGGCTAGCAACAGAATAATTACGAGAGGGTTACGGAACCGGGACAGAAACGCGCCTAAGCCTGGTAAGTGGTGAGTGTCGTGAAGCTGATTTGGGCCGTCCTGGGCTAGACGCGCCTTGGCCTCCTGCCAGTCTAGGCCAGACTCGCTACGTTCAGTTTTATGCATAAGCGCCATGCTCCTAGTATAGCGCAATGGCCTGGCTTACAGCGAGAGATCGTTGGACGGGGGCTTGGGAGCTGGGTGGGCGGGCTCGGCGGGGCGATTGGCCTGGCTTATCAGGCTATCTTCTATCTGGCTCTGAGAGCGTAGACGGTTACCACCACTCGGCTTACGATGACTATTGCGCTGAGGACGTGGGTGATTGCCTTGCGCAGGCTGCACTGGCTTGGGGGCACTTGCCAGAGAGTGCTCTACTGGCTCTGGACGTGGGGTCTGCGACTGTGGGGAGCTGGACTTAGCTGGTTTTAGCGGGGCAGCGAAGATCATTTTGCCGGCGACCGTCTGGAATACACGGGTGACCTCCGTCTGCACGTCCTGGCCCATGAGCTTATCGCCCTGGTCGACAACGATCATTGTGCCGTCTGCCAAGTAGCCCACTCCCTGTCCCCGCTCTTTGCCTGGCTGGACAATATGAACCGTCATGAGCTCACCCGGGATGACCACGGGGCGAATAGCATTGGCAAGCTCGTTTATATTGAGCACTCGCACGCCCTGTATCTGGGCCACACGGTTTAGATTGAAGTCGGTGGTCATAACGTCGGCGTCAAGCGACTTGGCGAGAGCCACCAGCTTAGCATCTACTTCTTTAATGTCGTCATAGTCTCGGTCAACCACCTCTACCACGAGCCCACTGGTCTCACGAATAGTTTTGAGCATTTCTAGGCCCCGACGGCCCCGACCGCGGCGCATGGCATCCTCCGAGTCGGCAATGTTCTGCAGCTCGGCCAGTACGAAGCGGGGCACTACCAGGGTGCCCTTGACGAAGCCGGTCTGGGCAATGTCGGCGATCCGGCCGTCAATGATGACTGACGTATCTACGACGATCTGGTTGGACGCAGGTACGACCTCTGGGGGTAGGCTTGGGGCAACAGCGCTAGGTGCAACGGCGGCAGTCCCCAGCTCGAGCATGGGGAGTATACGTAGAATATTGCCACGCTGAGCATAAGCCACCGCTGTCATAATGACAGCTAGGCCCAGAGTAAGGGCAATGGGTAAGATGTTGCTGTACGGCTCGGTGAGGTTACTTAGCGGTATGCTAACCAGTGCGCCACAAAGGAGGCCCACAATGGTGCCTGTGAGGCCAATGACTAGGTTCTGGAGCGAGAGGCGCATAGCCCGGATGGCGGCTAGGAGTATGCTCAGCAGTAATACGACAATGAGGGCGGCGGCAACGGAGTTGGTCATAATAAGTCCTTGTCTGTGTGTCAAAATGATCGGTCGAGCGCGGCGGACACACTTGAAACACCGCTAACGGACGAGGCGCTGGTCTTAATACGAGGACCAATGGCACCGGTAAACCCAAGCTTCTTGGCTTCGATGAGCCGTTTCTCTACTTGGCTGACTGAGCGTATCTCTCCGCTCAAACCAACTTCACCGAAGACGACGAGACCGGGCTTGATGGGCTGATTCTTGAAGGCCGAGGCGATGGCCAAAATAATTGCTAGATCGGCGGCGGGTTCAATAATCTTTAATCCACCGACGATATTAACATAAATGTCCTGGTCATTCAACGCCAGCCCGCCGCGCTTGGTGAGGACAGCGACCAGCAAATTGAGCCGGTTCAGGTCAAATCCGGCGGCCGTGCGCTTGGGATAGCCGAAGGCTGAGGCGTTAACGAGCGCCTGCACTTCGACCAGTACCGGTCGACTGCCCTCCAGCGTAGCGAGTACCACTGAACCGGGGCCCTCCTGGCGCTCAGCAAGTAAGGCGGCAGAGGGATTGGCTACAGGAACTAGGCCCTTATCTGTCATTTCGAACATGGCAGCTTCACTCGTGGAGCCAAAACGGTTTTTGACACCACGAAGAATCTTAAAATTGCCATACTTCTCACCCTCAAAATACAGCACCACATCAACCAGGTGCTCGAGAATCTTGGGGCCGGCAATCTGGCCCTCCTTGGTGACGTGGCCAATAATAAGCAGTGAGGTGTGGTGGCGCTTAGCAACGCCTTGAAGCATTTGCGCACTGGAGGTAATCTGCCCGACTGAGCCCGGCGCACCAGCTAGGCTATCGGTGGCCATAGTCTGAATGGAGTCGATAATTGCTAGGTCGTAGGCTCCACTGTCGAGGGTAGCGGCAACCGTATCGGTACTGGTTTCGGTCAGCAGTTCTAGGCTACTGGCGGCTACACCGAGGCGGTCAGCCCGTAGTTTAATCTGGGCGGCGGATTCCTCGCCGGATACGTACAGCACTTTCTTAGTAGCTGAGAGTAGTGCTGCCAGCTGGAGAACAAGCGTGGACTTCCCTATTCCGGGATCGCCAGATAGCAGCAGGACAGAGCCCGGGACCAGCCCGCCACCCAACACTTGATCAAGCTCACCCAGGCCAGTTTTGACGCGGTCGGTCTTGCGGCTGTCTACCGCTGAGAGGAGCTCGGGGCTGGCGGCACGGGCCGCACCAGTGCCGGACCTACGTGCAATCACCTGCGTCTCTACATATGAGTTCCAGGCACTACACTCGGGGCACTTCCCCGACCACTTACTGGCGGTGGCGCCACAGCTCTGGCAGACAAATTGGCTAGTCGACTTAGGCATGTAGCTAGTTTACCATATACCGAACAAAAAGCGAATACCCGCAGACATATCTTGACTTTCTATCTCGCTTATGCTACTCTAGTAATCATCTCTCGAGTACATCGAACGCACCTACTAGCGAAAGAAGAAGATCGCCATGAACTCAGCAAAGCAAGCTCGTATCGACAACGGGATCGCCGTTGCAATCTGCGCCATCGTTGGTGCCATCATTGCCCGGTTCGAGCTGATCGAACGCCGTCACGACCGCAAGCAGTTCGCTGCAATGGTCTACGACCCGTACTACAACGGCACCACTGGCAAATTCATCTGCGAGACCTGTGGTCGTAACGCCGATTTAGTTGGTCACAAGCGCGGTTGCATTGGGCGCAGGAACTGGTTCGGCAGTTGCCGCCTCATCATTGGGCCGGCTGTTGTCGACCAGGTTCGCCAGGCTGGTGGCTGGATCCAGCCGGACAGCATTGATGCCAAAGGCAGC
The DNA here is from genome assembly GCA_038230095.1 of Candidatus Saccharimonadia bacterium. Lineage (GTDB taxonomy): Bacteria > Patescibacteriota > Saccharimonadia > UBA4664 > JBBRNT01 > JBBRNT01. Next base: position 17,255 of record JBBRNT010000009.1, read on the forward strand.
GCCTCTGGATTGACCACGCGGGAAATTGCAACAGCCCTTCCCCACGTGATCGATATCATGCGTTTTGGGCCAGTTGGCCAAGCTCAGCTGCTGGTGCTTAATATTTGGGTATTCCTGCCCCAACTGTCTGAGCAGGATTTCGACTACCTGTGCCAAATTGTTGGCGGCCTCGAGGATAGGCTCGAGCGTATCCTGGTTGCTGCAGATGGCTGATCTTCTTTCCACCAGCCAGGCTGGCCGACATGAGTACTTACAAGTGAGCTTGAGTACTCATGTCGGCCACATCCGTGACCGTGTACGTCCCACCCTGGAGGACACCATGACCGAGCAAGGCATCACGCGCTACCTGGCGACTTCGCTCTACGATTCCGTGATTGGCGTAGCGATCCACCTGGGTCGTAAGCTAGTAGGGCGCCCGGGTATTCCACCTCGTCATACCTACCACCGGCTGCATTTCAGCCTGAAGTGCCATGAGCCTGCTGGCCAGTACCGCTGTATCACCTGCCGGCGCAACCCCGACAGCCTGCGCGGCCACAAGCGTGTCTGCATTGCGCACCACAACAAGGCGCTGTGGTACAGCAACTGCGACCTCGTCGTGGGGCGTCCAACGCTGATCGAGCTAGACGCGATTGCACGCAGCACGGGGCGCCAAAACGTACCCGCTCAACTCTGCCAGGGAGTAACCCGTGAACGGCTCCAAGAAGCCATCGAGCGCTCCTGACACCCCGGCCCCGTCCGAACATTATCTCTCCGGGGATGGTGCTCGGCGAGGCCGTTTATATCTAGTAAGCCGAAAACCGCCTACTCATAGCTGAGTGGCGGTTTTCGTTGTAACGGGCGCGGCTAGGCAGTGGCTATCTTGGCTTTGGCCGCCGTTAATACGAGCGCGTCGCCTTTGGCAGTGATGGTAATAACACTCCCCTCCCCGAATTCGCCAGATAGGAGCCCAGTAGCCAGCGGATCCTCAATGTAGTCCTGGATGGCGCGCCGCATCGGGCGGGCACCGCGCTGGGCATCGTAGCCGTGAGTCATGAGGAACTGCTTGGCCGAGGCTGTTAGCTTTATTACTAACCCCTGCTCGCTGAGGCGCATAGAGAGCTCTGCCAGCTGCAGGGTGAGAATGTGAGAAACGTCGTCGGGTGATAGCCCGCGGAATACCACGACGCTATCGACGCGGTTGAGAAACTCTGGTCGGAAGGCATGCTTCAGGTCGTCCATGACCCGCGTCTTGGTCTGCTCGTGCACATGCTCGAGTGACTTAAGCTGGTCTGAAGTAACCGACTGGAACCCAAGGGTGGCTTCTCGGTACATACTCTCGGCCCCAATATTGCTGGTCATAATGATGATGGTATTGCGGAAGTCGACTCGACGGCCTTTGGCGTCCGCCACGTAGCCGTCCTCTAGGATTTGCAGCAGCATATTGAAGACATCTGGATGAGCCTTTTCTATCTCATCAAAAAGCACCAGTGAATAGGGCTTACGACGAATAGTCTCGGTTAGCTGCCCGCCGTCCTCATAGCCGACATACCCAGCAGGGGCGCCAACCAAGCGTGCAACATTATGCTTTTCCATAAACTCGCTCATATCAATCTTCACCAATGCCTCTTCAGAACCAAACATTTCCCTAGCGATAGCCTTGGCGAGCTCGGTCTTACCGACACCAGTTGGCCCGAGAAACATGAATGAGCCGATAGGACGTCGCTCGGAACTGACACCAGTGCGGCTACGTCGGATGGCCTTGGAGATGGCGGAAATAGCCTCCTCCTGCCCTATTACATGGGACCGGAGGCTGTGCTCCAGCTTCACAAGGCTCTCGACCTCCGTCTTAACCAAGCGGGTTAGCGGCACGCCGGTCATGGCACTAACGACACCGGCAATGTCTTCACCAGTGATAATAACCCCACCCTCGCTGACCCCCGTGCGGAGCTTAGTAGTAGTAATTTTCTGTTCCATAATACTGGCCTTGGTCTTGAGGCGAGCGGCTAGCTCAAAGTCCTCGTGCTCGACGGCAGCTTCAATGTCTGCGTGCACATCGGCTAGCTGCTTCTGCAGGCCGCGTACGACCTTGCTGGTGCCGCCACGCTTAATGCGAGCTAGCGAGGCCGCCTCATCGAGGAGGTCTATGGCCTTGTCTGGCAGGAACCGATCGGCCACGTAGCGCTTGGCCAGCTTAGCCGACTGGACGATAGCCTCGTCCGTAATACTGACACGGTGATGCTCCTCATAACGGCTGCGAAGACCCTTCATGATAGCGATGGTATCTTCGACGGTAGCCTCTGGAACCTGGACCGGCTGGAAGCGGCGCTCTAGAGCGGAGTCTTTCTCAATATGCTTACGGTACTCATCTAGTGTTGTGGCGCCAATGACCTGAATCTCGCCGCGGCTGAGAGCTGGCTTAAGAATATTAGCAGCATCTATGGCGCCTTCGGCGGCCCCAGCGCCCACCACAGTATGCAGCTCATCTATGAAGAGAATAACTTCTGGGGTATTGCGAGCTTCATCCAGTAGCTTCTTTAGCCGCTCCTCAAACTCCCCACGGTACTTGGTACCCGCAATAACGCTCGCCAGATCCAGCATAATAATGCGCTTACCCGCTAGCATCTCGGGTACATCCTCGTCCTGAATGCGCTGGGCCAAGCCCTCGATGATGGCAGTCTTACCCACACCAGGCTCGCCGATGAGTACTGGGTTGTTCTTCTGGCGGCGCCCCAGGATGGCAATGACACGACCAACTTCGGTATCGCGACCGACAACCGGATCTAGGTCTCCAGCCGATGCGCGGGCAGTCATGTCTATGCCAAAGTGGTCAAGGGCAGGGGTTTTGGACTTGGTACGGCGGCCAGTAGTAGGCTTGGCTGTGTCGTCGGTAGAAAAGAATTGCTGATTATTTAGGTAGCTTTCTAGCTCGCCCCGAATGGCGCCTGGATCGACTTGGATCTCCTTAAGCAGTGAATTGGCGCGAGCGTTTTTCTGGCTCAGGATGGCGAAGAGAATGTGCTCGGTGCCCGAGTAAGGCTGACCAAACTCCTGGGCAATGCGCCAAGAGGTAGTAAGGGTGGTGCGGGCGGTTTCTGAAAGCCCGGTGCGGTCGGTCTTGGCGCTAATTGTGGGCGAGAAGCTCAAGATAAGCTGGGCCTTCTCCATGGTGACGCCGGCCTCTCGCAGGAGCTTGCTACCAATTGAACCCTCCTGTTGTAGGACGCCAAGGAGGATGTGTTCCGTGCCAATGTAGCTCGAGCCCATGGCCCGGGCAATAGACTCGGCGTGGGACAAGCTTTTCTTAGCGTTTTCTGTGAAGCGATCAAATTGTGAACTGTAATCTGTGGCCATAATTGGTGCTCCCTTTAGTCCCATACGAGACAGCGCGTCCGTTACAGTCAGTGCTACATCCAGTATAGCATAGTTAGCACTCGCTGCAATAGAGTGCTAACTATGTAACTCCTTAACCAAAAGAGCCCCCAGAGGGGCTCAGATGTTTCAAGCGTATGAGTAGTATTACTCGGTGGCAGCTTCGGCGTCTACGGCCACTTCGGTTTCTACGGCGGCTTCTGCCAGTGCGATAGCGTCGGCGGCTTCCACCGTAGCTTCGTCGCTGGTCGAGTTAACAGCGTCGATAAGAGCAGACTCTAGATCGACTTTACCAGCTTTGGCAGCTTTGGCCGGCTTGCCGACCGCTGGCTCTGGGGTGCCTTCAGACTCTTCACTGGCGGCATCCGCAAGGTTCTCGGCGCTGGTAATGTCTATGTTCCATCCAGTGAGCTTAGCTGCGAGGCGCACGTTCTGGCCCTGCTTACCAATAGCTAGCGACAGCTGATCTTCGGGGACGCGGACAATGGCTTTCTTGTCATCCTCGTGAAGTGTGACGCCAACCACTTTGGTCGGCGACAAGGCATTAGTAATAAAGCTAGCGGGGTCGGCGTTGTAGAGGATAATGTCGATCTTCTCTTCACCTAGCTCACCCATGACGGCTTGAACACGGCTTCCGCGTCCGCCAACGAAGGTGCCAACCGCGTCTACGCCATCGGCATGCGACAGTACGGCAACCTTGGTTCGTACGCCGGCCTCACGGGCCAGAGCCATAATCTCGACTGAGCCAGTCTCAATCTCTGGGACCTCGAGCTCGAACAGGTGCTTGACCATATTGGCATGTGAGCGGCTGACCACAATCTGAGGACCACGGGTAGTCTGCTCAACGCGGACAACATAGACCTTGAGGCGCTGGCCGGTGTAGTAGCGCTCACCAGGGATCTGCTCGCCGCCGAACATGACACCGGTGGCCTTACCAAGATCGATGTAGACGGTATTACCCTCAATCCGCTGGACGTTACCATTGAGCAAGGTGTCTTCTTTATCCTTGTACTCGCTGAAGACTATCTCGCGCTCAGCTTCGCGTAGGCGCTGGATGATGACTTGCTTGGCGGTTTGGGCGGCAACACGACCGAAGTCTTCGGGGTGCTCCTCGAACTCTACCAGGCATGGCTCTTCCTCAGTACCTACTTTGGCTTTCTTGTCGATTTTCTTGGCATCGGCAAGAGCCATCTGGAGAAAATCATTTTCAACTTCTTCGGCGGTCTCTACGACTGTGCGCGACGAGAACACGTGGATCTCGCCTGTTTCTTGGTCTAGCGAGACACGCACCTCTTGGTCTTTGTCGCCAAAGTCCTTGCGGTAGGCCGCGGCCAGAGCGGCCTCGACGGTCTCAATAATTACGTCGCGGGGAAGGCTCTTCTCCTCGGCAATTTGGTTGATAGCGGCTAAAAAATTGACTTGCATATTCAGTTGTCCTTTCTATTCAGTTGTTGGAAGTTTACAAAATAAAAGCCGGCGGAGCCGACTAACTGTGTATAGCTGCATTATACCGCACCTCGGGGCACACTGCAAATGCTTTACCCCTAGGTGGAGCTGGGCTAGACTAGACCTATGACACACACTATCGATAGCGAATTTACCAGCCTGCCATACACCCAGCTGGGCCAGGCTGCATTGAAACGACTGGCAGAACTAGGAGCGAGCTACTCCGACTTCCGGTTTGAGCGCGTCCGTACCCAGGCCATTGCGGTACGCGATCTGGCTGTCGAGCGCTCGGTAGACGGCGCGACCGTAGGCTATGGCATACGCGCTATTGTCGGCGGGGTATGGGGCTTTGCGGCTGGTATCGAGGTGAGCGAGGAGGCGGTACTGGCCTGCGCTGTGCAAGCGGTAGCCGTGGCGCGTGCGGTGGCAGTACTAGAAGCGGAGACCGTGGAGCAGGTACCCGAGCCGGTTCACCAGGATAGCTACGTATCTGATTATCAGGTGGATCCGTTCAGTATTGCCGAATCTGACAAGATTGACTTCTTTATGAAGGTTAACCAGAAAGTGATGGACTCGGGGCTCGTCCAGCACGTGGACTTTAGCTACATGGGCGTAAAAGAGCACAAGTACTTCGCCTCATCGGAAGGCTCACAAATTACCCAGCAGCGCGTCCGGCTGCAAGCAAATTTCGATGTGTCTCGGATAGACGAGGCTACCGGCGCCTACGACACTATGCGTAGCACAGCCGCCCCGGTCGGTCGAGGCTGGGAGTATGTGACCGACGGCTACGACTTTATGAAAGCAGCGGAGGACATACCCCAACTCTTGGTCGATAAAATGGCCGCGCCATCGGTAGAGCCCGGCCGCTATGACCTGGTAATTGACCCGACTAATCTATTTCTCACCATCCATGAGTCTGTTGCGCACGCTACTGAGTTCGACCGCGTACTGGGCTATGAGGCCAACTACGCGGGGACGTCATTTGCCACGCTCGACAAGCTGGGAAAGCTCCAGTACGGATCGCCTATTATGCACGTGGTAGCGGACCGCCTCACCATAAACGGCCTATCCAGTGTGGGCTACGACGACGAAGGCGTAGCTGCCCAGCAGTGGGACATTATTAAGGATGGCATTCTAGTGGGATACCAACTGAATCGACAGATGGCCGGCAAGCTGGGGCTAGAGCGATCTAATGGTTGCGCCTTTGCTGACGCCTACAACCATGTACCTATCCAGCGAATGCCCAATGTCAGTCTCCAGCCAGCCACCGAAGATACTACTACCGACGATCTTATAGCCAAGGTTAGGCGAGGCATCTACATAGTAGGCGATAAGAGCTGGAGCATAGACATGCAGCGTTATAATTTCCAATTCACCGGTCAACGCTTCTACGAGATACGCGATGGGAAGATTGTGGGTCAGTTAAAGGACGTGGCCTACCAGGCAACCACGACCGAGTTCTGGAACAGCATGGAGGCAGTTGGCGGCAAGTCAACCTACATCCTCGGTGGCGCTTTTAACTGTGGTAAAGGCCAGCCAGGCCAAGTGGCGCCAGTGTCGCACGGCGCGCCCTCGGCTCTGTTCCGAAACATTAATATCCTGAACACCACGAAAGAAGGTGCAGCATGATGCCAGCCGACCAACTTATAGAACAGCTGCTGGCCCTTTCGAAAACCGACGGTCTGCAGGTAATTGTCCAGGACACGACGAGCATGAACCTGCGCTGGGCAAACAATACCCCAACCACCAACGGCCAGACAACCAACCGCGAAGTGGTTATCATTGCGCACGATGGTAAGCGAGTGGGAACCACGACGCACACCAATCTGGCGCTAAGCGACCTGGAGACTGCCCTCCGTGTTAGCGAGGCCACGGCCCGCACCAGCGCCGAGGCCGAAGACTATGAGCCGCTACTAGCGCCAAGCCAAATGCCAGGCGAGGACTGGCGTGCTCCAGCCGGCGAGCTGTCGGCCTCGGTACTAGGTGATTTTGCCAAGAAGTTGCGGGTAGGGATTGATACCGCCAAAGCCAGCGACACGCTACTGTTTGGCTTTGCTGAACAGGCTGTGTCCACAGTGTACCTTGGGACTTCAGCTGGACAACGGCTGCGCCACGAACAATGGCGAGGCCAGATTGAGATAACCGCTAAGTCACCAGACTTCAAGCGCTCAGCTTGGGCCGGGTCGGCTGCGTCCCGATTGGACCAGATTGACCTGACTCCCCTGCTCGGCAAGCTAGCCAAGCGACTAGACTGGTCTAAGACCAGCATTGAGCTGCCAGCTGGCCTTTACGAGACCATCCTTGAGCCGTCCGCCGTGGCCGATCTGCTCATCTACGCTTACTGGACCACCATGGCTAGAGATGCCGACGAAGGCCGCACTGTCTACAGTAAGAAAACTGGGGGTAGTCGTATTGGCGAGACGCTGGGTGCCAAAGGTGCCACACTGTACTCGGACCCCGCAGAGCCCGGCCTCGGCGTCGCACCGTTCCAGGTGGCTGGGGCCAGCTCCAGTGCCGGATCGGTGTTTGATAATGGCGCGGCACTTGCTCGGACCAGCTGGCTGACGGACGGTGTACTGACCAACCTAATTAGGCCGCGGTTCTGGGCACACCAGACCAAGACTGAGCCACAGCCCTATATAGACAACCTAATATTCCCAGCCGAGGGACAGGACCTGGACGAGCTGATTGCCGGTACTAAGCGCGGACTGCTGGTGACCTGCCTGTGGTACATTCGAGAGGTCGACCCGAGCCGACTGCTACTGACAGGACTTACCCGCGACGGCGTGTTCCTCATTGAGGACGGCCAGGTAAAAGGCGCGGTAAGCAACTACCGCTTCAATATGAGTCCGATAGAGATGCTGGCGCAGATAAAGACCATTGGGCAATCTGAGGCCACGCTAGCCCGCGAATGGGGCGACTACTTTGCCTTTTCGAAAATGCCACCATTGGTCATTTCGGACTTTAATATGAGCTCCATAAGCCAGGCCCGCTAACTAGCCTCGATGGCGCTCTCCAGGTATTCAATAACTGGGTGCGTTAGCTCGCCGGTAACCGAAATAATGTCTATCTGGAGCGCTCCGGTAAAATGATTGTGGGTGGCCCAGGCCAAGGTGGCACGACGTAGGCGCTCGACCTTATCTGGGGTAATGGCCTCTAGACCGCCACCATAGTCGGTGCGTAAGCGGTACTTGACCTCAATAATATGAATTGTTCCAAGCCGCTCTGCAATAATATCTATTTCTGCATAGCGATTATGCCAATTACGCGCAATAATGCGAAAACCTCGCTGGTCTAGATAGTTGGCAGCGAGCTTCTCGGCCACGCGGCCTCGCTCGGTGGTAGACACTAGGCCACCACCAGTCGCTGTACTGGCTTGTAGCTCTGGCGGTGAATGTCCGTCACCCCAGACCGCTCAAGCGCCTGACGGTGAAAGGCAGTGCCGTAGCCGACGTGGCGCTTAAACCCGTATCCGGGATAGCGTTTGGCCAGGCGGCTCATGTAGGTGTCCCGCGCTACCTTGGCTAGAATAGCAGCAGCCGATACCGCGGGTATGCTACTGTCCGCAGCCACAATGACCTCACTAGAAAAGGCCTCATTCAGGAGATAGTTGTGCTTGCCATCGAGTATGACATGGTCATAGCTGGTTCCCAGCACCGCCAGTGCGCGCAGGCCACTGTGGCGGATGGCCCACGATAGGCCGTGGGCATCTACTTCGGCGCTAGATACCCAGCCTATGCCAGCCGCCACCGCCTGCTGGCGGATAAGACGGTTGAGCTGCCGGCGCTCGCTTGCGCCGATGAGCTTGGAGTCGCGCAGGCCAGGCAGATGAAAAACAGATGGTAGGATAACTGCCCCAGCTACCACAGGACCCGCCCAGCTACCGCGACCTACTTCGTCAATTCCTACAATAATCATGGTCCAATCATACCACGTTTACTCCAGGATATACTTGCGTAATGTCTGTTTAGTGGTAGAATATGTTTACGCACGCCGCAAGGCTTTGACAACAAGGATGTGATTATGTCTGGTTTCCTCATCGATGTCGGTTTGGCATTGATCTTCTTCTTGCGCGACGGTACCGAGGCCACTCTGGTCTTCGAAATGCTCGCCAAAGGTATCAAGACGCCACGCGATCAAGTAGGTCTGCGAGTCGGCGCCGTGGTGGGATTTGGTTTCGTCCTGTTCGCCCTGTTTGCATCCCACGCTTGGTTTGCCGCCTGGGTGGCCGACCGCCTCGAACCTGTGTCCTGGCTGGTGCCAACCATCATTGCCACGCTGGTGTTTGGCTTTGGCGCCTGGCACTTCCGTGAGCATCCGGAGCACCTTGGGAGCGTTCGGCGCTGGTTCAACAGCCACCTGTCCGCCGTTCCGGCCTTGCTCTTGTTTGCCAGCATGGCATGGGTGATCGCCTTCGAAGGCCTGGAATTCAACGCCAACTCACTGAAGCTCAGCCTGTGGGCGGCATTCACTGGTCTGGTGATCGGTGTGGTTCTGATATTGACCATTCTCCCCAGCGCCATCAAGTGGAGCAAGAAGCGCTACGGCATGGCCCGTACCATGTTCTGGGAGAACTCTATCCTCATGTTTGTCGGGCCAATCGTGCTCATCAAGGGCACCCATGAGTTCGACGTCCACAACCTGCTGTGGTTTGGGCGGACCTTGTTCGTGGTAGATACCCTGGTGACCATCTTGGTGGTCCGCTTTGCCTACCGCAAGCGCATCCAGGGTCGAGCTCAGCTCAAGTCAGTTGCCTGACTCCCCCGCCGTGCGTGCGCCCTGCGACCCCGTCATCCGTCTCTTGAGGACAGATGACGGGGTCGTTTTCTGTAACAAGCGACCTTGCTACTCCACCTGTGAACCAAAAAAGCGCCCCGTGGGGCGCTTTTATTAGTGGCAAGGGCTACTTGGCGGTTTCTTTGTCTTCGGCGGCTTCGGCCTTGGCAATACCAGCTTCTGTCTCTTCGGCAGCAAGCTTGTTTTCGTCGGCTGAGTCTTGTGAGTTCGTCTCTGGGGCTGCGTCTTCGGCAGCAACGGCCTTGGCCTCGTCCTGAGCTAGGTCTTCGGTCGAAGTCTCGGTAAGCTGTTGATCGTCGACGGTAGCATCTTCGGCCACAATCGTGGCGATTTCTGCTTCGGTAGCTGCAACTGTAACGTCTGGCACAGCATTGGCAGCGACCTTATCGAAAGCCACTTCCTGCAAACGAGCGGACTTACCGCGACGGCCACGGAGATAGGTCAGGAAATTGCGACGAACTTTACTACGGCGCATGATGTCCACTTTCTCAACGTTTGGCGAGTGAAGCAGGAAGGTCTTCTCGACACCCACGCCACTGGCAATGCGGCGGACCGTAATGTCGGACTGGATGGAGCCAGCCCGGCGAGCGCGGATAACTACACCTTCGAAAATCTGCACACGGCTCTTGGCACCTTCTTTAATTAGGTGATGAACGCGGACAGTATCGCCAGGGCGTACTGGAGCAGTAGCGCTCTTGCGATATTTGGCTTCGAATTGGGTAATCGTCTGCATAACCTGGATATACTAGCAAATATGGAAGCAAAGATCAAGTGTTTAGGGTGGTGGCAGGCTCGGGAATAATATGGCGCACCCGCTCAGCCCCCACTAGGGCACCAAGGCGCTCCATAAGCGCCTCCGAGCGCTGTACTCGGAAGGGTAGACGGATCTTGCGTACCGGGTCGCCGGGAAGGACTAAGATAGCTTCACTAGGACCAGGGTGCTCAGATAAGACTCTCTTAATGTCTAGTAATACCGCGCTGTCACTGGCATCCAAGAGCGAGATGACTAGGTACCCGACTGAAGGGGCAGCTGGCGCCACCCCCTCGACTGCTGCCTCACGGGGAGCCCGCTGACGCCGCGCCTGGTAGCCATTGGCTTGGTCATAGGCAATAGGCTTGGCTTCGTCCACCATGATTTTTATATCCTGCCCGGTTTTACCTTCGCGGTCCTTGGTGCTCACCTTGCCTTTGGCTAGGATAATCTGGTCGACGGCCCAGAGCTCGGTGGTAGCCTCGAAGGCCTTTGGGAACACAATGAGCTCGACTGAGCCAGTCTTGTCCTCAATGGTCACAAAGGCCATGGAGTCGTTCTTCTTGGTCATAATGCGGCGCATAGCGGTAATAATACCGCCGACTGTGACAGTTTTGGCTTCCATGCCGGTCGTGAGATCGCCCAGGGCATAGCTGTGGTCCATGAGGAACTGGTCGTAGGCGTCTAGTGGGTGTTCGGATAGATAGAGGCCTAGCAGTTCTTTCTCCCAGACTAGCTTGTCTCGGGTCTGAAGGGTTTCGGACGGTATGTCTAGGTGGAGGGCCGGGACCTTATCCTCAACGCCCAGTGAGCCAAAAATGTCGATCTGGCCGGAGAGAGCATTTTTCTGGGCTTTGGCGGCGTAGCCGGTAATGGTATCAATATTGAATAGTAGCTGGCCTCGGTCGCCGAAGCTGTCAAAGGCACCACACTTCATTAGGCTTTCCCAGACCTTCTTGTTCACCTCCGAGGCGTTAACACGCTTGGCAAAGTCTTCGATGCTAGCAAATGGGCCGCCTTGGGTCCGCGCGGCTAGGACGGCCTCGATGGCGCCGTGCCCGACATTCTTAATGGCGGCCATGCCGAAGCGAATATCGCCAGTGGCCTTGACCACCGAGAACTCCAAGAAGCTCTCATTTACGTCTGGCGCCAGCACCTGTACGCCCATGCGCCGGCACTCTGCCACGTCTATGGCAATTTTCTCAATATTGTCGTAGTTGGAAGTCATAAGGGCCGCCATAAAGGCTGATGGGAAGTGGGCCTTCAGATAGGCCGTCTGGTAGGCTATGTAGCCGTAGCAGGCCGAGTGGCTCTTATTGAAACAATAGTCGGCAAAGGCTTCGAGCTGGCCCCAGAATGTCTCAGCAAACTCCTTTGATACACCAGACTTCTCTTGCATACCATCGATAAAGGCTACCTTCATCTTGGCCATAGTCTCACGCTGCTTCTTACCGATGGCCTTACGCAGGGTGTCGGCTTGGCCACCCGTAAAGCCGCACATGTCCTTGCTGATCTGCATGAACTGCTCTTGGTAGACCAGGATGCCGTAGGTGTTGCCAAGCGCCGACTCCAGGCCAGGATGCTCGTAGACCACTTCCTTACGGCCATGTTTGCGCTCGATGAAGTCATCAATAAACTGCATGGGGCCCGGGCGGTAGAGCGCCACCATGGCAATAATGTCGTCGAAGACACTGGGCTTCAGCTCGCGCAGATAGCGCTTCATGCCGGCCGATTCCAGCTGGAACACGCCGGTGGTATCGCCGCGCGCGAGGAGCTCGTAGGTCTTGGTGTCATCCAGTGGTATGTCAGCAATATTAATGTGCTTGCCATAGACTTTGCGAATAATTCGCAGGGTATTCTGAATGATTGTCAGATTGGATAGCCCGAGGAAGTCCATCTTCAGCAGTCCAAGCTCCTCGACCCAGTGCATGTCGTACTGGGTGGCAATACCGCCCTTCTGGGCGCGTTGAAGCGGCAAGTACTCGACGATCTTATCTGGAGTAATGACGACACCGGCGGCATGGACGCCATTGGAGCGAATAGTACCCTCTAGCCGCATGGCTAGGTCGATCAGGTGCTTGGCGCGGGGGTTACCTGCGTATTCACGCTTCAGATCTGGATCGTCCTTAATAGACTTGGCTAGGGGTATATGACGGCCCTGGACCGGTGGCGGGATGAGCTTGGCAATAACGTCCACTTCGCCGTAGGTATAGCCGAGGGCGCGTCCGGTATCGCGCACGGCATTGCGGGCCGCCATGGTGCCAAAGGTAATAATCTGAGCAACACGCTCAGATCCGTACTTGCTTACGACATAGTCAATAACCTCGCCGCGCCGGGTGTCCTGGATGTCTATGTCTATATCTGGCATGGATATGCGGTCTGGGTTGAGGAACCGTTCGAAGAGCAGATCGTACTTCATAGGGTCTAGATCGGTAATATTGAGCGCATAGGCCACGATGGAGCCGGCCGCCGAGCCGCGACCAGGCCCGAAGATAATGCCTTGGTTCTTACCCCAGTTAATGAAGTCGGCCACGATCAGGAAGTATCCCGGATAATCCATCTTGGAAATAACGCTCAACTCATATTTGAGGCGCTCGACGTACTCTGGCTTAACCAGCTCCAGCGCCCGGGCGGGTGTAATGGTTGAAATGTCTTCTTTGGGAATACCACCATAACGCCAGGCAAGACCTTGGTAGGCTAGCTCCTCTAGATACTCCCACTCACTCCGGCCGTCGGGCGTCTCGAACTTGGGTATAAGGATGCCGCCGAGCGGTATGTCTATGTTACAGCGGCTGGCTATCTCGACCGTATTACTGAGAACCTCCGGCAGGTGTTTCCAGCGCTCGGCAATATCCCGTGGGTCTGACACGTACAGGTCCATGTCCATGGTCATGCGCCCAGCATCGCTGAGGTTCTTGCCGGTCTGGACGCAGAGCAGGATCTCGTGGGCCTCGCGGTCTTCGTGGTTGGTATAGTGGCAATCGGCCGTTACTACCAGCTTGGCGCCAGTCTTTTTTGAAAGCTCAATAAGGGCATCATTAATCTGGCGTTGCTCTTCCCACTGGTGGGCGTGGTCCTGGAGCTCTAGATAGTAGTTGTCTGGGCCTAGGAGTTCTAGGTGCCAACGGACAACAGCCTCTGCGCCTGCTAAGTCGCCATTCCGAATGCAGGAGGCGACCTCCCCACCGGCGCAGGCCGAGAGTACGATAAGCCCCTCCTTGTGCTGTTCCAGAAGCTCGCGGTCGATACGGGCCTTGTAGTAGAAGCCGTCTAGATGAGCGGTGGTTGAGAGCTTGATCAGGTTCTGGTAGCCCTGCTTGTTCTGGGCCAGGATAATAAGGTGATATGGGTTGGCGTCTTGCTTGCCGCTCTTGTCGGTGTGCAAGCGAGGCGCCACATAGGCCTCCATACCAATAATAGGCTTAATGCCACGTTTGGCTGCCTCGGTATAGAATTCTAAGGCGCCGGTCATAGTACCATGGTCGGTAAGGGCAACGGAGGTCATACCCAGCTCTTTGATACGATCCAGCATACCCGGGACCTTCTGCAGGCCGTCGAGCAAACTATAGTGACTGTGGTTGTGGAGATGGACAAACTCGGGCCGCTGTCCTGTGGCGTGTGGATCGCTCAAAACTCAAAACCCCTCTCGTTGTTTCTATATTACGCGCATACGTAAGCGCTTTGTAGTCTTGATATTTTGGCTATTCCACGGCGTTGTGACATGTCTATCTGTTAATATTGACTACTGCAGGTATTACTGTCACTATGTGTTAACTTTGACATTCTGTTCTAAGGAGCCAACATGGCCCAGGCCGCCCCGACTACCGCTGAGCCGGCTGCGTGCCCAGCCCAACTGACAGTCAGCCACAATCGGCTGGCAATACTACTCGCGGCCAGTCCGCCGTATGCGTACTTGTTCGTCTATCCTGTGGTGCTCATAGCGGAGTCACTGCGAGGGGGCGAACTGGTACACAATAGGGACTTCATTATCATGATTGGATTTGTGGTTTTGTTTGTTAGTCTGCGCGCTACGATTCGGAAGCGGTGGAGCAAGCGGCTAGTAATTGCCTCAGTACGCGCCCGGGCACATGCCTACGCCTACGAGGGTAAGCCGAAGGTAACTATCCATAACTGCCCCGTTGGCGTGAAAGTAGAGCTGGGAGTCACTATCAAAACGTCTGGCGCTGGGAGTACCGTGCTGATTGACCTGTCTCAAGTGCACTGGCGTACCGACGGCGAGAGGCGCACGGTGAGCTTCAACGAGGCGGTTTACCGCATAGCCCGGCCGGGTGCAGTCGCCGACCTGTTTCTGGGCGAGAAAGCCACCATCACTACCCCGCAGTTACCCGGCATTGTCCAATTACTCATGGACGGCATTGACCGGTTTGACCTGCCCGCGACCACCTAGCCCTGAAGGCGATAGCCCTTCGGGGCTATTTATTTGGTCGGGACATGGAGGCCGCTACGGCTATCGGTGGTGAGTGTCGGCTCTTGGATAATGTGCTTCAGCCGGGTTGGGGTAGCTATAGGTATGGTAAAGGTGAAGGTGCTCCCCTGACCGGGTGCTGATCTCTCGAGCACCAGTTCGCCGGCCATGCCTTCGACCAGCAGCCTGGAGATGTAAAGACCCAGGCCGGTACCTCGGCTGCTGTCGCGTATAAGCAGACTCTCTCCAGCTTGTTGAAACTTGTGGAACAGTAGCGGCTGCAGCTTTGTAGCAATACCCAGACCGGTGTCAGTAATAGTTACCTGCAGCATGTCGTGTTTGGTTCTGGCAATATCGATGCTTACGCTACCAGCCTCGGTAAACTTCAGGGCGTTACCCACTAGGTTGTAGATGATCTGCGTAATACGGTCCTTATCCCCCAAAGCGAGGGGTAGCTTGTGATCTGACTCAAAACCCCCGCGGAGCTCAATAGCAATCTTCTTGGCCTTGAAGTCGACGCGCATTTCATTAACCACTTGTTTGGCAATGGTTGCTATCGACACCGATTCAAGCTGGTAGCTAATGGGACCCTGCTCGAGACGGGAGACGTCAAGGAAGTCGTTAACAATGCCAATGAGGCGCTCGCTGGAGTCTGACATGTCATGTAGCATTTGCTTCAGCTCGGGGTCTTTAAACGCCTCCGGATAGTACTCGAGCATAATGGAGGCATTACCGCGGATAGCTGTTAGCGGAGTGTGGAGCTCGTGTGAGGCTATGGAGAAGAACTCATCGCGAGAGCGATTGAGCACCTGCTCCTCAGAAATATCTTGCAAGACTATAGCCGCACCACTAACAGCATCGCCGTCGACCATTGGAGTGACGAAGATGCGCCAGGTATGATCATTAAGCTCAAGTGATTTGATACTGCCTGGGTGCCGCGTCCGCAGACTGTCGGCTACCACCCCACGCAGTTCCGCGCCGGCGCCGAGCTGGCTGGCCATACCAGCAAGGGTAACGTTATGGCAGCTGGCGGCGTTGTGGTCTTTGCTGCCGCACAGGAGAGCATGAGAGGTGTTATTGAGCATGGTGATCTCGGGAACCGTATTGGTAATGACGAATCCAAGCTGCAGGCTATTGATGGAGCTGATAAGCTTGGCCTCGGTCTCCTTTAGCTTCGCTCGGTCCCAGTCAAACACTTTCTGATAGTTCACGTATAAACTGCAGACACCCGCGAACAAGATAAAGGCCACCACAATATTAAGCTTAGGATTTAGCCCTATGTGGTAGACCTGCACTTGGAAAATATACTTGGCGATGGTGGTAACGGCGAAGCAGGCGACGGTAACCCACACCCCCTTGGCACCGTAGTAGAGATTACTGATAAACACCACAAGATATAGGCCAATAATATAAGGTGTCGCCGGGTCGGAGATAAAAGTAATGCCCAGAAAACAGAAGATCTGGTAAAACACCAGATAAACCAACGGGCGATTGTTAACACTTCCCATGTCGAACACGCGCAGGAGGATGAGAATTATGAGGGTAATACTAAGCCCAATCGCCAGGATGATCTGAAACATACTCGATGTGGGATCCAGAGCAGTGTGGGCCGCCACCGTAACGGCCAGAATAATATGGGAGAGTAGTACGGCGCGGTGATTAACCGCTTCGCGGATTGGCTCGGTCAGTTCTTGTGGTCGACGAATCATCTACTGATACACTGCTTATGCTTATATAATACTACTCGGTGCAAGCCCACGATGCTAGCTGCGTTAGTGCTGAAGGCCGTGGCCGATGGTCTCGAGTAGATGCCCCAGAATAGGCAGGCCGTGCAGGTAATTCAGAAGGAAGCCGATGATGACTGCTAGCATACTTAGCCCTATTACTCCGCCAACTGCCACCCCAGCACCCCGGACGATGCCTACGGCAAAGACCTTACGCCGGCTTTGAATAAGCTCAACTAGGTCGTTGGACATGACCCGGGTAATAGCCTTACCCAGTTCCTCATAGTCCGTATCGCTCGGTTTAGGGGTCTTGGTTGCCATAGCTGCTAACCGATTAGGTCAGACTCCTTGGCTTGGTGCTTAGTATTCTTCACTACCTCACGGGTGGCATGCTCGAGGTCGCTCATAATGTCTGCACCGTGTTTGACAAGACGCTTGGCGTCGGCAACGGCATCGCTCTTGGCTTTGCCAGTGTTCTTAGCTAGATTGGAGGCAGAATTGTGCAGATCTTCTTTCAGTACCTCAGCCTTGGAAATGAGCTCGCGACTCTGGACACCGGCTTCCTCGCTGACGGTGGCCGCCAGGTCCTTGAGCGCATCGATGCGATCGCCCAGCTCTGACCGCAGATCAGCTAGGCGCCGCTCTAGGTCGTCCATTGTTTCTTTACTACGGGTAGCAAGCAGATCACGTGTCTCTTTGCCGCTGCGCGGCGCGAGCAGTAAGCCCACTACGACGCCAACACCAATCCCCATTAATGTACCCCGTACTATGCCTTGATTTCGTCTATCCATTTACCCCTCCTTAGATCTATTTTTTGGACCGCTTCCACCATTTACTCATATTCGAACTAACATTACCAGTTACGCGGCGCGAGACACGGGTAATTAAGTGCATGATGAGGTCCCCCGGGTGGTCGATAAGCTTGGTGAGACGTGCTTGAGCCAGTTCAGCACTTCGCAGGAGCCGACGTACACCAAAGACAATGGCAATCATGAAACCGAACCAGATAATGGCCAGGATCAGTAGGATTATCATGCCGTAGATGATGATGAGTGCTAGTGTGTGATCTATATTCATACTTCCCCCTTTGCGTTACTTAGTGGTTTTGACGCGGCGCTTGCTAAGCCGCTGTTTGATAGTCCTTGCCAGAGTGGGCTGGGCCTCGGCTGGCGTTATTACTACCCATTCCTTGCGCTCAATAATAGAATTGGGAATAACGTGTAGATAGCCGTCTTTGTCACGGATACGAGTGCGGCGCATGTCCATGCTCTCCACAATCCCCGTCGTCTGGTTCTCCCCTGCCTTCACCTCATCGCCCACGTCAAAGTCTGTGTCCTGGGCCAGGAATACTCCTGCCAGAATATCTGAGACTAGCGTGGAGCCACCCGCTGCCATAGCAATGCCAATGGCGGCCAACGAGCCAGAGAACAAGAAGATAATATTGTTAAAGCCCAACACTTGCAAGACAGCCGTTATGAGCAGGATGGCCAGAACCGCGTTGGTCAGTGACCTTAGTATACCCTTTAATCCCCTCGGTAGGCGCGAATAGTGTAGAACCAGCCGTACGATCCAGGCAACCACTCGGGTAATAACAATGCCGGCCAGAAGCGCGAGAAGCGCCACAGGTATGCGGGGCAACACCGAATTAAGTCCGGAAAAGACCTGGTCTAGGACACTATTAGAAATATTATTCATCGCTTACCTCTAGCTTTCGTTTTAACACCTCACCAGCCAGCCCAGGATTGGCCTGGCCTTTCGAGGCCTTCATGACCTGTCCAACTAAGAAGCCCATGACCTTGATCTCACCGGCGCGGTACTGGGTGACGGGCTCTAGATGGGCGGCAATAACTCCGTCAACAATAGCTTCGATGGCGCCGGCGTCCGACTGCTGCAACAGGCCCAGCTTCTCGGCTACGGCCATGGCTCCACCGTCCTTATCCCACAGATGGGCAAGCAGTACCTTGGCGTTGGTAGAGCTGAGCTTGCCTTCGGCAACAAGCGAGCCGACCATGCCGATGGTGAGCGAGCTAATGTCCGACTCGGCTATTGTCTGACCCCTAGACTCGGCCAGCTTAATCTGGTCACCAATGAGCCAATTAAAGGCAAACTTCGACTGCTTGGGGTTCTCAATATTAATTTGGTACCACAGAGCGGCTAGGGTGGGCTCAGCAATAAGTACCTCGACCTCCCTGGGGGGCAGATCGGCAGCCGCCGCGGCCTGGCGAATGTCCTGGGGCAAGTACTCTATCTCCCCCATAGCGGCATCGACCATATGCTGATTGATGACGATGGGCGGCAGATCTGGCTCAGGGAAGTAGCGGTAGTCCATGGCGTCTTCTTTGGTGCGCTGGCTGTAGGTGATTTGCTTGGTGTCGTCCCAACCGCGCGTCTCCTGGACAATTGTGCCACCGCCCTCGAGCACCTCTACCTGACGCGCGTACTCATAGTCTACGGTCTTCTCTATGGCCTTGAACGAGTTCAGATTCTTGGTCTCGGTACGCGTCCCAAGTGCCTTGGCGCCGACCTTTCGCACGCTGACATTTACGTCGAACCGCATATTACCATAGTAGAGATTGGCATCGCTGACACCGGCATAGCGCATGAGATTGTGTAGCTCAGTCGCGTAGGCTTTGGCCTGGGCTGCACTAGTAATATCTGGTTCAGACACGATCTCGAGCAGTGGCGTTGAGGCCCGGTTGTAGTCGACAAGCGAGTAGTCGGCACCTTCGGGGTGGGTGAGCTTACCAGCATCGGCCTCCATATGGGCGCGGGTAATGCCAACCCGGAAAGGAGTGTCGCCCATGGGTACATCGACATGACCAAGGCCCACGATGGGCTGGTCGAACTGGGTTATCTGGTAGCCGCTAGGTAGATCGGGGTAGAAGTAGTTCTTACGATCAAACTTGGTCTTCTTTACTAGGGTGGCCTCGGCGTTCAGGGCCAGACCGGCACGTAGCGCCAGACGGACGGCTTCGGCATTGAGCACCGGTAAGGCGCCAGGCAGGCCCAGGCAGACTGGACAGATCTTGGTGTTGGGCGCGGCCTCACGGGCGTCATTGTCGCAGCCGCAGAAGAGCTTGGTTTTCGTGCTCAACTGGACGTGCGTTTCTATTCCGACAACAAGCTCATAGTCTCTCATCATAAGGCTCCTAGGTCTACTAACGCACGGCGGAAGTCTGCCAGCGCCTCGCGGGCTTGGCTGGAAACTAGATCAAAACCAACATCGTGGGCTAGCGAATTACGCAATTTGTGGGCTCGCCAAACGCTATTCTTGTCGGACAAGCGGGACTCAGCACGGCGCAGGCGATCGGCCAGTGTTTCCCCTGGCATACCAATGCCTTTAAGCACGTAGTCTAGCAGCTTGTCGGCGTCATTAATGGCTTGTTTAAGGCCAGCAGCACCGGATCTAGAACTCATTTCAATAGCCTGCCATTTCTCGATGACCAGGGGCTTGCTTATGCCAGCAGTGGCCGCAAAGCGACCAGGCCGCTTTTGCCCGGCGCCCGAAATAAGGGCCAGTGCAACGATGCCTAGAGCTAGGACTACTACCAAAAAAACCATGAGTGAGATGATCATGCTACTACCCGGTCTTGCAGCAGCGCCTCGGCGGCGTCGGCGGCAGCCAGTAGACGGCGCTCGTCCTGCTGCGCGGCTATAAGCTGGAGGCCAATGGGCAGACCAGCCTTGGTGTGGCCGGACGGGATACTAATGGCTGGTGCACCGACGAGACTGACTGCCACCGTGCACAGATCGGCTAGGTACATTG
The DNA here is from genome assembly GCA_038230095.1 of Candidatus Saccharimonadia bacterium. Lineage (GTDB taxonomy): Bacteria > Patescibacteriota > Saccharimonadia > UBA4664 > JBBRNT01 > JBBRNT01. The sequence goes on from JBBRNT010000009.1 coordinate 37,513, forward strand.
CTAGGGGGTCGTGGGCCTTTTGGCCGAGGGGAAAAGCCGTAATGGGAGAGGTGGGGCCAATAAGTACACCGTAGGTCTCAAAAGCCTTGGTAAAGTCCTGGATCAAAAGCGTGCGTACAGCCTGGGCTTTTTTGTAGTAGGCATCGTAGTACCCACTGGACAATACATATGTCCCAATCAGGATACGACGCTTGGCCTCGGCGCCAAAGCCTTGGCTCCGGGTTAGATCGTAGGTCTCAGCCAAGGTTTTGGCTTCCGGTGCACTGTAGCCGTATTTAATGCCGTCATAGCGAGATAGATTAGAGCTTATCTCAGCCGGCACAATAATGTAGTAGCAGGCCAGCGCCAGGTCTAGAGAGGGCAAGCTCACCTCTTCTACGTCTAAGCCTGCAGCGCGGAACCGAGCCACTGCTGCCAGGGTAGCGGCCTTCACTTCTGGATCGATCCCCTCGCCCAAGTACTCCTTAATAAGACCGATCTTGGCTTTGCCCGAGCGCCAGGTGGTGGTATATGGCTCGGCTTGCCGCTCAATGGTGGTGGCATCGGCCGGGTCTTGACCGCTCATGACATCTAGCACCAGGGCGGCATCGGCTACGCTCCGCGTCAGGGGGCCGATGGTATCTGTCGAGCTGGCCATAGCTACGACGCCGTAGCGGCTAACGAGACCGTAGGTAGGCTTCAGGCCGACAACGCCGCTGAAGCTAGCTGGCTGGCGGATGGAACCCCCTGTATCGGTAGCGACTGCGAAGCTGCATAGACCCAGGGCTACGGCAGCCGCCGGGCCGCCCGATGAGCCGCCGGGGACCATAGTAGGGTCTACGGGGTTTTTGGTCGGACCAAAATCGCTATTTTCGGTGCTGGAGCCATGACCAAAGGCATCCATATTGGCTTTGGCAACCATAATAGCGCCAGCAGCTTCCAGCTTGGCGATAGCGGTTGACTGATACGGGGCTTCGAATGGCTTGAGAATATGGCTGGCGGCAGTAGTATGCCCACCCAGGGTGAGGAAATTGTCCTTAGCAATAAACGGCACACCGGCTAGCACCCCAACGCTCTCCCCTGCCACGATGCGGGTGTCGACGGCGTCGGCCTGGCCTAGCGCGGCAGCATTTAGCTCCAGCACAGCGTGGTAGCTAGACTTTGTCTCGATAGCCGCTAGGCAGGCTTCTACCAGCTGCCGGGCAGTAAGCTCGCCGGACTGCACGGCACGCGCCAGCTCTGCTATGGGTCGGGTAACATCAATCATTGCATGACCCGCCGGACTTTTACGTAGCCATCTTGCTGCTGCGGGGCATTCCGAAGCAGATCGAGCTGGCTAATATTGTCGGCTTTGGCACGGATTACATCTGGACGCCAAACGTCCTCCAGCCCGGTCACCTGGCTGGTGGGCTCCACTCCGGTTGTATCCACCTTCTGTAGCTGCTCAACAAACTCCACAATCCCACCAAGCTCCACGGCCATGGCGCTGGCCTCGGCCTCGGTAATGGCTATGCGCGACAGGGCAGCGATGCGCTTGACTTCGTCGATGGTAATCTTTGACATGCTAGAATTTTACCTGCTTAGAGCCCACAAGCAAAGCGTTAGGGCTTACGAACCGGTGAGCTGAATAAAGGCGGCTTCGTCGAGGATTGCTATACCCAGGGCCCGGGCCTTGGCAAGCTTGCTGCCAGCCTCTTCCCCGGCTAGGACATAGCTGGTCCGTGCAGAAACCGAGCCAGCAGTCTTGCCGCCTTGCCGTTCGATAATCTCCGAGGCAGCTTCGCGGGACAAGCTAGGTAGCGTACCAGTGAGCACCCAGGTGGTGCCGGTGAGCTTGCCAGTGACCGGTGCGGCCTCATCCGTCACTACTACCCCAGCCGACAGAAGATCATCGATGAGTACCTGGTTTGTGGCTTCGCCAAGCCACGAAGCAAGACTGGATGCAACCACGCCGCCAACGCCGTCGATGCTATCAAACTGGGCTGGGTCAGCGACCCGGAACTGGCCCAGTGACCTGAAGTGTCTGGCTACATCGGTAGCGGTCTTATCCCCAACATGGCGAATGCCCAGGGCGTAGATAAACCGTGACAGGGTGACAGTACGATGGGCCAGAATTGAGTCCACTAGCTTGGCCGCCGATACTGCCGCAAACCCCTCGAGATTAAGCAGATCCTCTGCAGTGAGCTTGAAAATGTCTACTGACCGCTCCACTAGGCCCTCCTCGATAAGTCCCGCCAGTGTACGCTCGCCGAGGCCGTCGATGTCGAAGGCAGCCTTGGAGACGAAGTGAATAAGCTGCTGCCAGCGCACCTCGCCCACGGTGAGATCGGCCAGCCGAGCCACGGCCTCGCCCTCGGGCCTGACGACGGCAATGCCATCAATCTGGGTTGGCATAACGAACACTCGTTCGCTGCCGGTACGCAGCTTGGGCAGGCTCTCCATGACTTCGGGGATTATATCGCCGGCTTTTTGGATTATAACGGTATCGCCAATGCGCAGGTCCTTACGCCGGATCTCGTCCTCATTATGCAGCGTAGCGCGCGATACGGTACTACCGGCGATGGAAACGGGGGTGAGCACGGCGTAGGGTGTCACAGCGCCGGTACGACCGATAGAGACACGGATGTCTTCCAGAACAGTCGTGGCTTGCTCGGCGGCGAACTTGTAGGCTATGGCCGCTCGAGGAGCCTTGCCGACCACGCCAAGCCGGGCGTACACGGCACGATCATTGAGCTTGACCACCAGGCCGTCGGTGTTAAATACCAGCTTCTTGCGCGCCTCGTCCCAGTGCTGGACAAAGCCCATGAGCGCGTCCAGATCTGTAAAGATCTGAGATTGGGTATTCACGAGGAAGCCCAAACTACGCAGAGCCTGGTAGGCATAGGAATTAGAAGGCACTTCGGCTAGATCATCGCGAATCAAATCATAGGCGCGGAAGTGCAGCTTGCGCCCAGCTACCAGACTAGGGTCCAGCTGGCGGATGGTGCCGGCGGCGGTATTGCGCGGATTGGCAAATAGGGCCTGGCCCTCGGCCTCGCGGACGGCATTAAGGGCGGTGAAGTCGGCCTTGTACATGACAATCTCACCCCGGACCTCGGTACGACCCGCTAGGAATGCGTCTGCGTCAGCCGTCTGGCGCAGGGTTAGCGGTATGCTCTCAATGGTACGGATATTGGCGGTCACGTCTTCCCCGACCAAGCCGTCTCCGCGAGTGACACCACGCACAAGGAGGCCGTCTTCGTAGACCAGCGAGCAGGCCAGGCCATCCATCTTAATATCTGCAAAGTACTCGGCACGGGCAACTTCTTTGGGCGACAGGAGCTTGTGTGTCCGGCCCACCCAGGCCTCTACTTCGGCACGGCTGAATACGTCGTTTAGACTGAGCATGCGGCCAGCATGGGCCACGGACTGGAAGCCGCTCAGGACGGCGCCGGCTACGCGCTGGGTTGGTGAGTCGGCGGTAATAAGCTCCGGATACGCCGTCTCCAGCACCGAGAGCTCATGCTTGAGGCTATCGGCCGCCGCTTCGGACATGGTGGACTCGTCCAGGACATGGTAGTGATGGCGGTAGTCATTAATCTGCTCACGCAGTTTCTGGATGCGAGTGGCCGCCTCTGTCTTGGTCATGACGGTAGGGTGCGGTAGAGCTTATATAGGTAAATATTCATGAATGGTAGTAATACGAGGAGTACCAAGAAGTCTAAGACGGCGATGACAAGCGTATTGTTGGCAAAGGCTAGGGCGGCCGCAATTGGGATAACAATAATTATGAACACGCCGATAAGCTTAAGCAGCTGGGAGAGGACGTAGAGTAAGCGCTTGCGGGTGATAACCCAGCTCCGCTTAAGTGCTGCCAGCGGCGACAGCTCGGTGTCGACCGTGATCTGCAGCGCAAAGGCCAGGCGGGGCAAGAGGATAACGGTCGGCATGGCAAACAACAGCGCCAGGAACCCAAGCAGGATCTTCTCGGGTGCTGAGACCACCGCCGTGGCGCTGACCGTGCCGTAGTTATAGAACAGCAGAGCAAATGCCGCTGGCAAGCAGCTCAGCGTGAGAACCAGCGCCACCAGGATAAAGCGCACAATGCTTGCGGTACCCTTGTAGTAGGCCTCGGACAGCGTGACCGACTCGTCTCGGTCGATACGGCTGACTACCCAGACAAGCGCTAGGTTCATAAGAAGTGTAGCGATAGATAAGTAGACCGAGAGCCCGGTGTCCGGTGTGGCATTATTGGGGTCCTGGGCAATAAAAGTAGATATAAGCGTAGAAGGCAGCGCGACAATACTCACGACCTTTAGGAATAGCACTAGCTTGGCGCGAAAGGTGCGCACAGAGGCTACGACAAGGCCTGGCGACTGGCTCTTCGACTGGGGAGTTTTCTTGGGGCTATGCGGCTGGTCTGTCATGGTCATACCTTTCCTTCCAGGTCTCTGAGTCGTTGTATACGTTCGGCAATGGGCGGGTGGGTGGAGAACAGGCCGGCTACCCAGCCACCGCCACCATCCACATTCTCCCTGAAAGGATTCACAATGTACAGATTGGCGGTAGCTTTATTGGCCTCCGTGAGCGGCCGGGTGTCGGCGCTTATCTTCTCTAGGGCGCTGGCTAAGCCGTCTGGGTAGCGAGTAAGCAAGGCACCAGAGGCATCGGCCAGGTACTCACGCTGGCGGGAAACAGCCAGCTGGATAAGTGTGCCAACTAGCGGTGCTAGCACCGCTAGAACAATACCCATGATCATAAATATGCCCTGGCTATCGTCGTTATTATCATTACTGCTGCGGCGGCCGCCACCCCAGAACGAAAAGCGAGCAAACCAGTCGCTGAGCAGAACTATGACCGAAACCATGACGGCTACAAGGCTCATAAGGCGAATGTCATAATTACCAACATGGCTGAGCTCGTGGGCTATGACCCCCTCCAGCTCGGATTTGTCCAAGACTCTTAGTATGCCGGAGGTGGCTGCCACCACGGCGTGCTGAGGGTCCCGACCAGTAGCAAAAGCGTTGGGCGCGGAGTCGTCAATAATGTAGACCTTGGGCATAGGCAGGCCCGCGGTAATGCTCAGGTTCTCGACTATGCGGTACAGCTCCGGAGCGTCGGCCTTCTCGACCTCGTGGGCCCGTGACGCGGCTAGGACAATGTCGGCAGAGTAGAAGTAGCTGATAAAGCTGTAGCCCAGGCTAAAGACGACGGCCACGTAGAGCCAGGTACTGGTGCCAAGAGCCCGGCTGAATACATACCCCAGCCCCGTCACCACCAGCACAAAGCCAATGATGAGGAGGATGGAGTTACGTTTGTTGGCGGCAATATTGGAATACATAGCAAAGCTCAGTTATAGCGTAATTTTCAATGAAGTAGCTGGGGATAGCCTGAGGACTAGAACTTCACTTCTGGTGCCTTGTCCAGGGTAGCTTGGTCTTCTCCGGCTTCGAAGAAGTCGCGGTGAACAAAGCCTAGCATGCTAGCAAACAGGTTGGTTGGAAAGACTTGCAGCTTAATGTTGAAGTCTCGGACGTTGCCATTGTAGAAGCGGCGAGAGGCCTGGACCTTGTCTTCGGTATCTACCAGCTCAGCCTGGAGCTCTTTGAAGTTCTCATTGGCCTTCAGGTCTGGATAGGCCTCAGAAACGGCGAACAGGCTCTTCAGGGTGCCCTGTAGCGCATTTTCGGCCTGCGCCTTGTCTGCTAGACCGGTAGCGCCCATAGCAGCAGTACGCGCCTTGGTTACGTTCTCGAACACAGTGTCTTCGTGCTTGGCATAGCCCTTGACGGTCTCAATGAGGTTCGGGATGAGGTCGTAGCGACGCTTGAGCTGAATATTTATATCGCTCCAGGCCTCGTCGGTGCGGAGCTTGGCGCGAACTAGGCCATTGTAGGTGCCGAACAGCCAGAACAGGATAAGGACGAGGACTGCAAGAACAATAATAAGGGGGGTCATGGGGGCTTCCTTGATGAATTACCCTTATTATACCACCTACTTGTCCGCTAGACGCTAGTCGAAATATATTGTAGAATACAGCGTCTGGATACTATTTCTTGTGCAAGCCTTGAAGTGATACCACACCGGTTTGGCGAGCCACCATTTCGCAGGTATAATCAGGTAGTTCTTACCCTCTACGGTTCGCGTCATGGGGCACCTTGGCGGAGTGGTTACGCAGAGGTCTGCAAAACCTCGTACACCGGTTCAATTCCGGTAGGTGCCTCCAGCTTATGTGAGCGTATTGTTCGAAGTAATTTTACAGACCGAATTTGATCAAGGCATTGCAGCGATAGGTAGCCGAGCCAGACCAAGCCGTAGGCTGTGTGGCGAGGCAGAAGAGAAACCGCAAGTAGGCTGTAGTAAGGCGTGTTCAAACCGCTTTACGAAAGCTGGAAAGACGGTTTGGACGAGCGAGTGGTGGAATGGTATACACGACGGACTTAAAATCCGTTGCCGCAAGGCTTGTGGGTTCAAGTCCCACCTCGCTCACCAGTACCTTTCAGATAGGTTCACATAATAAGGGTGATTAGCTCAGTTGGTTAGAGCACCTCGTTTACACCGAGGGGGTCGCGGGTTCGAATCCCCCATCACCCACCAGTTCGTTTCACACTTCGGCTTAGGTATGAAGCCTCACTTTCGGCTTGGCAAACAGCTACGCTTGGTTTGCTCAGCGTAATTGGTTGGCAAAGAGCATGGATCTGGTTAATATGTTGCATGGACGTGGCGAGATAGCTCAGTTGGTAGAGCAGTGGCCTGAAGAGCCTCGTGTCCTCGGTTCGAATCCGAGTCTCGCCACCAGTTCGTTTCACACTTCAGCTTGCGTATATGCCAAAACATATACTCCAGCTTGCGTATGAAGCCTCACTTTCGGCATCGCAAACAGCTACGCTTGGTTTGCTCGCCGCGCTTGATGGCGTAATTGCCGTGACAATAGCTCGACAAACAAGTAGTTTTCGGTTAATCTTGAGTTCGTCCAAGCCCTTTTCAATCCAATAGCCGAGCCAGACCAAGCCGTAGGCTGTGTGGCGAGGCAAGCGGAGTGATACATGGAAGCAGGAGTAGTAAGTGCAAGCTTATTACGTATGCTGCAATGTTGTAACGACGCGCGGGTGTAGCTCAGTTGTTAGAGCGCTTCCTTGCCAAGGAAGAGGCCCAGGGTTAGAGTCCCTGTACCCGCACCAAAAGAGTCTCAGACGAAAGTCCTGGGGCTTTTTTTGTTGAATACTATGCGAGGCAAATATTGACTTTTGGCAGCTATTGTGCTAATAATATACTTACGTTCTTTACCATCCACGTGTACACCCGACCGAAAGGCTAGCCTTGCGCAACTCTTCCAGAAACCTTCCCTCCCTAGCTGAGCGGATGGCAGCCGACCCACAGTTGGCCGCCGAGATCACCGCAATCCAGTTCGAAGGACTGGAACAGGACCGCTACGACCGCGAGCGGAGTTTTGTCTGCCGCCATATCGGCCTGTTCTTCATCCTCGGGTTTCTCATGGCCTTTGGGCCAATCATTGCCATACTGGCGTTGGCCAGCCGTATCGACTTCGGCTCACCAGCCGGCCTTACTGATCTGACGAGACTGGTGGCGGTCTCAATCGCCGGCGTGATCCTGGTCTTGTTCTGCGCCGCCCGCCCGGGCAGCAAGAACTCGGCGACGGCGCTGGGCAAAGTACTACTACTGGCGGCCATGTTCCTGCTCGTCGCCATTCCAATGTCCGGTGGCTTCGACGCCTTCATGCGCCTCTTCTGACCGGCACCCCCGGCGCGCTGGCGTAACCCGCACTACACCCTTGGTGTCTCGCAACCGATGCGAGGCGCCAGGGGTGTTTTACTTGGTGGCACCTCATAGTACACGGCAGTTTGCTATAATTTCACCATGGGAAAAGTAATTGCTGGCATGACTATGTCACTCGATGGGTTTATTAATGACCGGAACGGTAGCGCTCGTAGCCTGAGCCCGGACTTTGCTGCTCTGCTGGCTGCGCCGAGCTTCCAGGCCATGGTGGCAGGCACCGGGGCAGTCATTATGGGTAATAATACCTATAATATGGCCGATCCCTTCCTGTGGATTAATGACGACTACGAGTTCCAGGTCCCCCTCTTCATCCTGACGCACACTACCCCGGCCAAGTACCCCGCCGGCAATGACAAGCTGACACTTAGCTTCGTGACCGATGGCGTGGCTAGTGCAGTGGCCCAGGCCAAGGCAGCTGCCGGGGACAAACTTGTCCAAATAATCGGCGGTGCCGACACCATCCAGCAGTGTCTGAATGCTGGGCTGTGCGATGAGCTGCAGATAGATGTAATGCCGGTCCTCCTGGGTGAAGGCTTACGGCTATTTGAGCATATTGATGCCGAGAGATTAAAGCTTGAGCGGGTGGCGGTACAAAAAACCACGCCGATGCGGACAAGCATGACCTTTCGGGTTACCGGGTCAACTATATGAAGCCTAAAAAATCTGAGATTATAGATGGCTATACCATTAAGTACCATGCTAACGGAGTTACGCGTTGGTCAAAGGGTAAAGTTATGGGTGGCCAACCGGACGGTTACTGGGAGTGGTATCGCCTTGATGGCCCACTTGGATACGCGGATGCAGCCCCCGGAATGGGTCTGATCGGTACCGAGTAGGCTGTCGTCATGGATCTGGCAGCCGCTGTGGGGCCCGGTGGCGTACACC
>JBBRNT010000010.1:0-42802 GCA_038230095.1 Candidatus Saccharimonadia bacterium
AGGCAGTGGTGCAGTAACGGAAACGTACCGACTTAATGACGGTAGCTGAAGGCACCGTAAACTTATAAGTATGGGTGGTACTGGTAGCTGCTGACAACGACGAACTGAGAGTCAGCGATCGACCAGTAATCTGAGAGGCCTGCGCTGACGATAGTGGCAGAAGCGATAAGCCAACTAGCACTAGCGCCAGTCTGATTGACCAACGATTAATAAATGAATATGTGTGTTTGTGGAAGTTTTGCATTTTTTTACCGAACTTTTTGTTTTTATTTCGTCGAACTTTTTGTTTTGGAAGACTCTATGGGTTGATCATTGCATGATGCCGCTTATGCTGTCAATACTAATTATACTCCCCTACCTGTGGATAACTTTTGTTACCAGATATGTACTACTAGAAAGTGGCGGTGCAAATATAGGTCAGGGTAGCTACATATGTGCCGGCAGTCTGACTACCGGATACGTTCACAATGTAGCTCGATGTGTAGTTCTGGGCGTCCGTTGGTCCTAGGCTGGCGTTACCAGAGTCTGCCACGCTATCCGTGGAAACATACTTGTAGTTGTTGGTGGCGGCATAGCCCGTAAGTGCCTCACCACGGTAGTTGGTACCGTTGGCTGCTGGCGTTATGGCAGCACCTACGCTAGGGGTTGTATTGGCTACTAGGTTCATTCCGAACTGACCAAGGCCGATGGTAGAGGTGGTGGACGATGACATAGCCGGGATAGTGTTGGCGCCACTGGTCAGTGTAGCTCCGCTGACGGTAATGTTATAGCCGGTACCGGCGTTGGTAGAGGCCACCATCTGGCTGGTAGCAGTAGCCGTAGATGTCGGGGAGAACTCTTGATTGAAGCTGACAGTACCGGCCGTGGCTGTAGAGCAGTCGGTACCGGTGATAGTACCACCGGTGCAGAAGATGAGCGACTCAGGCATGATGCCGGTGAGGACGATCTGGGTGGCGGTGCTTGCGGTAACGACGCCGGTGTCTACACTGGTGGTCCAGGCAGCGTCAGAGAAAGTGGAAATACGACCGTAGTAGGTAGTATTTGTGGCAGAGGGGTTAGTGACTCCCCCGAATACCACTGCCTGGGCACCCGAAGGATTGGTGGCATTGCTGGCGTTAACAATCCGGAGACTACCAGCGGTGGCAGTATTCACTGTCCAGCCGCTACCGGCGCCGAGGCCGGTCGGCTGCGAGGGTAGGGTTGACGAGCTGTTTACAAAACCCGCTGGAGTAGTACACGTACCAGAAGCAGTGGTACAGATGGCAACCTGGAACGACTTAATGGCAGTGCCTGTAGTGGGCACCGTAAAATTAAAGGTATAGGTAACGCCCGTTGCGGAGGGCGCAGAGGTAGAGAGCGTAAGCTTACGGCCGGTAATTTGAGCTGCCTGTGCCGAGCCCAGAGGTAGTAAAGCAAATAGCATAGCAACCAACCCGAGACGGGCTATGTGTTGCTTAAAGTGTCGTGTGAAGATCATTGCACGTCTCCGTTAAAAAGTTGCCGTACAAATGTACGTAAATGTAGAGGTATAGGCACCAGCGGACTGGGAAGCATTAACATTGGCCAGATACGATACAGAGTACTTGGTGACATTGGCTGGACCTGCAGAGTTGGCAATGGTGGTCGCGGTGCTCGCTACGAACGCGTACTGGTCGATGGTGTTGTAGTTGGTAGAGGCGGAGCCAATGGGGGCAGTACCGCTTGGCGCCTGCGAGCCGGTGACGGCTGGGCTAGCATTGGGACCAGTAGCGTTAATCCCGAACTGAGCAGTGCCGACGGCGGAGGCTGCAGAGGTGGTACCAATGGGCGTAATAGTATTGGCGCCGGAGGTAAGCGTGGGCGCATTGTACTGGACTACGAAGCCCGAGCCGGCGTTGGTACCCACATCCATGAAGGAAGCACCCACACCCGTGGTGGTGGTATTCAGATTGCCAAGACTCACACTGGAGCCTGCGGCAGCGCAGTTGGCGCCGGTGTAGACGCAGAAGATAAGGATCTCGTCCACCTGCGCAGTAACCACGATCTGAGCGGCTGTGGAGGCCGCTACAACACCGGTATCTACGGCGGTGGTGATGGCATTGTCTGAGTAGGTGGTCATGCGGACGTAGAACGTGGCGTTAACCGTGCTGGGGTTGGTGATGGCGCCGAGGGTAGCGCTAATGGCGGTACCGGCGGTGATGGCCGTTGGCGCGGCTTTAGTTATGTACGGGGAACCGGCAGTGGTATTCACCATTGTGAAGCCGCTGATACCGCTCTGGGCCGTCACTGTAGCGGAGGTGGTGGTGAGGCCCGGCACGGCAGTGCAGGTACCGGAGGCGGTAGTACAGTACTGGAACTTGATGGAGCCAATATTACCGCCACCAGCATTGGGGACAGTGAAGTCGAATTTGTGTGTGGCTGTGACGCTAATTGCTGACGTTGAAAGCGTCACCTTGCGACCAGTAATCTGACCCAATGCGAAGGCTGAAGCTGGGAATAGTGCCACAATAAGTAGCGACACAATTGACGACCATACTAGCCCGCGGCTAAATTGAAACTTTGGCTGAGAAGCCATTAACTCTCCACTACTCACAAGTACTACAAACAGGTTAGCATTAGCATTATGTAGGCGTCAACACTGATGTATCAGGGATTTATGTCAATACAGCAATTAGCAAATATAAATACTAATAAGTCCCAGTGCAGATTAGCTCATGCGCGCCGGTATACTGACCGCCCGTAGTAAGGGCACTCACGTCTATAATGTGGGAGATAGTATAGTCTGTCTCCCCCGAGCTCTTTGGTGCTGAGGCAATAACGTCACCCGAGACAAACTTGTACTTATTGGGCTGGTTGTAGTCCGGGCCCTGGGCCACACCAAATCCGAAAGTGACTGATGGCACCTGCAACGGGTTGGCGCCCCAGCTGGTGTTGGCAACCACATTGAGGCCGTACTCTTCGGTGCCAATGGTGGGCGTAGACGGAGTGGTAAGTGCAGGTAGGTAGTGCCCCAGGTCGCTCACCGGTGTAGTACCGCTAATAGTCACGTTGTAGCCATAGCTGGTGTAGTTGATAACGCGGAACGATGAGGTGGCGTGGTTTACGAGGGTGGGCGTGAGGGTACCAAAATTGACCACACCACTGTTGTCGATGATGAAGCTGAGGCTTGGGTCGCTGGTGGTGGTGCCACCGGAATTGGTCTGGAAATTGGCGGAGGCAGAGTTGCCAACGCCAACATCGCCAATGGTTTCGGATGCGCGGAAGTTGGGCGAGCCTTCGTCAATACGCCCGCCGCCGCCGATGAAGCTCTCATCGATGCGGAAGTTGCTACTCTTGGATGAGTCGGCCAATACCCAATGCGGCTGCATAGTGAGCAACACCAAGCCGGCGACGATTGTTTTCCACCTGAACATAAGAGTATTGTGCCCGATAGCAGGGGCTGTGGCAACCTGGCGCTTGCCCGGATAATGCCAAACCGGTATCATAAGCGTAATAGTGAGTAGCAGATAGATGCAAGAACCGGACAATCAGGCTAAGGCGCCCGAGGCTGTTGAGCTTAAAACCGCGGATAACAAGATAACCACGGCCGAGGTGGCTGTTGACCCGAAAAATATTCAGGATATTACGCCCAACAAACCCATAACCCCAAAGCGCACCCTGCACCTCAGCGCCAAGGCTACATTTATAGGTCTGGCGATAGCCGTGGCGCTCATAGCCATAAACCTGATAGCGGTGTTCTTTGTGCTCAAAAGCCGCAACAACAAGCCGGTGGCACCGACTGGCTATAATAATACGGACCTGAGTGTCGAGGATTTGCAGAAACTGAATGGCAAGACTACGACTATTGGCCAGAGCTTTGGTACCCTTATTGTCTCCCCGTTTGCAACGTTTAAAAACAAGATCCAGGTGGATAAAGATGCAAGCATTGGCGGCCAGCTGACAGTGCTTGGCAATAGTAGTGTGTCTGGTCTGACCGCGGGGCCTACCACGGTGAGCGAGCTGCAGGTGGGCGGCAAGAGCACGCTGAACCAGGCTACGTTTAAGTCAGATGTTAGTGTAACTGGTACAACAACTCTCCTGAATGGTGTAAACATTAATAACTCCCTGGCGCTGGTGGGTACGCTGAATGTAGCTGGGAGTGCGTCTATTAGCGGTAGTCTCACAGTAAGTACGATCAACTTTAAGAGCGGTACGCTCAATGGCCCACTGGCTATTAATGGGCACTACATATCTGGTGGGCCCGGGCCCAGTCTGACCTACAACACCAACACCCTCGGCGCTTCTGGCACCGCATCGGTAAGTGGTAACGACACCACCGGCACAATCGTAATCGCACCCGGCACTGGCACCTGCTCGCCAGTAGTGGGCGTCGACCCAAATACCTGCGGACTGATTGCGACTATTACTTTTGGTGCGGGCTACTCGCAGATCCCTCGCATAAATCTAACCCCAATTGGGCGTGAGGCGGGCACACTGCAGTACTACATTACCCGCACCTCGACCGGATTTAAGCTATACACCGCCAATACCATCACTCCCCCATCCGTGTCAGTGCCCAACCCGCAGGTCGGATTCGACTACTTTATTGCGCAGTAGCTAGCGCAGCTTAAACAGCTTCTCGGCGTTGGCAGAAGTGGCATTCTGGATTACTTCCACTGACTCCCCTCGTAGATCAGCCAGAAAACTAGCGATCAGGGGTATATTGACAGGCTCGTTAACGCTGCCCCGCTTGGGTGTGGGTGCTAGGAACGGGCAATCCGTCTCGAGTAGTAGGTGATCAAGTGGCACTAGCTGTGCAGCCTTGAGCTGCGAGTCATCTTTCGTAAAGGTCATAATGCCGTTTAAGGCAATGTAGAAGCCGCGTTCGACGGCTGCGGCGGCGTGCTCCGGGGTGCTCGTGAAGCAGTGTACTACCCCCCTGGTGCCCGGGTACGTGTCGATAATCTTAAAGAAATCATCAAAGGCGTCGCGAATATGAAAGCTCATGGGCAGGTCTAGCCGGTGGGCCAGCTCAATCTGATACCGAAATGCCAGCTCCTGCTCAGCCGGGGCGGAACTATTACGATAGTAGTCTAGGCCACACTCCCCGATGGCTACTACCCTGGGGTGGGTAGCTAGTATGTCCAGTGCCTGCCAGGCCGTGGGGCCACGATGCGCCTCGTGAGGATGAAGCCCGACAGTGGCCCAGACCGCCTCGTGCTGCTCGGCGAGCGCAATGGCACGGGCACTGTCCTCACCGTCACAACCAACACTAATAATTCGGTTGACTCCTGAACGGCGGGCGCGAGCTATGACGTCACTGGCATCTTCCGAAAGACCAGGGTGGTGAATGTGGGCGTGGGTGTCGGTGAACATGGTGCTACCTGGACTTCGGCTCAGCTTCGGGAGTGGCCTCAAGCCGAGGGAAGAGAATGCCGGCAGACATGTCGACCTGGGGGCCGGCAAAGGCCTGTTTGATCTTGAGCGAGGTGGCTGGTAGGAAGGGCTCAATGAGCGCGGCAACCTGACGCAGATCGGCCACAATCTGGCCGAGCACCCAATCTAGCTGCTTTGGGTCGGTTGTGGCAAGTACCCAAGGCTTTTCGGTGTCTATGAACTGATTGACTCCCCGAACGAGCGCCCAGACCTCTGCCAACGCCGTGTCAAAGCGGAGATCGGTAAAGGCGGCGCGATAGGCCCCGGCGTCGTGCATGGTGGCAGGTATATCGACGAGCTTGCCCTCGCGGTACTTCGTGACCATAACCAGGGTGCGCTGGATAAGATTACCAAGATCATTAGCGAGCTCGCTACTGTAGAGCACCTCGAACCGCGCCTGACTAAAGTCGCCATCGGCGCCGGAGGGGATCTCACGCAGGAGGTAGTAGCGCAGCGCCTCGGCGCCAAAGCGCTCGATCATATCGGCAGGGTCAACCACATTACCCAGAGTCTTACTCATCTTCTTGCCTTCGCTGGTAATAAAACCATGAACATTGATGGCCTTCGGGGTAGGCAAGCCGGCGGATAGAAGCATGGCGGGCCACAATACGGCGTGGAAACGGAGAATGTCCTTGCCTATACACTGCAGATCGGCCGGCCACCAGGACTCGAAAGCCTTGGTGTCGGTGGCATAGCCGGCGCCGGTAATATAGTTGGTAAGGGCGTCAAACCAGACATACATGACATGGGTATTGTCGCCGGGCACATCTATGCCCCACTTGAGACGCTCCTTGGGCCGAGAGATGGAAATGTCTTCGAGGCCACCGCGGATGAACTGCAGAATCTCGTTCTTGCGAGACTGCGGATACACACGTAGCTGGTCGGTGGCTATGAGCTCCTCTAGCTGAGCCTGGTAGCTGCTGAGACGGAAGAAATAGCTGTCGATAGACAGCTTTTCTGGGACCGTACCATGGTGCGGGCACTTACCGTCAACTAGGTCCTTCTCGGTGATAAAGGCCTCTTCGCCGACGCAGTAGAGCCCGGTGTAGGAGCCCTTATAGATATCTTTCTGGCAGGCTTCCCAGAGCTTCTGCGAGGCCTTCTTGTGGTCTGGGTCGGTAGTACGGATAAAGCGGTCGAAGCTAATGCCCAAGTCTGAGTAGAGCTGCTGGAACTGGGCACTGACTTTGTCGACGAGCTGGCGGGGCTCTAGGCCTTGGTCTGTTGCGGCTTTCTGAAGCTTGTCACCGTGCTCGTCGGTGCCGGTGAGGAAGTAGACACTCTCCCCTTCCATGCGGTGGAAGCGTGCTAGTGCGTCAGCCTGGACAGCCTCTAGGGCATGGCCTACATGGGGCTTGGCATTGGCATAGGCAATAGATGTGGTTATATAGAACTTACTCATGGTGGGTTGTTGGCTGGCTTGGGTCTGTGGGGTCCGGCGCGGCAGCCTCCTGCTTACGTGCCCGCAATCTTAGCACAAACCAGATAAGTCCGGAAGCAAGGATGAGGCCAAATAGGCCGAGGGCTGCCACCCAGCTCACCCGGATACCCGCCGTAGCCAGCACGGTATGGCCGGTGCCAGTGCCGCTGAGGAACTGAATAGGCCCACCTTGCCAAGACTGGGTACCCCAGACTATGTGGAAGAAGCTGACAACCTGGCTTGGCGCCAGCGAACCCAAGGACAGGCGCAGCGAGCCAAGACCCACGCTATTGTTGTCGCTGGCGGTCTGGGGTACAGCACGTACGGTAATGCGGTCTACGGCTACGAAGGGCAAAGCCACGTAACGGGTAGCCATAATGGCAGCCGTACCCACCGGGGCGCTTACTCCGGCGTGGTAGTCCAGAGTGGTGTCCTCGTACTGATAGCCGGTATCTGTCTGGCCGTGCATGACTGCGCCTGGCTCCTGATCATTGCCACCCCAGACGGCAAAGGCGACGTGGTCTAAATCCGACTTGCCGAAGTTATCAAACTTCTCGCCCCAAGTGGGATCGAGCGTCATCCAGCCAATGCCAGCCACGTAGACCTCTACCCAGGCATGCAAGGAGTCGGCCACGCTATCCGTGGCCTTCAGATTGCCACTATACGCGTAGCCAATAGGCATGCGGGCGGGTATGCCCTGGCTGCGTAGCATGGCGATAGTGAGATCGGCGTACTCAAGGCACACCACATTGGTAGGGTTCTGGAGGGCAGCTGTGGCACCCTGCCGGATGTTGAACTTGATCTTATTCTTGTTATAACTGAGCTTATCTATAACGAACTGGTAGATAGCGCGGACGTTGTCTATAGCGGGGGCGTTGGGCTTTACCAATGTCGCCGCGGCGGCGGCCACCGCACCGTCCGTCTGCCAGTACTGAGTGCCTCGGGTATAGTCACGGACTAGATCGGCTGGCGTATCACTAATCTTCTTGGAGGCGGAAAGGTCGTAGTCTAGGTACTTTACCTGGCTCTCCACGGCGGTCTGCACAACTACGTGCTGGTGCGGTGCTAGACGGAAGTCCGCTAGCACATTGCCATCTGGGTCTAGCCTGGTGGCAATGGGGGCCGGCGTCAGGCTATTTACGTAGCTGCGCTGGTTATTCAGATCCGGTGGAAGTGCAAGGGTGAGGGTACGCGGAAGCGCCGAGTCATTATCGAGCGGATATTTGAAATTGATGTCATAGATTGTGCTGTCGCCAAAGGTGAGCGCAAGCGAGTGCTCGACCAGATTGGCCTTGTCGAAGACGAAGAACTGGCGGTCACCGCTAACGCCGCCGCTAGCCGACTTGGCACCGGTGAAGTGGGCGGTACCAAAACTGGTCGGGACCTCTACTGTAACCTGGTACTGATCCCCTGAGTCCCCTGCCTCAATGCTCGGTACGTAGACGGTGTGACTACCGCCGCGTCCCTCGGCCAGACTGGTGGTCTGGTAGGAGACGTGGAACTTCCAGATATGACCCAGGCCAAAGTTCTGCCGGGGAAAGTTTATGTCTATTTCCTGATAGTCGTACTGCAGATCATTGCGCGACGTGGCCTTGGGGATAGTGCTTGCAGGAATAGCTGTGCCATCGTCATAGAATACCTTGAGGCCAGTCAGGGTAGAAACCGGCGTAGACAGCTTAAGCTCCGTCAGATACTGCCGAGCGGTATTGTTGGTAATACTGTAGTCTTCGGTGATGCTCGTCAGATTATTGGCATTAACGCGGTATGTCACCTTGGTGTCGTAGGTAAAGTTACTGAGGGCGTCGACCGGTACCGGGTGGGCCACCTGCCACCAAAACATAAGCCATATTCCAATGAGTAGACAGCGTCTCAATCTGGGGTTCATAGGCTCATGATACCGGTAACGCTACGCCTGGGCAATGTACTAATCGTCGGCCCGGGAACCGCGGGCGCCATCCGACTCTTCTCCATCTGCTAGCTTACGCCCGGCGGCCAGACGCATGAGCGGGCCCAAAATGGCAGAGACCAAGGCGGCGACGGCTAGCGCAACAATAACAACAAGCAGCTGCGCGGTAACTACCGCAAACAGTGCTACTAGCCATTGCTTAAATATGGGCATAAAGGGCTTGAGGCTGGCGTCTACGGCCAGATTGTCAGTTAACAGCCCCGGAGTGTAGCGCAGTAGTACAAACCAAATGCCAACGCTAAAGGCAGTAGAAATTAGGATGCCAGCAAGGGCAAGCAAGCGGCGGCCAGACCTAGCAACTACCAGCGCTAATGCCACGGCGACGCCAGCGACCACGCCAAGGAGCGCCTGCTGAGCAAGTAACCAACGCAGCCATGCCAGGGCCGTACTGGCCTGGCCGGTAGCCGGGGTGGTGGCCTGCCCAGTGGCAAGCTGGGAGAAGCCCTCTAGGCTGGGTGGTACCTCGCCGGTACGAATATAGTGATCGGTAGCAGAAACATAGCGCTCCACCTGTACCTGCACCTCGGCCGCCGTCACCCTGCTTGTAGCAGCGCTGGACTGGTCCTGGGGGGTAGTATTCAGAGCCGTAGCGCCTTTCTGATAGACACCGGCCTGGCTAGCGGCGTCCAACCACACCTGGCTGGACAGTAGGGTACGGTTCATAACTAGGAATGTGAGGAAGCTCGATAGTGCAGCGACGGCAATAAAACGTAAGACGCGACGGAGGAACTTCACAATAAGCCCTTGGCCAGAGCGGCTACATACAGCCGCTCCCATGCTGGCCAGTCGAGCGCCTGGGCGCGGAGTGACACATCTATCTGCGCGGTCTCCAGTAGCTGTACGGCTAGCTCAGCCGACACATTGAGCCCACCAGATAAGGCGTTCTTGAGCTGCTTACGCTTCTCACCAAAGCCGGCCTTGATAAGCCGAAATAGCTTGGTGCGGTCGGCCGGGAACTGCGGCGCAGGGCGGCGATCCATGACGAGGATAGCGGAGTCTACATTGGGGGCCGGCCAGAACTTGTGGCGCTCGACAATACCCGCGATGCGAGCATCTGCGTAGTACTGGACCGACAGCGCGAGTACGCTGAGCTGGCCCGGGCGGGCGGTAACGCGCTCAGCTACCTCCCGCTGGATAAGGAGCACCGAACGGCTGGGTGGATTGGCGGCCTCGAGCAGCAGCCGAATAATGCCGGAGGTGACATAGTACGGAATATTGGCAACTACCTTGTAGCCACTGGGGAGCGATGACAGATCATAGTGCATAATGTCCGCCTGGGCGATTGACAGGTGTGGCAGCTCGGCCCGGCTCAGTAGCTCCGCCAGTATAGGGTCCATCTCCACAGCTACTACGCTACCGGCAGCCGCGGTAAGCGGGCGGGTTAGTACACCTAGGCCAGGCCCAATTTCCAAAACTACGTCTGTTGGTAAGAGCTCACCGGCTGCCACAATGAGCTCAAGGCTAGCTCGGTCGACAAGAAAATGCTGACCCAGCCCCTTCTTCGGGTAAATGCCGGCCAGCTTGAGCGCAGTTCTGAGGTCTTCTGGTTTGGTGAGATCCATGGATCTATCCTATCATGATCACCGGATGGGGCGACACTAGTAGGAGTGGTGGCTTTGCCAGTAGGCCCAGGCGGAGGCCGGTGTGCCGTACCGCTTGGCAATGTAGTCGAGGCCCCAGTTGACCTGTGCTTCTACGCTCATGGGGGAGAAGCCGGGGAGCTTACTGCAGGGATAAGCCTGGGGAATGCCGCAGGCGCCCGAGCTGGCGTTGACGGAGGTGGCGTTGAAATTGGACTCGTGACTCCACAGGCTGTAGAGCGCGTCCCACTGGCCGTCGATCCAGCCACGATCACCGGCTAAGCCAGCAGCGATGACGACGGCCTGGTTGGGGTCAATAATCTTGGTGCCGACTACTTCTACTCGGCCAACGGGCTCGGTGACTACTTGGCTCGCAAGTGTCTTACGACCAGTCTCGACACCATTCTGATAATTAATATGGTAGGTAACCTTACGCTTACCATCCGAGCCGGCCTCCCGCACACTATGTGCGCCGCGTAGCAGAGTGCCGTCGCGCACTGTCTTAACAGGGCGAGCAATAGATTCATCGACGGTCACGTCTACCTCTGTGACTCGAGTTATAACCACTCGCATGCCCGGCGTTACGTCCGCTGTAAGGGCAGGCTGTACGGTGTCTTTCTGGCCAAGACTAACGCCGGCATCGGCCAGCGCCTCGGCAATGGTGCTTGATTGGGTGCGGTGCGAAGCCACCTTGCCGTCAGCTTGGACGCTAAAAGGCTTGGCGCGCGTAATGGACACTGACTGACCCACGGTGCCCTGGCCAACAAAGTTGGTAATAACATCCGAGCTCAGGACGTCTTCCGGGTAAGTAGTAAGCCCGGCGGCGGACACAATAAGACGCGGGCTTTGAAAGGCGGTGCGAATATGGGTCTGAGTCTGACCGTCGATGACTACCACTGGCCTGGCACGGTAGATATTAATGTTGAAGAAGCCTTGGGGAATATGAGTACTAGCACTGGGCTCCACCAGGTCTTCGTCGGCTACTTTAACTCCGAGCCGAGTAATCACATCGCCGACGGTGGCGGCATCGGTGCTCACAACGCGCTTATCACCGTCTACATAGAGACTGACAATCTTATTGGAATCAGCAAAAGCTCGGCCGCTTCCTGCGAAGATGCCTGAGGATAAACCGTAGCTTGTAATAGTCGTGATGATAAGCGTGGCCAGAATGAACTGCATTCGGAATGGCCAGTTGGCAAAACGCGTGTGCCAGACTTTGAGTCGTTCGCGCAAAACAATAAGCCTCACAATTAGTGACGAGCTTTTATTTTTCGCTTTTTGTATAAAGTACAGAATGAATTGTATCTGTCCAGACGGGCCCTGTCAAATCTGTTACGCTTTAGCGCCAGCTTAGCCCGATCTACTCAGGGTGACTGCAGCTAGACTGGGTACCGGAGCGTTTTGACATGGAGAAAAGCTAGATGATAAAGGTAATTGCATAGGCTGATGACGGTCGTTGCGCAGGCATGGGCTTACTATAGTTTTATGAGAGCTTCTCGAGTGGCGCAAAGCTGAGGCTGAGCCGCTTTGAGCCATAGCCGACGAAAGTAGCCGTGACTTCATCTCCCTCGACAACCGACACTATCCCCTCTCCAAACTTGGCATGGCGGATGCGGTCTCCAGCTACCAGGTCTAGAACTGTTAGGGGCTCCGAGGGAGCCGTGGCCACATAGGCACTGCGGTCGTTTTGCTGAAGCTCGGAGGGAATATCTAGCACGAAGCGAGACGGCGGATTGTGCATGGTCTGTCCGTAGAGCAGGCGCGACGAGGCATGGATGAGGTACAGCCGTTGCTTAGCTCTGGTCATACCTACGTAACAGAGCCGGCGCTCTTCCTCCAACTCGGCGGCGTCGAAGGCGCTACGGCTATGGGGGAATATGCCCTCTTCCATGCCGGCTAGAAACACGGCCTCAAACTCCAGGCCTTTGGCGGCATGGAGTGTCATGAGGGTAACGGCATTCTGCTCCGTGGAGTAATTGTCTATATCTGCAATAAGCGCAATTTCCTCGAGGAATCCAGCTAAACCCAGCTCGTCGTAGGTTTGGGCGACGGAGACTAACTCTTTCACGTTCTCGATCCGGTCGGCGGCCTGGGGACTATTGTCGTCCAGGTACTCTAGATACCCACTGCGCTTCAGTACCAGCTCGAGTAGCTGGCTCACTGTCTTGGACTCGCTAGCTACAGCCAGGCCGTCCATGAGCTGGCCAAAGCCCACCAGTGCTGAAGCTGCCTTCGGCATAAGCCCGGGTATACGATCGGCCTCAAGCAGATGGGCCAGCAGTGGGCGGGTTCCGCGACTACCTAAAAAAACCTCCAGGCTCTTATCTCCAAGGCCGCGGGCGGGGAGATTCACAATGCGATTAAAGCTAACAATATCCGCTGGCTGGAAAATGAAGCGCATAAATGCCAGGACATCCTTAATCTCTTTGCGCTCATAGAAGCGAGTACCGCCGACAATCTTGTAGGGCATACCAGCCCTTAGAAAGGCCTCCTCCAGCGAGCGGGACTGGGCATTGGTACGGTACAACACAGCCATGTCGCTTAGCTGCAAGCGCTCCTCGGCGGTGAGCCGCTGTGCCTCTCGAACAATTAGCTCTCCCTCTTGAATCTCATTGTAGGCCTGCCAGACGCTAATAGCCGGACCCCCGCCTGCCTCCGTCCAGAGCTGCTTGTCACTCCGTAAGGTGTTTTTCGAAATGACGCTGTGGGCAGCATCCAGGATATTCTTGGTCGAACGGTAGTTCTGTTCAAGCTTGATGATAACCGCCTCAGGATAATCCTTTTCAAAGTCCAGGATGTTCTGAAAGTTGGCACCGCGCCAAGAGTAAATGCTCTGCCAGTCGTCCCCCACTACGCAAATATTCTTGTGGGCCACCGCGAGCATCTTTGTGAGCTGATACTGGGCATGGTTGGTGTCCTGGTACTCGTCGACCATTATGTAGCGAAACCGCTGCTGGTACTCGGCCAGGAGTGTGGGGTACTCTGAAAACATTTCGACAGTCTTAAGTATGAGGTCGTCAAAGTCCAGCGCGCCGGCCTCGCGCAAGATGCGTTGGTAGGCGGGGTAGACCTGTGCAGCCGTGTTCTGAGCTGGACCATACGCCATTTTAGCGTAGGCTGCCGAGCCAATGAGCTCGTTCTTGGCGCTAGAGATAAGCCCCTGCACCAGGCCGGGCGGGAACTGCTTGTCGTCGATACCGAGGGAACGCATAGCCTGCTTGATGGCCGACTGTGAGTCCGCAGAGTCATAGATGATGAAGCTGGGTGGCAACCCAATATCAGCCGCCTCTCGGCGCAGTAGCCGCACACAAATAGCATGGAAGGTGCCAATAAACGGCAAGTAGGACCGGTTATCCTCGCGTTGGCCCAACAGGCGAAGGACGCGACCGCGCATTTCACCGGCGGCTTTGTTGGTGAAGGTAACCGCCAGAATATTGGCTGGGCTTACCTTCTTTTCGGAAATGAGGTAGGCAATACGGTGAGTCAGAGCATTTGTCTTACCACTGCCCGCACCTGCGAGCATAAGCACTGGCCCGTCGGTAGTAGTGACGGCCGTGCGCTGGGGTTCATTTAGATTTGAGAGGAGGTCTTTCACCTACCCATTGTACCGGTTGCGCTGGCAGACCTGAAGCCCAATGTGTGTCAGAACGCCTGGCTGGTGGGAACCCCCACGCCAGTTGGTCCGTCATACCCGGCCGTCGCGTGGCACAGGTAATGTTTGGCCGCGGGGCAGGTGCCATTACTTCCCAAGCTAACATCATAGAGTGCAGATGTCCCGAGATGGCTGTACAGCTGGGCAATTCCCGCGTTACCCGAGACGGCAGCCATCCCAGCAACGAGTGGTGACGATAGGCTGGTGCCACCTAGGGTAAACCAGCCGCTCTTCCCCTGGAACGGCGTACTGGAGAACACTGCAGCGCCGGTGGCGGGGTCGGCAGCAGCAGCGATATCGGCAACGGTACGATTAGGACATCCAGGGTCATGCTGCCAGGTGGGCTTGGGCTCATAGCGGCTGCAGCCGCTCCCTGACCCACTCCAGGCGGTTTCGGTACGCCTGCCGCCGCCACTGAGTGATAATGTAGTGCCGCCGACTGCCAAAACGTAGGGTGATGCTGCGGGGTAGCTTACCCCATAGCCGCTGTCACCGGAGCTAGCGGTAAATAGTACGCCGGCACGGTAGAAGTGTGAGTCAACGCCGGTTTCAGTGCTAAACTCTGCCCCGCCATAGGAGTTGGAGATGATTGTGGCACCCCGTGCCACGGCTACGTCCACGGCGGCTATTAGATTGGCCATATCAGGAGTGCGAGCCTCGACTAGAACAATGTGGCAATTCTGACACATACCATGCACTGTCTCTACGTCGAGCGCAGTCTCTAGTGCCCAGCCCGGGTTGGCGCGAGGGTAGTTTGTGCCGCCTAGCTGATCGAGCTTTTCGAGACAATTGGGTTGGGCGCGGGATGCGCACGCTGGGGTAGCGGGTAGGCCATAGGCCAGATTGAAGGTAGCTAAGTCGGCCAGGATCCGCGGATTGTCATAGGCTGTGATAATGCCTATCGTGGTTGGCCGGGACGCCTGTGACCCAACCCTGTACACGTGGTGCCATACAGCCGGGCTGCTACCAGAAGGCGCAACGGATACTAGTGGCTTGCCGGAGGCATCTAGCTTAACGCTAGCCAGACAACTGAATTGACCTGGCGCAGGGCGCGGGCAGAGTGCCCCGGCGGTTGCGAGCGACTGGGGCAGCAGGCTAGCCCTTAGCAGTAAGGTAATGACAGATAGCACAAGCAAACCAAGCAGCGGAACAGACATTGACCGAAGTTTCATAGATCCCCCTTATTGGTGGATCTATGTTCGGCTATTGTTCGGTATTTGTCAAGCCTAGTAGGCGGCGCTGGTTAAAGGAACACCCACGCCGGTAGGGCCGTCATAGCCTGTGGTGCCGTGGCAGAGATACAACGGGTAGCAGTTGCCATTGGCGCCAGCGGTAATGTCGGTGACGGTAGTACCGGCTTTGGCCTTGGCATAGAGCTGGCTCGCTCCTACGCCAGTGGCACCACCGGCCAGAGCGTAGACGCCTGCGACAATGGGGGTAGCGAGACTTGTACCACCAACTACGAACCATCCGGAGCGGCCACCATACGGTACGCTGGAGTACACGGCGGCGCCGGTGTTGGGATCGGCCACAGCGGCAGTGTCGGCTATCATGCGGCGGCGGCAGCTAGTGTCCTTCTGCCAGCTGGGCTTGGACTCGTAGCGGCTGCAGCCACTCCCCGCCCCGCTCCAGACTGTCTCGCTGGTGCGTGCGCCATTGGCGTCGACCGATAGGCTGGTTCCGCCTACGGCCGTCACATACCGCGAGGCTGCCGGGTAGCCGGTTCCATAGCCACTATCACCTGAGGCGAAAAGGAACATGACACCCGGCTTATTGAAGTGCCAATCGTACTGGTTCTCGTAGAAGAATTCGTTGGCACCGTAGGAGTTTGAAACTACCTTGGCCCCAAGGGTAACCGCCCTGTCAACGGCCGCAAACAGATCGCTCAGACTAGCAGTATCCGCCTCCACCACCACAAGACGACAGTTCTGGCACATGCCGTGGATAGTCTGGGTGTCGAGTGAGGTCTCCAGCGACCAGCCTCCATCAACCGAGGGGTATTTGGTGCCACCGCGCTGATCAATCTTGGCCAGGCAGGCGGTCTCGGTGGGTGTAGTGCAAGCAGGGGTGGCGGGCAGACCAAAGGCCTGGTTATAGGTATTCAAGTCCTCTAGTAAATGGGGCTGGTCATAGGCCGACACGACAGCCATGGTGACAGGCGTTGCCGCGGTGGTTGGGACGCTATAGGCACTATGCCAGGTGGCGGGGCCGAACCCAGTAGGACCTGGCGTGACATACGGCTCGCCGTTTAGACCAAGATTGACGCTGAGGCCACAGCCGGCGATAAGCTTGGTTGAACGCTCGCAGATGGCTCTGTGGCCTCGCGCACCGGCGTCTGCGGCCAGGCTGAGAGGTGCGGCAAGGGTCAGGCTCAGAATAATACCGGACACTACGGATAACCAACGGCGCATTTACTTGCTCTCCTTATGTATGTTATACGTCCCCGTGCGCGTATCTTCTAGTGTGGCAATCAGATCGTACCCAGAGCCACCCCCAAGCTGAGTGTAGGTGTAGCTTTTACCGGTAGTAGGGTCAACTGGTAGCGTCGAGGCGTCGCGTGGGACTAGAGTACTGAGCAACGCCGGGTAGCGGGCATTGCGCGTGTAGAAAGTATCCAGTGAGGCTGCAACGGCGTCTAGATGATGGTGGCGGACTAGGTCGCGGGCCAGGGCGGCCCGGAAGCCGAGCTGAATCTGGTTGAGGTCTATGGCGGTAGCAGGAATGGTAACGGCTACCGGGGCTCCATAGGCCGTGAGGGTGGCGTCTAGAGTGAGCTTGGACCCCAGTGACTTATCCTCAAGAATCAATACAACTCGGTCGCTGGTACTACCCGACCACACTTGGTAGTGGAGCCGGAGATTGCCGGCGTCGCTAGCGGCAAACCCAAACGTATTCAGGTCGCAGCCAGCTGGCACGAGGCTGGCAAGCTGAGTGGCAATTTCGGTGAAGTTGGTGGAGCTAATGTCACCCGCCGCGTACACCCCCCAGCCATCAGTCAGCCGAGCAAAGGGGTTGATCATGCTCAGGGTGGGCTTGGAAGACCGAATGAGGCGGTAGAGGGCCACGGGTGTGGCAGCCTTGGCCGGCTCGCGGTTCTCGCAGACATTGTCGTAGAGTGAGGCGTCCGCCTTGGCTCGGTACCATTCTGGCCGCAGCGGTGTCAGGAAGCCGGATTGCTTGTAACGAATAACCGGCTGGGTCTCGTCCACTAGCTTTACTGCCAGGGCGCCACCAGTGAGCCGAGCCTCACCGCTGACAGACTGCTTGGCCCAGAGCCCAGTGAAGGCCAGGTCTACGGCTGGCTTAGAGCCGCGATCGTAGTCTAGCTTAAAGGCCATGTTGGAGTTATAGGCGGAGAGAAAGTCTGGGCCACTGAAGAGCAGTGTGCCTTCACCCCGAGCGGTGGTCTGGCTGCTAATACGGCTGCTGGTAGCCTGGTAGGCAGCCCACACCCGGTAGCCACTGTAGCCGAGCACAATCAGGACTAGTAGTGCCGTAAGGCCGGCTACCCTACCTGCGTGACGCCGGTGAGTCTTGTGGCGTTTCCGGGGCGTTTTCTGGGACGTAGCCACGGCTACAGGATGAGCGGGGGGCGCTGCCTTTTCCGTCTCACCAGCAGCAGCCAGGCTGGCAGAAGCTGGTGCCTTGGGCGGTGCTATGGGCTCCGTTGGCACCGTTATGGCTGCCTCAGACTCTTCGTCCATGGGTGCGTCAGCCATAGCGTCGCTGATGGCTGGAGTGGGCATGTCTGGCGCCACTGCCACCTGCACGGGCGCAGACAGTGAGTCGGCATGCTTGCGTATCTGAGGCTCGCTGCCGGTTATGGGCACTAGTGCGGCATTCGTCGCAGCAGCTAGGTCGGAGATGCTCGGAGCTACCGATTCCGCGGCTAGGGAGTTCTTCTTGGGACGACCCCGCTTAGCGGTGGGATTTGAAGACACAGCCTCGGCTATGGCCACATCTGGCTTGTCGCTGGGGAGCGGTGCGCGAATCTCGCCACACACCAAACACAACATGCCCATCGCCGAAGGGACGAGCTGGCTCTTACAGACAGGGCAACGTAGTGCGTTCACCCTTCTATTTAACCATATTCTGCTTACGCTTAGGAGAGCTAATTTAGACTAAGTAGTGAAAAGATAGCCGGGGGGATGGTGATCTGAGCATCCTTGGTATTTTCCAGAGTTGCCCGGAGCTGGTAGTGGGCGCAAACCGCCTTCTTACAGGTGGGGATGTACAGATAGCTATTACCGCTACCAGTTGGGTCGGTCGGAAGACTTGGCATATACCCTGGCACAAGGTACTTCGATAGGCCGGCGTAGTTACCGGCTGGGTAGTTGTCTTTGTCGTTGAAGTAGGACTCTAGCGCACTCCGCACCGCTCTCAGATCCGATTTGCGCTGAGCGTCGCGGGCTTCAACACTATCGACAGTACTTCCGTTGGTATCGGTACCGCTGAATATGTTTTTAATCAGATCCTCGAGAGACTTGGCGTTTGAAGGGGCAGTGATGGTAACTGGCTTATTGTAAGCCGAGGTATCGAGGGTAAGATCTAGCGTACCGGTTGACTTGGTTTCACGTACGCCCACCTTGAACCGGTCGAAGTCCCACCCGCGCCACAGATCGTAGCTGTAGGTCTGACCCGCTAGCTCGCTTGCCTTGAAGCTAATCTGGCAATCACTAGATAGGTCTTTATTAGCCAGATCGATGGCTTTCTGGAGCTTGCCCAGATCTAACTCTCCCGAAAAGTGCTGGGTATAGTGGCCATTAACCACCTCAAATAGACCATGGCGTTTCTGGTTCTTCAGCGGTAGATCCGTCAGAATCTGCCCGCCAAATAGATTGCCAGACTTCTTGGAGCTGGTAGGAATACACTTTTTAACGGTCTCTGTCTGATCCGTGGCTGAGTACTTATACCAATCCTTGGTGACATCCACGTTGAGGTACTGAGTGATTAGATCGGCCGTATCTACCTTCACATAGATGGTTTTATCCAGGTATATAAGCTCCCCGCCAGCGCTGGCGGCCTTGGCTCCAGATGCTGCAGCTGCCGAGCCCTCAGGTGTGTAGGTACCCTTCAAAACAATATCGGCCTTGGGGGCGTTAATATCCCTAATATCGTAGCTTCCATTGGCAGTGATGCTGGAATTGTAGTCGTCACTGGTGCTACCAGCAAGTAGGCTGAACTTAGCGGTTTTAGCCGAAGACACCGTAAGGAGGTAGTCTCGTAAAGCGGTCTTCGGCCCAATGGTATAGGCATAGCCCACGCCAGCGCCGAGCAGTACCACAAGAGCGACGCCGATAATAGTGGGTACGATACCACTGCGTCGGGGCCTACCCGACGCAGGCATAATAACGGTAGCACCGCCAGTCGCACTGGGTGGCTCTGGTGCAGTCGCCATGGCTGCTGTATCAAGCGGTGCGGATGCGCTAGAGTCCGTCTCAGGCATGGCCTCCTGCTCTGCGGGCACATCAGGCATTGGGGCTAGTGGGGCAAAGTCAGCGGCTGGCGTGGGCGGGGTGACAGAAGCTGGATCGGTCGGGGTGGGCGAAGGCGCTGCGGCGGAGGGTAGTGGCGAACCCGGGAGGAAGGTCTGCCCCGCTACGTGTGGGGTG
This sequence comes from Candidatus Saccharimonadia bacterium, assembly GCA_038230095.1. Lineage (GTDB taxonomy): Bacteria > Patescibacteriota > Saccharimonadia > UBA4664 > JBBRNT01 > JBBRNT01. The sequence continues at coordinate 19,625 of JBBRNT010000010.1, forward strand.
GCGTCGTCAGCTGAGGGCTGGTCGGTGGGGGCTGGCTCTGGGTTCACGGAGTCCTCGTATCTTTCCTAGGCTTAACGCCTTACTTGGCGGCCTGGGTAAGACTTATTATTTTGGCAAATTCGGCATAGATAAGGCTCGCTCCACCCGGTAGGAAGCCCATGAGACGAGGGACTTTCAGATAGGCGGCGGCATTATCACCGTTGACGCTACCGCCGTAGATGAGGCGAACTTTGTCGGCAGCTGGCTTGCCATAGAGCTCCACGAGCGTCTTGTGCATGCGTTCAAGCATGGGCTCAATGAGGTCCGGTGTGGCAGACTTGCCGCGACCATCGCCCTTCGAGATAGCCCAGACTGGCTCATAGCAAATAACCAGGCCAGCTACCTCTTCGGCGGTGAGTAGGCTGAGTGTGACCTCTAGTTGATCGCTTACAACGCGATTGGCATGGCCTTCTTCGCGGTCAATCAGGCGATCGCCAATACAAAGTACGGGCGTAATGCCGTGCCGTACAGCGGCGGCCACTTTCTGTGCCACAAGCTGGTCGGTCTCACCGTGTGCAGCCCTACGCTCGGAGTGGCCTAGGATAACGTAGTCGATGAGACCTTTCATGAGCGTTGCCGAAACATCACCAGTGTGTGGGCCTTCGTCGACAGGCGACATGTCCTGGGCGGCCAGCTTAATCTGGTGCTTATCGATAGACTCGGACATGGGATAGAGATCCACGTATGGAGCCGCAATAACTACTTCGGTATTGCGATGAAACTCCACCGCACCACGAAGATTGGCTAGGAATAGCTTTGCCTGGTGGGGCGTCATATTCATTTTCCAATTTCCGACGATAATCCTTGCAGCCATATTCACCTCTATTGTTCTTATGCTATCCCAATCAGTCGAAGCTGTCTAATTCTGCTTGTCTAGCAAGGCTTCTACCCCTGGTAGGGTATGGCCACTCATAAGCTCTAGGCTAGCGCCGCCGCCGGTTGAAACAAAGCTGAACTTGCTGGCTAACCCGGCATTATCGACGTAGTCGGCGGTGTCTCCCCCACCAATAATACTGGTAGCGCCGCTGCCAATAATCTTCTCTGCCACACCTGCGGTACCGCTAGCGAAAACAGTCTGCTCAGCAATGCCGACTGGGCCATTCCAGATGACAGTGCCTTCCGGCTCTAGAATGGTGTCTAGCTGGGCTACGGACAACGGCCCAATGTCGGCAATAATGTCGTCTGGTCCGACCGCCGAAATGGCCACAGTCCGAATGTCTGCGGGGGCCTCTATATTTGTCGTAACGATTGCATCTAGCGGTAGTAGTAGGCTTTTGCCCTGGGTAACGGCATCTGCCAGGATAGCCTTGGCCTGCTCAAGCATGTCTGGTTCCACCAGGCTCTTGCCGATAGGTACGCCTTGAGCAGCAAGGAACGTATTGGCCATGGCACCGCCAATAAATAGCGCATCCACCTTGCGTAGTAGGAACGACACAATCGGAATCTTAGTAGATATTTTGGCGCCGCCAGCTACGGCAATAAGCGGGCGCTTAGGGTTCTCCAGGGCGTCGGTAATAGTTTGGACCTCTTTCTGGACCTGGAACCCAGCGACGGCGGGAAGGTACTTGGGCACACTCACCATGGAAGCGTGCTCGCGATGGCAGGTAGTGAAATCGTCCTGGACGAATACCTGACCATAGCTAGCTAGCGTGCGGGCAAAGGCATCATCATTGGCCTCTTCCTCGGGATGGAAGCGTAGGTTCTCCAGCATTACCACCTGGCCGGGCTGCAGGCTGGCCACAGCGGCGCTAGCGGCTTCGCCAAGGCAGTCGGCTACGAAGGTGACCGGATGGCCCAGGATGTTGGCCAATACTGGTGCCACTGGCGCCAGGCTCTGGCCCTCGTGGCTATGGTGGCTGATAAGAATAAGTGCAGCATTCTGCTCCAGCAGGTACTTTAGCGTGGCAGCAGCAGCCTCGAGGCGCATTTTGTCACCCACTACCCCATTCTTGATAGGCACATTCAGCATGGTGCGGACGAGAACCTTCTGGCCGGAGACTTCAATATCGCGTACAGATTGCTTCATGGTCTACCTCTTTTGCTATTACGCTTACGATACCAGATTGGAGCTGGATACTACTAGTGCTATTCGACGATGCGGATCTGGATGGTGTCGGTTCCACCACTTATGCCAGGCTGGTGGCCACTGGCGACTACGACGGCTTCGCCGCGTTTGACATTGCCAGCTTCCTTGAGCAGGCTAATTACCTGATCACCCACGCCTTTGGCGCGCTTGGATAGATAGGACTTGCCGCCCCAGTAAAGCGCCATCTGGGAATAGACGCGGGGGTCGTGCGTAACCATGACAATAGGCACGGCCGGACGAATGCTAGAGACATTGCGAGCGGTCTGGCCGCTGGAGGTCTCGGCAATTATTACCTTAGCGTCCATTTGCCGCGCTAGAACGACAGCTGCCGTGGCAATGGCGTTGTTATTAATCTTAGTAGGCTGGTTGAATTCGAAGTTGTAGTGCCAGCGCAGAATGGCATTCTCGGTGGTAGTAATAATGCGCTTCATCATCGCCACTGTCTCCACGGGGTATTGGCCCATGGCGGTCTCGCCTGAGAGCATGAGGCAGTCGGCCATAGCGCCGGCAGCGCCAGCAATATCGGATACCTCGGCCCTGGAGGGCTGCTGGCTGGTCATCATAGACTCCAGCATTTGGGTGGCCACAATCACAAACTTCTTTTGGGCGCGACCCAGATCTAGAATTTGCTTCTGGATGATAGGTACTTGCTCGGGACTGACTTCTATGGCTAGGTCGCCGCGGGCGACCATCATGCCGTCAGACTCATCGACAATCTCTTTCAGATTAAGTGCACCGGCCTTGGTCTCTAGCTTGGTGATAATTCGAGCATTACTATCCAGCGCCTTGAGGCGGCGGCGCAGATTGCGAACATCCTGGGCAGATTGCACAAATGACAGGGCGACGTAGTCTACGTCTAGGCCAGCGATAAACTTAATATCGGCCACATCCTTATCAGTAAGAATATCACCACCAAAATCGGCATCAGGTAGATTGAGGCCCTGGTGAGTCATAAGCATGCCCGGCTGCTCGACTCGGGCACTTATAACCCCGGATTTAATTGCCGTAATATGAACCCGCATGTGGCCATCCCGCAAGAACATGGTCTCGCCGACCTTCACATACTTGGCAATATTGTGTTGCACGGGGATAATGCCTGTCTCGTCATAGTCGGTATTGTAGCCAAAGCGTACCGAGTGCCCTCGGACAAGCGCTAGACCATCAAGTGGCAGATTACCGACGCGGATCTTGGGGCCTTGCAGGTCGGCCACAATAGCAATGGGCTTCTCGAGCTTGGCAGATATGTCACGAGCCAGCTTGACGATGGCGGCATGCGAGGCATGAGTGTTATGGGAAAAGTTCAGTCGGATGCCGTTGGCCCCAGCCTTAATGAGCCGCTCCAGGGTGTGGGCATCGGAAGTGGCTGGTCCAATAGTGGCCAGGATCTTGGTTCGTTTGAAGTTCTCAGCAAGCACGGCGATACCCTCGGGATGGTTTTGGTTTTGTGTAATTCATATATAAGTGTAGCGCGAATGGAGTTTAAACGGAAGCACTTCCCGCTCATATAACCACTGTGGCCATTAAGTATGGCTTAGGATAAGCACTCGAGTTGATTGGTAATGGCTGCTGGGATTATCTAAGGTAGCCTTGATCTGTTGGCCGAAAAATGGTATCGTTTAGCAGTTCAAAAGCCCTACGGTCCCATCGTCTAGGGGTTAGGACACCAGGTTTTCATCCTGGCAACGCGGGTCCGAATCCCGCTGGGATCACCATAACAAGTAGCTCACCCACCGGTGGGCTTTTTGTTTACACCCCGCCAGCGATCCGCTACCAATGCCGTGGCGTATTACCGGGAACCACAGGACCTAGTGCTTGGCTTCGGTACGGTGCTTGCCTATACTGGTTAATAGATGAAAAAAACCACCGATAACTATCGGCATATTAAGGCTGTCGCACGACGTAACTTCTTTCTTATAGCGGCTATTTTTGGTTTGGCTGCCGCCGGCTTGGCAGTAAATATTTGGCAACTAGATACCATGGCCCATGCGAAGGATCTTGGTAGCGGTACGCTCAGCGTGGCGTTGCGTAACCGCCTGCATGATGATCTACTAGTAATTCAGACTTTGAAGAAGGAGCAAAGTACAGCCGGTGATCAGCAGCTTACTCCTGGCGATATTGAGGCCAGTACCAGCCAAATTCAGATTAGTCTAGCTCAGGGAGACTACCGACTGGCCCGGGAGGAGCTGCACGTGCTAGATGCCCAGCTTGAGCGCTGGCATGCAGCGCTGGATGAAACGCGCAGTAACCAGCAAGCGGCAGCCAAGGCAGCCAACCAATCCGCGCCGGCTGGGGCTCCTGAGAAGGGTGCCATTACCGCACCTATACTCATATACCACTACACCCCGGGTAATTTCGAGGCGCAGCTCCAGAGTCTGGTGGCCAAGCACTACACTACAATCTCGCTCGACGAGCTAGCTGCCGGGATTGCCGATCCCACTACACTGCCAGCCAAGCCAGCAGTTATTACCTTCGACGACGGCTTTGCCAACCAGGAAGCGGCCGTTGGCTTGCTTAAGAAATACCAGATGAAGGCAACATTCTATATTATTGTGGGTGGGCCCGGTAGCGACTACTGTATTGGTGCTGAGCGGACCAATCTAAGCTGCGGCGATGCGTACCTGACATGGGACCAGATCCGCGCGATAGACGCCGACCCGCTCTTCACTATTGCGGCGCACACTATTGACCATATTGCGCTCGCGGGCCAGCCGGTAGATAGCCAGCGCCACCAGATAGCCGATAGCAAGGCTCTGATTGAGGCGCAGGTTGGGCACACAGTCCACCACTTTGCCTACCCCTACGGGAGCTTCAACGCTACCAGCGTGGCCCTGGTGCGGTCGGCGGGATTTACCACCGCCGTGTCTACGCTATCTGGAATAGTCCAGACGCCAAGCACTATCTATAGTCTACGACGGGCGCGCAGCGCGCTGACGCTTCCCTAGCGACCGAGACTGGTAAGGAAGCCCCAGATGGCCAGTAATAATGAAAATACCAGTACCCCCCAGCGGTAGTTTTTGCTGGTGTTTTTGGTAATTACATGAAGAGCAGTTTCAAAAGCGCTAAGCAGAATGACTGTCAAAACAAATACTAAGGCGCCAGTAGCTAGAGCCTGGATCATGCCTGGGGCGCCGCCGGCACACCCAGCTTCTCGTTAATCTTCTGTACTACCATTCGTGGTGTCATTTCGGCTTTGATCATATACTCGGCGCCGAAGTTCTCGGCAGTTTTCTTGTCGGCGAGATTACTAGAATTGGTGAGCACCATAATCGGCATTTCCGACATATCGAACTCCTCGCCAGCCAGGGCATTTAAGACCTCAAAGCCGGATAGCTCCGGCATATTAATGTCGAGTAAGAGGAGGTTCGGCTTCTGCTGCTTGATCATTTCGAAGGCGCTCCGGCCATTATTGGCCAGAATTACAGTGAAGCCAGAGAGCCCAAGCTTGGTCTCATACATGCGGGCAATGAAGGGGTCGTCTTCGGCGATCATTACTACCTTGCCGTTGGACGGCAGGGGTGCCTGGGCGGGAACGGCTATGTCATTGGGATTGGAGATACGTGTCATGGATGAATTTTCCTTGTTTGCTGCCACCGAGCACAGAATCTATCCAACTGGAATATACCTGTAATGCTCGCATAGGATCATTGTACCATTTTGCTTCTCGAATACACCTACCATGTGCCGGAACGCGACTACTTGCTTTGGGCCTTTACTTTGACCGGCCCGGCAGGTGCAGCGTGACCGGGTACTGGCTTGGGCTCGGGAGCCTTGATAGGCATTTCGAAGCCGAAGGTTGAGCCCTTGCCCTCGACGGTAGAGAAGATGATCTGGCCACCCTGGTCCTCGACGACACGCTTGGCCAAGTATAGTCCTAGCCCAGTACCGTCGGGGCGAGTAATCTGAGCGTTCTCAGCGCGGAAGAACTTGGTAAACAGCTTCTTCTGAGCTATTTTCGGCACTCCAATACCACTGTCTTTCACCAAGAACCGTACTGTGTCACGAGATTTCTCTAGGGAGACGCGCACACTACCCTCTTTGGTGTAGTAGATGGCGTTATCAATAAAGTTCATCATGACTTGGCGCGTCTTGTTCTCATCTAATTGCAAAATTGGGAACGGCTGCTTGGGCGGCTCGAAAACCAGCTTGAGGTTCTTGGCGTCGGCGTGAGTCTGCAGCTGGCGTACCTCGTCGGCGGAGACGGCCACAAGATCGGTATCGGCGCGCTCGATCATGAAGCGGCCGGCGGCTAGGCGCGAAACATTGAGTAGATCCGAAATGAGCCCAACCATGCGTTGCGAGCCGTCGAAGCTATAGTTTAGGAATTCGCGTTGCTGGTTGGTGATCTTGCCGGTGTCACCCTCCAGGATCATCGAAAGGTAGCCCTTAATAGTGGTAAGCGGTGTACGCAGCTGGTGAGAAGCCATAGATATGAACTCGTCCTTGGCAACGTCTAGGGACTTCAGATTGGCATTGGCAGTGCGCAAGCGCTTGGTAGCCTGAGCTATCTTCTCCTGCAGAGTCAGATTGAACCGAGCTATTTCAGCGTAGGACTTGGCGTTTTGAATAGCTATAGCTAGCTCGCTGGACAGGGTAGTAAGCAGGCGGAGGTCCTGCTGCGAGTATATGTCCCCGCTGAGCTTATCCCCCAAGATAAGGAATCCGATAAACTCATCCTTGGTGCGGAGGTGCATGGACACGCGGATACCGTGCGACTCCATCACCCGCTTGGCCTCGCCAGATGAGAGCTCGTCAGCCACTACCATAGTGGCACGCAGTTGGCGCAGTTCCGGAACCACCGGTATACGTGGTGGTAGCGGGCCGAAATGCGCGACTTTGTAGATCTTGCCTTGGTTAAAAATGTAGAACTGGCCATGCACAATGTGGACCTGCTCGCAGACGGTCTTAAGCACCTCACGGAGCATGCGGTCCAGGTCTATCTCCCCGACCAGGATCTTGCCGACGGCATTGATAACGTCCTCGCTCTCGTAGCGGTCACGAAAGAAGAAGCGCACTGTTACGTTCTCCAGGAATAAGCGCAGGGGCTGGAACGTAAAGGCCATCACCAGCGCTAGGCCGGCGTGGACGATGAGCAGGCTGCTAGACACCTGGGAGTTGGGGAATAGCCATGTAGAGACCCCGAACAGTAGGCTGGCGTAGCCACTGGCCATGACAACAAGCAGTACAGTGTAGGCGGCTGCACGAGCAACAATAAGCCGAATGTCGAACAGGTGGTGCTTGACTATGGCATACCCAACAGAGGCAACCAGAATAATGGTAATACCCGGCCCAAATCGTGAGATAGACCAGCTATTGGTTAGAACTGGGATGACTACATTGGTGAGCACCGAGAGAACAAAGGTCACCACCGCGCCGCCGGTGATAAACCGAATCTGGCCACGTACCGATGGCTCCCCGATGGCCCGCCGGTAGCGTATGCCAAAGGTAATGGCTGCGAGCACAAAGAGTACAATAATGGCCACTAGAAATACACCGTACAGCGGCCCCGGAGGAAGGTTCCAGGTGGAGTTGGCACGCTCAGCGGTACGTACGACCAATGGCGTTGCAGAGATAACACCGCCGGCTAGGAAGAGTAGTAGCCAGAGCGTGGTCTCCCACCAGGCTAGCTTGCGCAAGTGCGAGAAGGCGTGTGCGAAGACCAGCAATGAGACTACGCTGTAGAAGCCCATAACAAAAGCCAGGCGCGCCATAATAATAGCGGAATGCTGTGTTACGGCGTGGTCGGACAGGAAGTTTGACGCCGCCCACCCGGTAATGACTACCGAGAGTAGCAGGTAGGCACGCGTCGAGCCCTGGCGGCTATTTCGCGAGAAGATAATAAGACCAAGTGACAGATTGGTAATGATGGTAATAGCCAGAATCACGCTGTCAAATATGAGCTCTTTCATAGCCCGGTACCATAGCAATCAATAAAGGCAACTTGCCCAAACCAGCCCCAGCCCCGTATAACTAAGGCATATAGTGCGGGGATCTGGCGCCTCAGGCGGGCACGGTACTCGGCAACATTCATGTAAACAGGAGTGGACGCGGCACCCACGTGCACGCGCGATGGAATGCCGGCGTAGGTCTCAAAGGGGCGCGCCAGCTTCTGGAGACGGGCCAGGAGTGGGTCTACCATAATACCCACAAGGTGGCTAATGTGCTCACGGGCAACGACCCGGAAGATACCACAGTAGAGCGCAAAGCTGATCTGACTCCCCTTCAGCGCCCGGCGACGGTACTGCGCATAGACGGCCAGGATAGCAATGTCCCAGACGCGTGAAAGGTCCGTAGGCAGCTTGGAGCTGGCCATGACCTGGTGGAGCGGGATGGACCAAGGCTCGTGGGTAATGTCAGTTATACTAGCGAGTCCCAGCGCTGATGGGCGGATTAGCCTAATAACCCCAGTAACGCTACGATTACGATGGTCTATGGCCAGGAGCCAGACACTGACGTCATTGTAGCCCCAGTACTCGGCTACCAAGTCTGCCTGGCTGACTCCAAACTCGGTTGTGAACAGCTCAGTTTCGGTGGCCAGCGCTAACTCTACTAACGCGGGCACGGAGCTATCGAAAGCATACACCCCGAACGGGGCGCGCAATTGTCGCTTGCTCGCACGCCCGAGTAGCTGGTCTAGGCGGTCAGCGCGGTCAAATGGTACATTAAGAGTCGCTTGTAATTCCAAAAGACGCGTATCCAATTTGGTTATGCTTTAATAGTAGCAGTAATGACGACAAAAAATAGCCCCCGCACGCACCATACAACTAGACAGTATTACCAGGTGGGCACGGTTATTGCAGCACAGTGGGTAGGCTTTTGGATACTGAAGGCCATCTTCTGGACGGTGGCCCGTGGCCAGCGGCACCTACCCGCCAATCTGGTAATTCCTCCAGGCGGGCTCGTGCTTGTATCCAACCACTACCACTACTACGACGCCTTTATGCTCATGGGTGCCCTGCCATGGCGGATCTTCCGCCAAGTGCAGCCGGTGTACTTTATGATTGGAAACGGCTATATGGGCCACCCTGTGGCGGGTCGATTGGGTAAGCTGGTGGGTACCTTTCCGTCACATGCCGGCCTGGGCTTTCCGGCCTACGGACTGTCTTTTGCTCATAAGACCCTGGATGCTGGCCACAGTATTCTGATCATGCCTGAGGGTCGGCGGGCTCAAAGTGGGCGTCTGCCCGCTAAGCCGGGGGTGGTTAAGCTAGCCGCGCGAGACGATGTGACGATCTGGCCCATGCATGTAGCCTGGAAGAAGCGCTGGCTCGGGTGGCAGCTCACGGTGCGCTACGATCTGCCACGGGCAATGACACACCACTCGGCGGAAGAAATTCTCGATACTGCCTACGCCCTAGGCGCTTAGCGGTGGCTAGCCCGCAAGAGGTGCTCAAACAGGACAGCAATTGTCATGGGACCCACTCCACCGGGAGTAGGGGTAATCTTCAGATCATCACGGTCATAGAGTACCGGGTCAACATCGCCACTAAGCTTGTCCCCCACCAGCCCCATACCGGCGTCGATGATGACCATGCCGTCCTGCACTAGGTCTGGCGAAATAAGGCCGGCTTGGCCAGTGGCTGTCACAATAATATCGACGCCCGCAACGACCGCAGTAAGCTCTGGGGTGGTAATGTCTGCGCGCACTACCTGGGCGCCAGTGGCCTCCAGCATGGCAGCAACTGGGGTACCAACTACTCTCCCCTGTCCAATGACAGCCACCTTGGCGCCTTTAATTGGAATGTCGTAGGCCCCGAGCAGCCACATAATACCCTCGGCCGTAGCAGAGTCATAGCCGGCTGAGACACCTAAGCCGTCTATGTCCTTGGCCGGGTCAATGGAGTCTAGGATGACGGCGGTATCAATGCCCGTAGGCAGTGGTAGCTGTACCACAATGCCGTCAACGGCGGGATCTAGATTGAGTCCCTGCACAAAGGCCAGTAGCTCCTTCTGGTTTATGTCTGGCTCCAGCCGGTGGTAGTCCACAATAGCCCCCACATCCTCGCCGTAGGCCTGCTTAGCACGAATGTAGCTGGCTTTAGGACCGTCGCTAGCCACCTGAACAATGGCCATCACTGGTCGCGGCCGGCGCCCGCGGATCTGCTCGTAGTGGCGCTGCTTTATAAAGTCCGCTATGTCGGTTCCAGAAAGTATCATGGTAGTAGTTTAGCAGATTGGCGACTAGTTGCCGGCTATGGCCCGCTGGTAGACAGCATACGCCGGCTTACGCGTGCCGTCGTAGCGGAGGAGGCCAAAAAAGTTTTCTTTGTCCGAGCTATCGGTGCCGCTGTCTTGGTAGGAGTACCAGAACATGGGACCGGCCCAGCGATAGGTCCCAAAGAGCCTGCTTGCCTCGCTCACGATCAGAGCCTGCAGCGCCTCATCAACTTGCTGGCCGCCAAAACCAGAGCTGTAGTTGGTCGTGGTGGCGGAAGTGTCGGGCCCACCGGTGGGTGCGCCTACTTCCGTCAGCCAAATCGTCTTGGCACCATCACCGTGGGCGACCATGATACTGCGCAGACTCGTCGGCGTCGCAGCCATCTGGTTCCAGGCGTGAGGAACGGCAAAGGATGGTGGATAGGGAAAGGTGTACGGGTGGTGCGAGACAGCATCAAAGCTATGGCCACCGTTATTGGCGTAAATACCAGCCAGGAAGTCGACCGGGGCAATATTGCCACCGGCCGTAGCGGCTGGCGATGTGCCGCCTGTGATGATAAAGGCACCGGCATTGCGGCGCTTAATCTCGGCATAGGCTGCAATGAGTAACCGGGAGTAGTTGCTCGTGCTGGGGCTGGGCTGCCAGAAGGCTTTGTTATTGGGCTCATTCCAGATCTCCCAGCAGTTCACGCCGAAGTTGGCATACCGGGCGGCGACTTCGCCGGCAAACTTGGCGTAGGTATCGACGTTCTCGGGCTCGCACTTGGCCGATCCGCCGCAGGCGCTGGCGCGAGCCCAGCCAGGGCTATAGTCGATAATACCAAGCACATTGAGCTGGTACTGTTTGGCGGCACTCATGACGCGGTCGTAATCTGCCCAATTGTACGAGTTCGGGCCATCGGCCTGGATGATGCTCCAGTCTACGTCGAAACGTACCCACTTTACACCGAGGTCACGCATGCCAGCAAAGCGGCTCTGGAGCTGAGGCTCAGACAGTGATGTGAGCGAGCTACCGGCGGCTATGCCAAAGCCGGCGCGGCGAGCTTCGCTACGGCTGATGGCCGATGGGGTCTGGGCCTCGACCGACACCGAGACAATCCGCTGAGGCTGCCCCCCTGGGTTGCCGCTACTGTCAGTAGCCGATAGCGTGTACCAGGTGGGTACGATCGGGCTCGCTGCGAGCCTAGGTGAGTTCCGGCCTGGTACCAGCAAATGCATAGCTAGGGCCGCTGCCAGCGTTAGGCAGAGCGTGATTCGGTATCTATCTAATGGTTTCGCTCGATTCAAGCACTCCCCTTTTAGCTACAAATATATTGTGTATTGCGGGTAAATATGATATAATTATCTATCTGTCATTTTTGTTTGTTTCTCGGAGTAACTGATAGGCAAACAAAGCGATAAACGATACTGCAAAACAAGCGGCACCGAAAGTGTCCTCACGGGGCCACGGTGCAAGATGTGTTAATGGTAAAGAGAGCGTAATCGGATGAAATACCGCATTTTCGGCGATATAAAACCAGCCAGCAAAACCAAATATGGCCAAGTTCAAGCAGCCGGCTTTCAAAGCTTTCCTCAACATGGCATCGATTATACCTGGGAATCGACTAAAACGAAACCAGCTAGCAGCCGACCTACCCTCAGGCAGACGCTGCACCAAAGCCGTTCAAGCATACTCAAGGCCTATGCCAGCTGGCGTGTCGGGGCACTCGAGGCTGAGAAACGTGCACACAAGCGGACCAATACTATACTCTTCACCTTTGATGATTATGGCTCTACCAAGCAAATAAATGCGCTGCTTGCGATTATGGGTCGTGAGAGTGTTCGCGCAGCATTCTTCCTACAGGGAGATTGGGCCGAGAAGCACCCCGCCCTGGTGCAACGTATCCGGCTTGCAGGCCATATTATTGGCAACCATACGCATACGCATGCAGATCTACTAACACTGAGTGATGATGAGGTGCGCTCGGAAATAGCGCATGGTCCTGAGAGCAACTGGCTTCGGCCACCTCGCGGTCGCTACAATGACCGTGTTCGCCGCCTGGCGGCCGAGATGGGCAAGTCTATCTTCTATTGGAGCATTGATAGTGATGACTGGCGTGGCGTATCGGCGGAGTATATGAACCGCAAGATCCTTCGTGAGCTCACACCTGGTGCTGTTATCCTGTTTCATGTCCATGCAGACAATACTATTACCCTCCTCCCTGAGCTTATCCGAAACATTCGCGAGCGCGGCTATGAGATCTGCTCGTTTGACGAGGATCTAGAGAGTCTCACACTATGAGATACTTCAAGAAACGGCTTCAAACTACCTGGGCGAACTTCAAGAGTGACAGTCTATTTCGCAATGCAGTCTACCTAATCCTGAGCACTGGCGTTATGGCATTTTTCGGCTTTTTCTTCTGGGTCATTACGGCGCATCTATACTCCACGGCGGCTATTGGTGTCGCTACGGCAGCGATTGCTGTCACGGTACTCATCTCCAGTCTAAGCCAGCTCGGCAATAATACCGCCCTGGTTCGCCACCTGCCCAAAAGCAAGAACTCCAATGAGCTGATCAACAGTAGTATTACCATTGTCGGTCTGGCGACACTATTAATCACTGGCATCTACCTAATAGGCATTGAGCGATTCAGCCCGAAGCTCGTTTTCCTGCGCCACGATCCGTTGACGATTATTGCTTTTATGGTCTTTATGACTATGGTGAGCATTAATTCGCTGACCGATAGCGTGTTCGTGGCGCGACGTGAGTCGCAATACAACTTCATCGTGTACAGCGTTTTTGGCTTCCTTAAGGTGATACTGCCGCCATTTCTGATTGCTCTTGGAGCTTTTGGTATCTTCCTGTCTTATACCACGTCGGTGGTAGTGGGGCTTATCCTGAGCTTCTACTTCATGTACAAGCGGTACGGTTATCGCTTGCGGCTTTTTGTTAGCCGTAGCTTGGTACGCCAAGTGGGCGGCTACTCCATATCGAACTATGTTGCCAATTTCTTAGCTAGCGCGCCCCTGCAGGTGATGCCCATACTCATAGTCAATGGGCTCGGAGCCGACCAGGCGGCGTACTACTATATTGCTTCCATGATCGCAAATCTGCTCTATATTATTCCTAACGCTGTCGGGCAATCGCTCTTGGCTGAGGGCTCCCACAATGAAGCAGAGATGCTCGCTTCTGCAAAGGCAGCCGCTATCCTGACGGCGAAGCTACTAGTACCCGCCATCCTAGTCATCATTGCCGCGAGCAAGCTATTGCTGGCTATTTTTGGCCAACCGTACGCTGCGCATGCAGCAACTATCTTACAGCTGCTCGCTTTATCGGGCGTGTTCATGGCTATTACCCAGATCGGTATCAGTATTCTGCGGGTACAGAAACGCATTGCCGTGATGATAGCTATCAACGCAGTCTATGCAGTGGCTAGCCTGGTACTGGTTCACTTCGCGCTTGGCCATGGTCTCACAGCCGTCGGCATTAGCCTGATTGCCAGCCAGGGCCTTTTGGCACTGCTCTATGTCATGGTAATCCTCATGAAAAAACCGGCTATTCGGAATAAAGTAGCGTGAAAACAATCCAAAAGCCACAGGTCCGAGCCGCCAGTAAGCTGAAGTTTCAGGATAACCGGGAACAGGTCATGGCAATACTGGAAGCGTTCGAACTCCGACAGCCCAGCTACCAGCCGGTCCCAACGGGTAATGAGAATAGCTCTTTTGCAGTACAGGATAGTGGGAAGGAATACATCCTACGCGTATACCAACGCAACAAGAAAACTACGCTAGACATCCTGCGCGAGCTGCAGCTCATGGAGTTTCTAAATGGGCGTGGACTACCAATTCCGAAAAGCTTCCCAACCAAGACCGGTGAGCTCGTCTGCGAAACTGTCATCGGCCAACAGCTGTGGCAGAGTATTCTGATGCAGTTTGAGGAAGGCGCGCACCCCGGCGTCTACACCCCGGCGTTGATTGGGAATATGGCTGGTACACAGGCGCGAATGCATATGGCCAGCTTGGAATTTACCAATGAGCTACTTGGCGTAAAACGCCGCTATAATCCGTATCAGCGAGATGGGGCCTGGGACTGGGTTCTGCGCTGGACCAACCGATCGGGCGACAATACTGGCCTGGTCATGAGCTTCAGCCACCTCGACTTCACCGGCGACAATATCCTGGTACAAGACGATACGGTGACAGCTATTCTCGACTTTGATGATATGACCTATGCGCCTCTGGTTGATTGCTTGGCTAATAGCCTACTCTTCCTCGCCCGAGTGGGTGTCGATAGCAACGCGCTCCGGAGCTACATCCGCGCTTATACCCAAGCTCGCAGGCTATCCTGGACAGAACGTGCACGGCTGGCTTCGGTCTTGATGGGCCGTAGCCTCCGCCTGAGCTTTCTCCTAGTCTAGGTACTAGCTAGATTTACTTGTAGACCTTCACGAATCCAGCATTGTAGACGAGATTCTTCTGGTCGCTCAGGAACTGGAGTGGTGGCTTTTGGAATATGAGATTACCATTGAAGTACTTGGGCTCGCTATCAAATTCCAGATTGCCGTGGCTAAGATAGACATAGCTACCCACGGAAATGCCATCGGGCAAGATCTGCGGTCGAGCGTAGATGCCCGCGTAGGTAATCATCTTGCGACGAGCAAAGTCATCGGCATTCACAATTGCTCCGGTGGGGACATGCGTCTGCAGCCAAGCAAACCCAGCTAGCTCGTCGGAATGGGTATAGTAGGCCTGGTAGTAGAAGCCTTGATTGGCTGTGGTCAGACTAGCTTTGTAGCCGCCAGTTACGGCTGGGATGAGTCCAGATAATACCGCGAAGAAGGCCATAAAGAGCGTGGCGACTAGGCCGAGGCGATAGCGCTCGGGTATACGGATGAGCCGTAGTAGGGTGGTGCATGCAAGGACCAGCGGAATTGCCAGGAAGACTAGACTCTGCTGGATGAGACGGAGCAGCCCATAGTCTATGACTGAGGATGGCAGGGCGACTTGCAAGCCAATCATCATGAGACTACCAATACCCAAATAGTAGTACTGCCTCGGCAAACGACGGGCAAGCATAAGCCAGGCGTACGCCAAAATGCCTAGGACAATAAATACTTGTACAAAGGCGGCGTACCCAAAGCGCAACTTGTCGTACGTAATAGTGAGCAAGCTCTGGGACACATGTAAGAACCGGCCAAAACGATTGACTGGCTGGGCGGCATCGTGGGTTTGTGCGACTGGATAGGCCGCGGTGATAGCCGGTGGATAGTAGTTACCCGTAGGGAACTCACGACCGACCGTGCCGCTAGCGGTGTAGTTGGCAAAGATCTCCTCGGCACTGGCCGACTTGGAAAGCACGCTATAGCTTGCTTCGCCAGCCTTGGCGTTGCCGTTCAAGACCTGCGGTATGCTGGTCACAATGCCGCGGATAGTCTTGGTGATGCCACTACTGGTATGGGTGATAAATGAGTTCCAGGTCACCAGTGCCACGAGCAGACTGGCAATTGCCAGCCAACTCAGCGGCATCCAGGACTTCTTAGGCCGGGGTCTGCGCAAGATGGCCATGAGTACGCGGGCACCTATCTCGATAAACTTCGCAGCGAGAATAATACTTAGGGCAACATAGCTCGTGGAATAATGCGAGAAGATCATGCCGATACCTGTGAGTAGAATGAGTGTGTAGCGTACTGGGCGAGACCAGCGTTGCTCAAACAAGGCTGAGAAGAGCAATATGAAGCATAGTAAGGCGATCTCTTGGCGGTTGAGCATGGCCATGTCGGTAAAGAATGTCGGGAAGGTTACAAAAACGATGGCCGAAACGAAGGCCAGCTGCCGGCCCACAAACCGAGATAGCAGCCCATAGAGCGCCACAGGTACAATAGCTGCCACAAATGGGAAGAGTAGCTTGTAGACATATGGGTCGCTCACACGAGTAAGCTTGGCTAATATGGTCGGCACAATAGTAATACTCAAGCAGGCGTTGTACGCATCCTGGAAGAAGCTCATGCGCCAGACACCATGCTGGTTCGTGAGCTGAAACACCTGGTACTCCTGGATAATGTCATGGCCGGTAATATTCCAGCCGCGTAGCGAAGTGGCTAGGAGTAGGCCTAGGGCAATAGTAAATAGCGCATAGGGCTGCAGCCGCTTGAACCCGTCGCTCTGTGCCCAGCTCAGTGTGGTAGCGATCACTATGATGATCCCTAGGGCCACCAGAGCCAAGCCAGCAGGGCCACCATTGTTCAGTGTGATGGCACCCGCGGCGGCGATAATAGGCACTAGGGTACTGAGCACAACCAGGACCGATTGTGCGAGCGTCAGGCGTAGGCGGCGTATGCCAGGAACGAAATGCTTGCGGGTAAAAATAAGTAGTGCGGCTAGTAGACCGGTAAATACGCCAATGACGGGCCGCAGGTACTGGGCGGATAGTGGCTGCGCGATTCCATAGCGCTGCAGCAAGGTGTTGACGCCTAGGCCCAAGATCATAAGAATGATGACGCTAAGCCCAGCGCTGAAGGCCCACGTCTCTGGCCCAGCCGTCCGCACCTGTCGGGGGGTGATAAGGCGCAAGAGCAAGTAGCCAGGTATAAGTAGCAGGAATGAGCTAGCGAGTATGACTTTGGCGGGGCCAGGAGGGAACCTGTCGCCAAGCGCCAGGTAGCCAAGGAGCGCAACCATCACCGCCGGCAGGGCTCGGGCGTACCGGCTAGCGCTGGCCCGAACGTAGGCTGAGGCAAGCAAGCGGTAGCCGCGGACAAGCCCAGCGACGGCCATAGTCTCTTCAGCCAGCTCGATATAGCTATAAACAAAGGGCCAGGCGCTGCGCTGTCGGACGGCGCGTACGGGCCACCAGAAGTACACCGCTTGCGGGAGCAGTAGCGCTACAGAAAGTGCGGCTAGAGGCTGCCAGATAGCCGCCGCAACGACGCCCAGCGCTACCATGAAGGGGAAGGGAAAAAGCGGGGGCGTCAGCTGATTGCGGCGATAGTAGTTGAGTATAGCCGGTCCGCGCCGGTATTGACGACGGAGATATGGCCAAAGCTGCAGATCCGGTTCATGGGTAATTTCTGCAGTGGGTACCACGTAAAATTTCTTGTCCGGGAAGGCGTTACGCAAGCGGCGCGATAGGTCTGTGTCCTCCACCCCACCGATACGGTGGAGACTGGCGGCCACATCCCACCCGCCCACTACCTGCAGGCTGGTCCGGAGGAACGAGGCGTTGGCGCCCGTCAGCTCTGCGACGGGCGAAGGTGCAACGGGAGGGTGCGGGCTAGCCAGACGGCAGCGCACGTAGGCGACAAGCCGGCCCAACACCCTGGAAGATGGCTTGCGCGTGACTACGGGGGCATTACCGGCTCCGGTAGCTGCCATATAGCGATCAGCCAGATTGTGTCGAGCAGAGGAGTCAACAATGCGCCCGGCGATAGCAATGGCACCCGGCAGCCGGTAGCCACGGTCTAGCTCGCGCAGCCAGTCCGGCGAGGCAATGCAGTCGTCATCGAAACCAACATAGACTTTACCCCGCATGGCAGCGAGGCCAGTATTACGTGCCGCGGCAATGCCTTGATTGGTTCTGTGACGAATATAGCTGACGGGATAGCGCTTGACGATCTGGGCTGTGCTATCAGTTGAGCCATCATCCACAACGATGATCTCATAGCGGTTCTTAGGGTACCGCTGCTCCAGCAGGGACACGATGGCACGCTCAATTACTGCCTCCCCATTGTAGGTACAGATGATAACGCTCATTTTGATAGGCGATGGATTCATGCCGACACCTCCGCTGCCCTTACCTGGTCGAGGAAGCTAGCTAGCTGAGTACCCAAGATACGCCAGGTGTAGTGCAGGCTCGCTCGCTCGTAGGCTCGTTTGGCAGAGGCATGCCGCTGCACGGGATGGGCTAGCATGCTAGTCAATGTGGCGCTCAGAGCGGCTTGGTCACCTGGAGGGACGACCTCGCCAGCTCGCCCGTGATCCACGTAGAGTGGCAGGTCTCCGACTCGGCTCACGACTGGAACAAGTCCCATGGCCATGTACTGGAAGACTTTTTGGTTGCTGCAGGCTGCCGTGGTTCGCTCATTAGGCATAATACACAGACCTATGTCACCTGCCTGAGCATAGCTTGAGACCTCGGTCAGCTTGGTCCAGCCATGAAAATGGACTTGGTTAAGAAGACCAAGCTCGCCGGCGAGTGCCTCCAGCGCAGACTCGGCCAGTCCGCCACCAAGAATGTCCACCTCCACGTGCTCATTGCCAGGCTGATGCAGCACGGCAGGGAGGGCGCGCAGAATCGGCTCTAGAAGACTAGCCCGATTGAGCGCTCCAAAGAAGATAATGCGAGTAGGGCGCTTGAGCGGGCGGGTAACGAAGTCTTCCAGATTAACGCCGTTTGAAAGCCGAATAACGGCCTTATCTGGGAACTGCTCCCGGTACTCGTGCTCGAGTAGCTCTGACGCTACCACTATCCCGCTTGCAGCACGAGCAGTCAGACGCTCGCACCAGGCAACCAAGGCAACAACGGGACGGGGCTGCTTCTCGATGGCCATGACTTCGCTACCCAGATCGTCCATATCCAGAACTACTGGGGTGCTGCGTGCAAAACGCGCAATAATACCCGAAACAGTGAGCGGGGTGGGCTTGAAGATATAGACGAGATCACTGGGTGTGCGCCAAACCTTCCAGGCAGCGGCGGCAAGATACGGCAGTAGATTGAACAGCGCCACTTTCGTCTGGAATTGGTACGGATACACCATGCTTATGCCATCGACCTGTATCGGCATATCTGCCGTGAAACCGGAGTACTTGTCGGCGCGGGGAGCTATGATCGTCACCTCGTGACCATGACGGACCAGGACTCGGGCAAAGTTGAGGAGCCTGTGCGTCAGCGAGCTATGAATGGTGGCGGACGCCATAATGACAATCTTCATATGAGCTCCTCGAGCAGTGCGGTGAGCTGGGTAATTTGGGCCGGCCACAGATACCTGTCAGAGACAAGCCGACGACCCCGCTCCCCCATTTGCTTTGCCAGCTCGGTATTAGCCTGGATAGCCTGCAAGGCGTCGGCGAGGGCGGGAGGATTATTGGGTACTACAAGTAGACCAGTCTCCAGATTGGTAATGAGCGAAGGAATAGGGCCGATAGCGGCAGCAATGATAGGCGTCCCCTGCCGCCAGGCCTCCAGAAAGACGGTCGGGAAGGCGTCGTTCGGTGAAGTAGGATAGGCTACCAGCGCCCGTGCCTTCCGCAGCAAGCTATCACGATCCGCTGGCGCCTTGAGGCCCACAAACCGCACCGACTGCGTTAGGCCGAGGGTAGCTACTCGCTGCTTGTAGTAGCCGCGTAAGCTGCCCTCACCTAGTACTGTCAGATTTGCGACACTACCATAGACTTTCTTTGCTATAGCCATGGCATCCAGCAACGAGTCAAGACCCTTCCAGGCATGCGCGGTCTCGAGACTAGTAGGGATAGTAATAAGTCCTTCACCGGCTTCGCGCCTGGCTGGGGCGACACTGTGAACAGCATTGGATATAACCCTAGTTTTGCGGCGCAAGTACCGAGGCAGGGTGTCGCGCACGTAGGGCGAGACGGCAATAATGGCTTGGGCGCGGAGGAACGTAAGCCGCTGCAAGGCCTGATACAGCGCAATAATAGTAGTCATGGTAAGACTGCCAGGCTTGGCCAGCGTGGCGGCGTGGTTGGTAATGATCAGTGGCGTCCGGCCCGCAGCTAGAGCGGTCATGTCGACCATGAATGGCACGGGCGTGTGGGCGTTGATGACATCCGGCTTTTCTTTACGAATGATGCGCCGCAGCTGCCTAAACCAAGCTGGGTTAACGGGAGTGTTGGAGATACTCATACGAATTGGTAGCCGGTAGACCGTGATACCTTGTAGGTCTTCGCACTGCACTTCTGTGACACTATCGCCACACGCCACTACTACCCGCCAACCGGCGTTGAAGAGACCACGGGCGGTTTCTAGGGCGTAGTTCTCCAGGCCACCGGTCTTGGGGTAGAAATACGGTACCGTAATGAGAATAGTGAGTTTGATGCGGCTCATGTTGTCTGCCAGACCTTATCCGCCTGCTCGGCGATTGCTTTCCAGTGGTAGTTGCCTACTTCGGATGTAATGGTCTTGCGGGTGAAGCGTGGCTTGCCAGCAAGGATCATGGAAAGCTTGTGTGCCAGATCGGTAGGGTTCGGCGCGCAAAGTAAGCCATTGCGCCCGCTCGCAATAAGGTCCCGGGCGGCATTGTCGGGATAGTCGGGGGTGACCACAGGTAGCCCAGAGGCATTGGCTTCTAGGACGGTAATTCCGAAACCTTCTCGGGTGGATGGAAAGGCAAAGACGCGCGAAGCCTTGAGGTGGCTTATGACTTCGGTGTGGTCAGCAAGAAAGCCCAGAAACTGCACGTGCTGACTCACCTTCAGGCGTTTTGCTAGGCGCTCTATCTTGACTCGTTCTGGGCCGTCACCAATGATGACGCAGCGCAAATCGGGGTAGTCGGGCTTGAGGATGGCTACGGCACGGATAATCATATCGACATTCTTGTGCTCTAGAAGGCGGCCAGCGTAGATAATGTCACTGGCAAAAGCCGAGGGCGTGACACTGGCAATGAGCTCGGCATCGATGCCGTTGGCAACAACGACAATTGGCTTTCGGGTGTGCATCATGGTCTCGAGGCGCCGAGCGGTAGTATTGGAGCTGGCGACGATCTTGTCCGGCATGAGTACTGTCAGACGCTCGAGCAGAGCCGCAATAACGCCACCCACCGTACCCAAGTACTGCTGCCAGTACTCTAGGCCCCAGACCTCATGCCAGGTCGCAATCATAGCCCGGCGCTTGACGACGCTGACCAGCTTCATTGTAAATAGCGGGAAGTATGGCATATGGTCGACCTCGATCAGATCAGGCTTAAATGAGGGCTGTAGGAGCTTGAGGCAGGCCAGACCGAATGCTACACCCTCGAGGATAGACCGACGGCCTCCCTTGTAGAGTGGGTAAAGACGACTAATAGCATGTAGGTGCACGCCCGACTCTACGACGTGGTTTGGGCCGTCCCACCACTTCATGGTGTAGATGTGTACTTCGAAGCCACGACCGGCCAGACGGGTGCTAATCTGGTGTAAGCGCATTTCCTTGCCACCCATATTGTATGGGTAGACACTGTCAGAAATAATTGCAATGGTCCGTGGGGACTTAGACTTTGCGTTTCTTCGGTACGGCATCTTGCACCCTTTCTCCAAATTGTGCCCGGTTTCTGGTCACGGAAATTGGCGTCGTACGTGGTGTCGATATATCTGTAAGTACAGATGGCCGCCAGCGTAGATTCCTAGCGTACATGGCGAGTATGCGGGCGCCGTCGACGATTGGACGCAGGCTTGAGTCGCCGGCACGTGAGTTGTAGCTAATAGGGACAGAGTAAATCTCATAGCCCAATCGAGCCATCTTGGTAATCATCTCCATCTCTATTGCGAAGCCGTCCGAGACCAGGTGTGGCCGTAGTTGCTCCAGAACCTCGCGCTTCCAGGCAAAGTAGCCCGTGAGCACGTCTGTAACGCTCACGCGGTACGAGTAACGCACCAGATGCGAGTACAGCCAGTTGCCGCTGCGGTTCAGCCGCTTCATAGAGCCCGCACTGATGCGACCACCGAGCCGTGAGCCAATAACAACATCACAGAAGTCGCTCGACAGTGGCTCGATCAGCCTCATTATCTCTTCAGGCCGATAAGTATCGTCACCGTCCAGCATGGCAACGTAGTCAGCACCGGCAATATTGTAGAAGCCGGTCCGTATAGCATTGCCCTTACCTTGCCTGGGCTCGCGGATGACGCGGGCGCCCGCTTGCCTGGCGACCTCGGCGGTATTATCGGATGAATTATTGTCGATAACAAGAATGTCCAGCTGGTAGCCATAGCGAGCGAGTCGGGCGCGCGGGAAGCCGGCAATAACTTGCCCAATACCATCGGCCTCGTTGTAACATGGGATGAGAATAAGTACGCGCTTCATGATGCCACCTTGAGAACAATGTCCTGGCTGAGATCGGGCAGACTTACACCTACTTGGTAGGCCTGGCTCACTTGGGTAGCCACGAAACTAAGTGCAAAGCTGGAGGACTGGCCAGCTGACAAGGCAATAGTACCCTGGCTCAAGACATGCTTCTGGCCGTTCACCAGATAGTAGGTCTCAAAGCGGTAGGTCCTTGCGGCGGCTTCGTGATTGGCAACTGTGTAGGAAAACTCATACTTGGTATTAATACTTACCGATGTCGGGAGGGTCTGAGGAGCGTTAAAGTACAGCTCAGTGAAACGCTCGGGCTGGTGGGTGGTCGCTAGCGTGATGATCCGACGAGCAGCGGGCAGGTGGGTAGCAATGGCTGCAACTGGCACGCCAAGTGCGGCCACTAGCAGCGAGTAGCCTAATACGCGCATGGCGGTGTTCCTCGATTGTCGAACGGGTATTTTAAGCATAGAAGTTCTGAGGCGTTGGTCTGACTACCACCTAGCAGCTCGGGCTGCTTATGCCAACATGGCCCTGGCCGCGTTGGTCTTTTTAGTAATGTATGACTATACTACAAAATACTAGTTTTTGCAATATTTTCTGTGTCTTTTCTTACCCATTGTCAATAGCAATCACCTCTACCCTATTCCTACCTGGAATAATCGTGGCCAATATGCCATAGTAGCTCAGTCAATTGCGCGCTCGTAGCTCAGCTGGATAGAGTACTTGGCTTCGAACCAAGGGGTCGGGGGTTCGAATCCCTCCGGGCGCACCAGTGAATTCATTGTTTAATACCTATTGAAAATTGGGTCTAAATCTGTTAATGTAGCAAAGTTTTCGCACGGGCCATTAGCTCAGTTGGTTAGAGCAGGGGACTCTTAATCCCCGTGTCCTGGGTTCGAATCCCAGATGGCCCTCCAAA
>JBBRNT010000011.1:0-20106 GCA_038230095.1 Candidatus Saccharimonadia bacterium
ATGTCAAGCTCCCACTTTCCTGGACACCTTGTCTCTTCCCAGCGGCGCTAGCCGCGTGAGGCTGGCAGCGTAAGCTGCTGGACTCATCTTGAGTGCTGTGTGGATACGGTCGTGGTTGTAGTAATGTACTGTTAACGCAATGGCTTCGTGGAGCTGGCCCAAATCTTGGTAGTTGGCTAGTCTGCCCAGCTCGGGCTTGAAACTACCAAAGAAACGTTCCATGAATCCGTTTTGCCAAGGACTAGCTTTGGTGCTACAACTGAGGGTAATCTCGTACTGGTCACAGACCAGCTGGTGTTTGTAGCTCAGATATTCTGTGCCTTGGTCGCTGTGCAAGATGGTTGGAGCTGGGTGCTTAGCTAGGGCATCTGTTAGGGCAGCGAGCGTCAGCTCGCTACTGTGCCGCATGCCTAGTCGCCAGCCAACCACTTGCCTCGTCTTGAGATCCAAGACTACCGCCAAGTAGTGCCAGCTGCGCTGGAACCACAAGTAGGTAAAGTCTTGTACCCAACCACCAGAGTCAGTCATGCCGGCGTAATTCATACCGTCTTGTGGTCGCTGCTCGTTGCGGTAATGAGCAAAGCGTTTTAGGGCATTAGGGGCGGCCAGTATCTCAGCTCTTTGGCTGCTGCCGTAGCGCTTCTTGCGGGTTGGGCGGGCAATGCGCACGCCAGCTAAAGTCCGGATACGCCTGGCTTTGTGCTGACTCCAGCCCAGATGCAAGCTCAGTCGCCGCACACCGTACAGCGGGTGCTGCTCGTGAGCGGTACAAAGTACCGCTACTGCTTGCTCGTCTCGTGTCCGGCGTGTCTGCGGTTGCTTGTAGTAGCTACTACGGGAAACACCCAGTCTGGCTAAAAAGTACTTCTGCCATCCTGGGTCGACCTCTTCCAGAACGGCTAGTCTTTTGGGCGCGATGTTTCAGCTGTGAGTCTGCCCAAAATGCGGTAGGCAATCTCCAACTCCTTTTTGAGCCGGTTATTCTCGAGAATTAAATTGCGGTTCCCGTCGACAACGCCCTCACGGAGCCAAGCGTAGATGGTTTTACTGCTGAGTTGGTACTGAGCGCTCGCTTCGCTCACGCTCAGGCCTTGGTCACGAATCTTGGCAATTATTTCTGCTTTGTGAGTGCGGTCTGCTGGTATGCCTCGGGGCATGGTGAAATCTCCTAGATTAAACTGACAAATACGTCCTTTCTAGAATAGACGATGTGTCCAGTTTAATGGGAGCTTGACAGGCCGTTAAACAGTCTTTTGAGCCAATTATGGGTATTGATGTGCCAGCAGATAGAAACATCTACACAGAGGTTGTATTGAGCGAACTGGCTACAGCTAAATCAACAAGTCCGTCAGAAATTTGGAAGCAGTCAGATCTGGAAATTGTTGAGACCACTGGTAAGAATACGATAACGTTGAGTGGCAAAAAGTCAGACTACGATGTACTGGAAGGGCTACTAAATGCAAGCTCTTTTATTCGCGCAGATGATAGCAGCGAAGTTACACGGCAAGAACGTAATATCAGTCGTGAAGTGATGGCTTTATCTTCATTTGATCTCAAAACAGTTTCAACGATTAAGCGAATGGACCGTGCATTAAGAGACTACTTGGACTCCAATACTACTGACTCGGAGAAAATTGATTGCTTCGTCGAACTTTATGCCGACATAACTAGCTCCGATTACGATGCAATGTTTAATGTCATTGTTGAAGCCGTTGGTTCTGGCAAAATCTTGAAAGAAGACGAAGAGGCATTCATAAACAACAAGTTTTACCGTGCCAGACTAACTAGAACAGAAATCGATGTACTGCTATCGGAAACAAGGTTCTTGTTTATCAGAGTTATCCGACTAGTCCCGCAATTCGTTGGTCAACGCTCTGCCACTAGTGCTAGCTTGATACAGGTGACAGTGGGTGATCCTGAAACAAATCAAATATTTGGTATTTTTGATAGTGGCATTGATCACGATCTCATTAATCCGCTGGTGTCACAAAGGGAGAAAAGAATTCCCAGTGCATCTACCGAAGATAAGAATCACGGTACTTTTGTAGCGTCACGAGCACTGTTTGGAGACTCCATTTACGAGATCGTTACATCTCCCAATCCTGTTCTTACCCCTGTCGGCAAATGTATAGACATTCAAGTTATGTACTTAGACCGAACCACTGGCGAGTCCACTGTAGATACGGTTGATTTCATAAAGCATATTAAGGAGATTATCCAGCGTTATCAAAATGTAAAAATCTTCAATATTTCAATTTCTAGCCGAGAGGCATCCGACGACGTTTTCCATTCGCCTTTGAGCGAGCTGCTGGACAAAATTGCCAGAGAAGACGATGTTTTATTTGTTTGCTGCACTGGCAACAATAAGATCTTCGTAGGTGAGATCCTTGAAGAACACGAGATTTTCGAGAACTATGCAGACGACGTAAAAGTGCTGCCACCAGGCGATGCAATATCAGCACTAACCGTAGGCTCAATTTCTCATAAAGCTGATACGGAGTCTATTAGCACCGAGGGTTTCCCTTCGCCATTCAGTAGGTCGGGTTATATCAGTGACGTAATCAAGAAGCCAGAACTTGTTGCAAACGGAGGTAACTATCTCAAGGAGACTATACCTTCAAGAGACGCAACGGATGAGAGAGATCTGTCAATAACCAGGTATGGGGTGGGTGGGATTATGACCACTGGGATGTCAAAAGACATTGGTACGAGTCAAGCAACTCCGTTAGTAACTCGTGAAGCAGTGTTAGCGTATGATTTTGTGGTCAGCTCAACACTTGGTACCAGATTTGATTTAACCGATAATCGAGCAAACTTAACACGAGCCTTGTTGGTGCATTCCACCGCATTCAATGACATGCCATCCATAACCAATCCGCACTCCCAGAGAGCATACGGATTCGGTATGCCAAGATTCGCTAATCTAGAGCATGATGGGCCTGACCGAGTGACGATCATGTATTCGGACAGAATAAATATGAATGAAAAGAAGCATAAATTACATATTGAGTTACCTGAGTTTGCCTTAACAAGCAAAACTCAATTCATATTCACTTTAGCTTTCAATCCACCAGTGAATAAAAACTTCAAGCAGTACAACATGATGGGAATAAGTACGAGCTTAAATACAGTCGTACCAGGCGTTGACGCCAAGGGACGTCCCAAATTGGTACCACGAGATAAAATTGGAGCCAGTGCTGAATGGAATAGATATGCAATTAACTATTCTGATAAAAATTCGAGTGTCACTCACTTCAAGGTAAATAAAAATCGGTTGAACTCTCGCGTACTAGAAGCCCTTTTACAACTCTGGGTTTTACCACAATACGAGGAACAATCGCATGCAGATGTTCGTGATACTCAACAGCCATACTCACTCTTACTAACCATCATCGACACGGAAGAAAAAGGCTTACTACGAAACCAGCTTATCGCCTCTAACCAATTTAATCTTGTTAACGCTCAACAAATCGAAATTGAGACTAGCTAATGCTAATCGTGGCAATGTGAACTGGGAAGTTTGCACTAAGTTTAGTCCTGATAAGTTCCACTGTGTCCCTCCATAAAAAGTGCCTCATTACATGTGGGGCTTTTTTCTTGAAATGATTAGGTGATGTGAGCCCAAGCTGATCGCGTAGCCATGGGGTTGCTGTGGGCCCAGCACGCGCTGGAGCTGGCTCCGTGGCTGGGGAAAGGGCGAAGACCGCTATCCCAGATGTGCCTCAAAAACAAAGCCCTCACATAGTCGGCTGGGGCCTTTGTTATAGTAATAATCTGGTTTTTGAAGCCACTGCTTAAGTGGTATAGTGCAGACAATATGGAAACTACCAACATTAAGCTAGCTCGCCGAATTGTGGAAGAAGGCTTTGGGGAGAATAAACCAGAGATTTTCGACGAGTTGGCGACTAAGGGTTTTATTGAACACCAACGTGGCATGACACAGGGCATGGAGAGTACTAAAGCCGCTATTGGCGATCTCAATAGGGCATTTCCCGATCTGAGTTACCGGCTGTTAAATGCCGTTGCGAACGGTGATCTGGTATGTGTTCACTATCGCGCTACGGGGACGCATGAGCGAAACCTTGGCCCCATGACTCCCACCGGCAAAAAGTTCGAGATCGACGTTATCGACATTATGCGCTTTGAGGCTGGAAAGTTAGCGGAGCATTGGGGTTCACCGGATCGGCTTGGCATGCTCGAGGACCTGGGCATCTGGCCACCTCACGGCCCCGAGTAAGCTATGTCGCCAACTCAGTTCTAACAGAGCGGACGAAGGTCCTCGAGAAAAGCCATCGAAGAATCTGGGATTTTGGAAGTCCAGAATATATGGCAGGTTGATAGCGTACAATATTTTGGAAGCTCAGAAGCTCAACCAAGCTGAAGCCGATAATACTAGTGCTAATGTGGCTTGCGTTAGCTAGATAATGTCAAGTCGGGTATACTATTTACATGAAGCATAAAACTCACAACCTGCTCGTTATCTTGGGCCATCCCAGTACCAAATCGCTTAGTCATAAACTGGCGGCTAGCTATATAGCAGGTGCGCGCAGTGAGGGTATTAACGTAGAAGTTATTGATACCTACCGCTTGGATCCCGAGCTGCCATTTGTTGACTATGAAGACTACCCAGACTGGGATCGGGACGCTGGTGTCCGCCAACACTACCAAGCCATGATCACCAAAGCCGATAAGATTGCGATCTTTCATCCTATTTGGTGGGGTGGGTTGCCGCCAAAGCTAAAAAACTTTTTAGATCAAACCCTAACACCTGGTTTTGCCTATAAGTATACTTTCAAAGCCTGGGTTCCAAATGCATTCAGAATAAAGCCGACCGGGTATTTAAAGGGCAAAAAAGCGCACATTTTCATCACCTATGACGCCTATACTTTTGTGTACCTGGGTCTACTTTTTCCATTTATCACAATCTGGGCAGTGTTTATTTTGTTCTTTTGCGGGATAACAAATATGAAGTTTACGCTCCACCAGCGTGTGCGGTGGACTGGAGAAGCTACTCGCGAGAAGTGGCTAAAGCGCGCTAAAAAGCGAGGGACACAAGTATAAATTACACAGCTGCAGACACCGTGGCAATTGTGCCGACTAGGAACGAGTCGGACAATATAGCGGGGGTCATAAGCGCGTTAAAAAAACTCAAACTAAAAGCCATTATAGTAGGTATTGACCCAGCCACGACTGATAATACTAAGGCACTGGCTCAAGAATTGGGCTGCATAACGGTACAGGCTACACGCAGCGGGTATGATCCGGTAGTAGCTCTGGCCTCCGCCAAAGCAACCACAACCTTTCCCGGTAGCTTGTTGCTTTACACCGATGCAGGCAATAAGTATAGCTACGATAGCCTACCCAAAATGCTCTATTGCATTAATACTGGAGATGATATGGTTCTAGCTGTCAGGGTGGACGTTACTGGAACTATGTTGTGGCATCAAAAGCTCGGTACACAGATAGTTCTTGGGCTCGTAAACACGCTGCTGCGTAGCCGCATTCGAGATATAAGCCCGTTTCGGCTCGTAAAATCGAGCCTGCTGGAAGATGTGACTATGCACCCTAAGAAGTTTCGCTGGCCAAGTGAGATGCTAGTAAAAAGTCTAGCCCTTGGCCTAAAAGTCGGCCAAATAAATATTAATTCATTGCCCAGAAAAGGAACTTCAAAAGTGTCTGGTAGCCTCAAAAACAGTGTCAGGGCGGGTACGGAGATGCTAAGTAGCATCCAGTTTATTAACTATAAGAAGGAGTAATTACAATGAACTTAGTAAAAAAGTTAATTCGTAGTGTGCTGTCTGATGAAGCGGTATTATCAAAAGTTTGGACCCGTAGATTTATGCTGTTGGCCCAATTCATATTCGGTCTACTGTGGCTCGAGGGGGCTTCCTGGAAAGTTATTATCGACGGTAAATTGGGACTGAACTACGACGGACTGTATTACTGGATCAGCCGAGGATCGGTCTACCCTGTGCTCGGAGTGTATAAGTGGCTCATAGATACTGCGCTTTTGCCTAATATTAAGATTTTTCTGGTGGTTGTGTTCCTGACCGAACTAACCATTGGTCTGTTACTAGTACTCGGCAAGTATGTGAGGTTGGCTGCCGTTTTAGCCGCGGCACAAACCGTTGCTATCTCACTATCCGTACTAAACACTCCAAATGAGTGGAAATGGTCGTATTTCATGATGTTTCTACTGAGCGCCCTCTTCATGGTATCGCCCACAACATCTAAATGGCCCAACAAACTGCTAGGAAAACGATAATCATCAGCTCGCCTGTCCTGGGCTCACGCGGCAGAGCGAGGTTGCTGGGGGCGCTCGCGCTGTTGGCTATGCTTTTGGGCACTTATGGTTTTCTACGGGCTGGCACGACCAGCACTGTCGCAGGAAACAGTGGTATAGGTAGTCTCTGGTGGACGGCAGGTATGCTAACGGCAATTGTAAGCTTTGGATTACTTACAGTTGTAGCTGCTGCTTTTCCTATTAGTACACGCACCATGACTGTGGTGTGTGCCTGTACCTTTGTAATCACTGCGGGTCTGCAGCTGGCAAGTCCTCCCCGCCTGTCTTCGGACTACTACCGCTATCTATGGCAAGGGCGCGTATCTAATGATCACGGTATGAACTACAAAATAAAGCCATGGGGTAGCGGCTCTGAAAAATATAATGTTGATCTAATAGAGCGTATGGACTGGCGGGACGTGCAGAGCGTATACCCGCCGCTAGCGGAGCACTACTTCAGGCTCCATGCAGCTATATTTGATAGTAGCGCATTACGCACGCTTTCTTTTGAACAGCGGATAGCGTTTTCGAAATTGCCAAACCTGATACTACTCGTCGTATCAGGATTACTAGTAGCTTACCTTGGACGTTCGAAGTGGCTCGGCATGGCTTGGGCGCTGTGTCCGTACGTGCAGTTTGAGCTGATAAATTCGGCCCATATCGATGCCTTATCTATAACCTTTATACTAGCGGCAATATACTTGATTCAGAAGCGTACACTCCGTGCTAATTTGGCAGCGGGAGTGGTGCTCGGACTTGCCACTATTACCAAGCTGACGCCGATACTATTGCTCGCCCCAATACTTGCGTACGGCTATATGCATACCAAGCTGAAAGGGGCAGTCGCATGCCTGATTGGTATTTCCGCAGTTGGGTTGGTGAGCTTGCCGTATTTCGCGGCTGACGACTATTCTCTGCTGCGTCGCATAGGCTACTGGTCAAGCGGGGCGGAGTCCCGATTTGGAAATCCTATCTACGAGCTAGCACGACACTTCGACCAGGGCGTGGCAATAACTGTCGTGCGCGTGATAGGCCTTACGGTGTTGGCTCTCATCTGTCTGGGGATGGTTCGGCAAACAAAACGTGGCGGCTACAGTTTTGAGATGCTATTAAAGGATTCATTATTACTTAGCATAGTTCCTATTATTGCTTCGCCCATAGTCTTACCGTGGTATTGGGTCGCCCCACTTACGCTGCATGTCGTGGGGCTCGCGTACACCAGACAATCAAAATTAGCTGCCTACTTGCCCACCTTATTAATCATGCTTATCCTGGCAGTTCAATATATTGAGAGAGTCACTATATATACTGAAAATTTTCGTCTAGATGTAGTCTATGTTACCGGCAGCCTCATTTTTGTTCTTATAATTTGTATATTGGTGAAAAGCTTAACGGCCCGCAGTGACCAAATAGACGAAACCAGCCCACAGCGAACTATAAGCTAGCTTCACGTGCAGGTGCGCGTTCTTGCATGATAGTTAGCTTGGAATTTGGGTGTTCGTCATAGCGTTGCTACGGCCATTCCAGATGGCTTGCCATGAAAAACGCCTCGCAGAGCGCTTAGAGGGACTGGTCATTGTTTCTGAGCAATGACCAGGCAGCGTTGCTCGTTTGTAATAAAACCCTCGTTGGTAACATTTCCCGCGAGTATATTGTTTAAAATATTAACGCTCTTAAGCGCATTAGCGCCTGCTATGTCCGAGTGAAGCATATCTAGGGCACCCAACCAGTAGACTAGGGATTCAATATCTTTAACGATATATGTAATGTTATACTCTTCCAGCTTTATGGTCTTTAGTCCGCTGGAACTGAGCATATCGCTGTCTATGGGGGCCCGCGGTATTGGAGTACCCAGTACTTGTTTTATGTTCAGCATGTTTAAGTTGCCAACCTGTTGAGTAATAAACAGCCCGCCCTCCACTAGGTGCGCTTTAACCGCCTTCAGATTAAACGGGGCGTGACGGTTTAGTATGACGTTAAAGTCTTCATCTAAGCCAGCCAAACCATCGTCTTTGGTAAGAAAGCTGACATTATCCACGCTTTCTCCATTGCTCATTGCAACCCTAACCATTTCTGGGTCAAGATCGATGCCGACGCCTGCATAAAAGCTACTTGCTAGCTGCAAGAAGCGTTCGCCACCACCTGTGCCTATATCCAATACTTTGTCAGAAGTCTTTATATGACGCTTGACGGTCGTTATATAATCCCACGGGGGAGAACTGACGGTATTCATTCTAGAAAAATCCCAGCCGGTTCGAGGCTGAATATTCTCCTGAATTTTTTTAAGTTCTGATTCTGTATAGCTTTGTTTCATGCAAGTATCTTAGCAAAAGATACCGTTAAATTACGTAGATTTTGTTATTATCATGGTATGTGCAGAAATATTAAACAACTCTACAATTTTGAGCCGCACGCCAGTAGTGACGAGGTGCAGGCCGCTGCGTTGCAGTTTGTAAGGAAAGTTTCCGGCTTTCAGAAGCCATCAATTGCCAACGAAGCGGCCTTCAACCATGCCATTGACGAAATAGCTCACGCCACCTACCACCTACTTGAAGACCTTGTCACGCCAGCCCTTGCGCGTAACCGAGAGGTTGAGGCCGCCAAGGCTCGCGCCAGGTCTACTCAACGCTTCGGAAAGTAGATATTATCATAGTATGAATATCCACTTTATTTGCCGAGGAAATGTACTCAGAAGCCTCATCGCAGAGACCTATCTTAAATCGCTTGGACTCACAGGGGTATTGGTGAGCTCGAGTGGTACATCGGTAGACTTAAATGACCCCCAGGAGCAATTGTTTCTGGCCACCACCAAGCAAGTGCTAGCACGTCACGGGCTAGCACAGTTTGCAAAGGTGCGGCCTGACCAGCTCACACAAGAACGCGCCAACGGGCAGGACCTGACGGTGTGCATGAACCAGCGCGTGGTCGACGAAGCCCGTAGTAAAGTGAAATTGCCAGCCAATGTGCTGAGCTGGAATATTACCGACATTGGCGAGGGGGCACGGACGGGTAAGTTTGAGAACGGACGCGAACTAGAGGAAGTGATCTACGATGAAGTGGTAGCGAAAGTGGACGAGCTGCTGCGCACACTGGGCCGATAACCGCCCGATCAAGCTCCGGTTATAAATGCTCAAGGTAGCATTTATGCTGCTATCTGGTAGTATGCGATCATGAAGACGGTAGGGGGAATTCAGCCAAAAAGTGTGTGGGTTGTGAGTACGGAGGTGCCGTCACTGCGCGGTGGTACGCCTGTACGCAACTTCAACCTGATAAAACGGCTGAGCCAACTGGGTTACGTGGTGCGCGTGTTCTGTATAGAAGACGACCACAATCCCGATGACGCGCTGGCGAAGCTGAGGGCGCTGCCCGGTGTAGCCGTCACGACTGTGCCGGCGCATCGGCTCAGCCGCTGGCAGCTCGCAATGGGAGTCATGCTCCGACGCGTACCGCCGTATATGCTGGCCTACCGAAGAAGTGGCCTGGAAGGCGCTCTCGCGGCTGCACTAGGTGGCCAGCAGCCGGAGATACTCCAGCTAGAACAACTGAATGCCTACTATGCTGTGGCAGGGCTATTGCCAGAGTTTCGGCGACGGGGAAGCAAGGTGGTTCTGGATGCCCACAATGTTGAGCACCATGTTCTAAAAGCTTCACTGGAATTATCGGGCTTCGTGAGGCGACTGGTGGGGCTCTACATTCTCCCCCATGTCCAAGCTGTAGAAGACAGGGCAGCGCTGGATGTAGACATCCTACTGGCCTGCTCAGACCAGGACTTACGCTACTTTGAAGCCCTTGGGTGTAAGGATTCAGTCAAGATTGCCAATGGTGTAGACCTCGACTATTTCGCCATTTCCGAGCTTCCGGCAGGGCCGAGCCTAGTATTTATGGGGGGCATGAAGTACCCACCTAATGAAGAGGCGATACGATGGTATCTTGACTACGTCCATCCGCTCGTACTGGCGGAAGTCCCGGGTGCTCAGCTCACGATCATTGGTAGTAATCCTCCGGCCTGGCTCCGCCGCAGAAGCGGCCAAGACGCCAGTATCATATGTGGCGGCTACGTAGACGATGTCCGCCACATACTGAAGGCGTCCATGGTCTGTATAAGCCCAGTGCTCCACGGGTCTGGGACGAGCCTAAAAGTCCTCGAGTACATGGCCTCGGCACGCCCAGTAGTAGCTACGCCGGTCGGCGCGCGCGGGCTGGGGCTGGCTACGGGTGGCCAAATAATTATTGCCAATGAAGCGCACGCGTTTGCGCAGAGTGTTACCAGCCTGTTGCGCGATCGTTCGGCAGCTGGCGAGATGGGTGGGCAGGCACGTCGACACGTGGAGCAGCACTATAGCTGGAGCAGTATTGGTGATAGCCTGGCCCACTCCTACGACACTCTCTTGGCGCCCGTGGAGGCGCTCGGCACTTAGCTAGCGCGCAATATTGGTCACGCAGTACGCCCGTCCGGCGTGGGTTGGCCCCAATCCCTGGTTGTTTGTGATAACAATTTTTGCAGACCTGGGAAGCAAGCGCTTGAAAGCGGTATGGTACTTGCTACACTAGAGTCATGTCTGTCATAGATTCCTACCTAGCCAATGTCTCAGAACCGCAGCGGGCGGAACTGGAGCGTGTTCGTCGCATCGTAGCGGCAACTGTTCCTGATGCAGAGGAGGTTATAACCTACGCCATGCCAGGGTTTAAATACCGGGGCAAGTACCTCATAGCCTTTGCGGCTTTCAAGGACCATCTTAGCGTCTTCCCCGGTGCTGGGGCAGTGGCTGGGCTCCAAGACCAGCTAGGCGATTTTCGGCTATCTAAGGGCACTGTGCAATTTACTCTAGAGAGACCACTGCCGGAGGCAATTATTCGCGATCTGACGATTGCGCGGCAAGCAGCTTTTATTGGGGCCATCTAGGTAGCACGATATGAGAAAGCTACAGTCTCCACGCGCCAAAGCACTAGTCATACTATGTCTTGCCATGATGATCGCGGCGTCCGTGTACGCCGTTTTTGCTATCCGCGAAAATGCGCGCTATAGCGACCCAGGCTTCCAGAGCTACCTGCAGAAGGCGCGGTACTGCAACCGCTTCATGGGTGGCACCGTGTTGCGCAGTGACTACCCGGCCTACTACAAGGACTGGCAGGCTAAGGAACCACTTACCTGCTAGTCCGGAGTGGCTGCCACCGGTTTAGAGGTATTGATTGGTGCTATACTAACGGCATGAATTCTTCTTATGTATCCAAGCAAGCGAGCTTGAACGAGTCTATGATCGGGCGCGAGCTGATAATGCTCGTTCTAAGGGCACCTAGTACCAGCTTGCAAAAAAGGCTTGAGAAAGCAGAAAAGCACAGTGGCCGCTAAACTATTCAACCAGGCTCCGGCTGACCAGGAGCTCATCCAGGCGGCGAGACGACAGCTAGAGAGCACGGACTACCGAGAGGCCCTGGTGCTATCGCACATTGCTATAGAGGTGGCGGCAGACCAGGCGCTGGCGGCCTGGGCTAGCCAGGTAAACCCGCCCAAGCTGCGCGCCTGGCTACTCAAGCAGATAGATAGTAACCATAGTCTTGGTACCACCAAGATTCGCGCTCTGTATGAAGCTGTTTCAGGCTGTGAAATAAGCGGCCAGGACTTCTGGACAGAGTTTGTCAGCTCCAATGAGCTTCGTAACCGCATCATGCACGAGGGTATTGCCGTAACCGAGACACAGGCAGCCGCGGCTATAACTAATGCTGAGGCTGTACTAACCTATCTGAACCAAAACCTCCCTCCGGAATAATAATAGCCTGCCCGCGCGCACGGGCCTGTGCTAGGCTAGAACCATGAAGCATGTCTTTGCCAAACACACCCGTATTGCCATCCCGCTGGACAAGCTATGGGGCCGGCTGGTGCACCTGCCTACGGGCCAAGTCCGGCATGGCCACGTGCCGGTGCTACTGGCTAACCAGTACCACGGTGACACCTTCCCGCCATGCCATATTAGCGGTGGCCCCGAGACGTTTGTAGCTGCCCTCGGCGAGCCCGTGACCCACCGGGTCTATCTGTACACCAATCCGACAAACCATAGCGTTACGATGAAGGGCGAGTGGTGGTACTCCGGAACGTACACGGTGAAGTTCCATGACCAGACAAGTAGTGAGCTGCACTATGAGGTGGCCAATGTAGCCCGCGGCTGGACCCGCCCGCTAGGCCGCCTGATGGCCGGGCGAGCACGACGACGACTAGAAGAGGACTTCCTGCGCCTAGCAAAGCAGCTGAGCTCACGATGACATGGGTTGCCCTGCTCCGGGGTATTAATGTCGGTGGTCACAATGTGACCATGGTGAGGCTACGTGAGCTATTTGAAGACCTAGGACATACCAAAGTCCGGAGCTTTATCCAGACTGGTAATGTGTTTTTTGAAAGCAGCGAGCAAGATGCGGTAGCGCTGGAGCAGCAGATTGCCGGGCACTTACAGGGGGCTCTCGGCTTCAGCGTGCCCGTTTGCCTACGTAGCGTAGCCGAGCTCGAGGCTAGTCTGGCTAGCGCACCATTTGCGGGGATAACTCCCTCCGCCGACGAGCGTTACCTCGTGCTTTTTAGCAACGGCCCCCTACCCAATGGCACTGCCCTCCCGCTCCTATCGCCAAAGGGCGATAATGAGATAATTGGCAGTCGAGGTAAGGATATATATGTGATAGTGCGCTTGGTGAACGGGAAGTACCCCAGTAGCAACTTTGCGGAGAAGCACTTTGGGCTGATAACAACTGGACGTTTCTACCATACTGCACTGAAGATACTGGAAGCCGCCCGGGCATAGCGGCCGTGCTTGCGAATTGCCACAAATGATTGTACTATCAGGCCGTCCATAGCTCTTTTCAAGGGAGAAATTCATGAGGTATCAGACGCGACGAATGCTGCGTACCGACAACAGCTACTTGCGGGCGGAACTGGCGCGGGTCCAACAGGAACTAGGCTACCGTGATGGCCACCTAGCCGAGGTCACCCTCGAAGCTGGCTTGCTCAAGGCGGACCGCCAATCCTTGGTAGACCGATACTGGCAGCAGCAGTCCACCGCCTACTTTCGCTTCGGTTTGCAGATGGGCCTGGGCCTGCTCATGCTTCTGGTTTGCGCTGGCGCCGGTACCTACATGACCTGGCACACGCATCAAGCTCTCTGGCTTCGCCTACTAGCAACAGCAGTCTGCGCCATGCTCGCATCGGGATTCGTCCCAATCTCGCGCTACATCGGCCGCCTGGACGATGCACCCGAATCGGTCACCCTGCCCTCTGGGGCGATTGTCCCTGTCAGCCCCGCGGTGGTCGCCGAAACGCAGCTGATCATGGCGCAGATGGCCAGCTAGCTAGCGCACCCGATAACTAAACGACCCCACAGACACTTGTTTGTGGGGTCGTTCGCATTTGCTTCGTAGATTGTTCGCCTCTAGTTCGCTAATGTGGCTACACGTCTGAAGGTAGCGGGAAGCCGAGCATAAACTCGGTCACCTCGCCGTGCATAGCTTGTAGCTTGCCACTGTCGGCGCGCATGGCAATGGCAAACTCTATCCAATCGGCCAAGAGCGTCATGTGCTCGGGCAACAGTCCACGGGTGGTAAGGGCCGGCGTACCAAGGCGTAAGCCGCTCGGGTCGTAGGCCGGGTGGGTATCGTTGGGGATAACATTCTTATTGGCGGTAAGGCCTACTGAGTCTAGAACCTGCTCGGCGACGCCACCAGAGATGCCGCGGGAGTCCTGCATATCTATAACCATCAGGTGGTTATTGGTGCCACCGGTGACCAGCCTAAAACCGCGATCGGTCAGCGCCGATGCCAGCGCACTCGCATTGTCCAGCGTACGCTGAGCGTAGGTCTTAAACTCCGGCTGGGCAGCCTCGGCAAAGGCAATCGCCTTAGCAAGGATTACATTCATGTGCGGGCCGCCCTGAAGGCCAGGGAAGACGGCCCGGTCTACTAGCGTGGGTAGGTGCTCCATCGTGTGCTCGGGCGCCTTGAGCGGGCTGGTGACGGTGCCCTTGGTAAGGATAAGCCCGCCGCGGGGCCCACGGAGGGTTTTGTGGGTAGTTGAGGTCATGAGCTGGAAGCCATGGTCAAAGGGATTAGCTAGAACTCCACCCGCAATAAGGCCGGCCAGGTGGGCAATGTCGGCCATAGCTACGGCGCCTACCTCTGCCGCGATGGCCGAGAGCTTAGCGTAGTCTAGCTCGCGTGGGTATGAGGAGTGACCAGCAAGAATAATTTTGGGCCGGTGCTTAAGAGCCAGTTCGCGAACCTGATCGTAGTCTATGCGGCCAGTTTCCTGATCGGCCATGCCATAGCGGACGAAATTGAAGATGCGGGCTCCAGCTGTCAGAGGGTGGCCATGGGTAAGATGGCCGCCGTGTGATAGGTCCATAGCTAGAATGGTGTCACCGGGCTCGCACCAGGCAAAGTAAGCCGCCAGATTGGCCGGGGCGCCCGAGTAGGGCTGGACATTGGCATGGTCAGCGCCAAATAGGGCCTTGGCCCGGTCTATTGCAATGTTCTCAATAATGTCTGTGTTGACCTGGCCGCCGTAGTAGCGCCGGCCGGGATACCCTTCGGCGTACTTATTGGTGAGCACGGTACCGAGGGCGTCTAGAACCGCCCGCGAAACATAGTTCTCGCTTGGTATCAGCTCTAGGCCGCCACGCTGGCGGTCTTCTTCGGCGGCGAGCGCAGATTGTAGAGATTGGTCCATGGTACTACCTCATCGACTAAATAATAACTGGTGCGCCTGAAGGGACAGCGGCTTCGCCTCCTCCGGCCTTACGTGCTCGGTGCAAGCACCTGCGCGCGTGCGTCCTACGCCGAACCCTCGGGGGTTCTCGTATAACAATAATACTTGGTGCGCCTGAAGGGACAGCGGCTTCGCCTCCTCCGGCCTTACGTGCTCGGTGCAAGCACCTGCGCGCGTGCGTCCTACGCCGAACCCTCGGTGGTTCTCGTATGGCAATAATACTTGGTGCGCCTGAAGGGACTCGAACCCCCGACACCCAGATCCGGAATCTGGTGCTCTATCCACTGAGCTACAGGCGCACGTCAGAATCGTGACTTTCAGCTTCCACTATTGCCTAGCAATAGCTCCAGCTTATGCACGATTCTTCCTTTCCAGTTTACGAACAGCATTGCTTGGTTCGTAAATTGGTATTTCCGAGCCACGACTCTGATACGGCATGGAACCGGAAAGCTGGCCACCTGCCTATCTTAGCGACTAGGAGCGAGGAAGACCAGCTTTGGCGGTTTGAGCAGACTAGGCTACGGGGTGCAGCTGAATGTACTCGTAAGCAAAGGCGATGGCTGAGCTATACAGTGCGATTAGGACAAACCCAGCAATCCATCCTAGGATTGGGATAATAAGGATAAGGGCGAACAGGAAGGTCACACCGATGATGCCCCAGATCTTACCGGACTGGGCCTTGGTGGCATTCCAGCTGGCCTTGTAGGCTTCCATTACGCCCATGTTCTTGTCTACTAGGAAGTAAGGAGCAAGCGATAGACGTACCGCAAAGAAAAGCCCTGGTACCACAAGAAGGATGAAGCCGAGAACAACAGTGAGGCCCACGACTAAACTAAGCAGGAACGACTTCCAGGCAAAGTGGAGACCCGTCGAAAAGGCCTCGTTAACGGCCACTTTCTTACCGCGGACAGAAGAAATGAGCGTGTAGACCATACCAGCAGCAACGAGCAAGCCAAGTATAAAGCCAATAAAGCTCAGCAGGCTCGCTGTAGGGGTGGCGGTACGAATGTAGGTAGAAGTTCCGAATACGTCGGTCTGCGTATTGGTGTAAAACAGCTGGGAGAGCAGGCTTGGGACGAGACTTACTACCCATAAAACGGCCAGCGTGCTCAGGTTGAACATGACGGCTTCGCGAGCGGGCTTAATCAGACCAAAGGCGCCTGGCCAGGACACTAGGGGTGATGCGGCAGTGGCTGGAGCTGGCGTAGGAGCCGGGGTGGGCATAGGTGCTGGTGCGGGCATGGGAGCTGGAGCTGGAGCAGGCGTAGACGTGTCCATAAGATAAGGCCTTTTTATAGTTACTCTCAGTATGCTCTCAGCAAAATCGGCTTGTCAATGCAAGTGGGCTTCGCCCTGGCTAGCGTAACTGGTACAATTGGGCTATGAAGCAAACCCTCCATATTACCGGTGGCAAGCCACTCCTGGGCACTGTCCACAATAGTGGTGCCAAGAACGCCGCTACCAAGATGATTATTGCCAGTCTGCTCACCGAAGAGCCAGTGATTCTGCATAATGTCCCCCGACTGGCCGACGTAGACATTACCATCGAGATCTGTGAACAGATTGGCTCTACCGTAGAGTTTACCGACAATAGCCTGCGCATTGAGACGCCGACAATTAAAAGTACACGGGTGGAGGCACTATCCCGCAAGAACCGCCTGCCGGTTCTGGCCCTGCCACCGCTCCTCCATCGCGCTGGTGAGGCACATGTGCCAGTTACTGGAGGTGATGCTATTGGCCCGCGCCCGGTGAACTTCCACATTGCAGCCCTCCGCGACATGGGTGTACGCATAGAAGAGACAGACTTTGGCTACGAGGCCGAGGCCGACACGCTGCGTGGTGCGGCCATAAGCCTACCCTACCCAAGCGTGATGGCGACCGAGAATATTATCCTGGCCGGGGTACTGGCGACTGGTCGAACGACCATAAGCAATGCCGCTATGGAGCCAGAGATTGTGGATATGATCAAGCTGCTGCAGCGAATGGGTGCCATTATTGAATTCCGGGCGGATCGCACCATTGTGATAGATGGTGTAGAGCGACTGCACGGAGCCGAGTACACCATAATGCCTGACCGCAATGAAGCTGCGTCGCTAGGGCTGCTCGGTATTGTCACAGGGGGCGATGTGCTTGTCGAAGGCGCGCGCCAGGACGATCTGATCACGTTTCTAAACACCGTGCGACGGATTGGCGCCGACTACACAATAGAGGCCACCGGCATTCGGTTTCGGCGGGGCAAGGGAGTATTGCGGGGCGCCGAGATAGAGACAGACACCCACCCTGGCTTCATGACCGACTGGCAGCAGCCACTGGCGGTGTTGCTAACCCAGGCCGAGGGCCTCTCGGTCATCCATGAGACGGTATTTCAGGACCGGTTTGGCTACACGGAGACACTTCGGCAAATGGGCGCCAATATTGGCGTATTCAGTAAATGCTTGGGTGAGCTCCCTTGCCGTTACCGCGGCCGAATGCATCCGCACAGTGCAATTATTAATGGCCCGACTCCCCTCCATGCGGCCGACATTGTCATACCAGACATTCGCGCGGGTATGGCGCAGGTGCTGGGTGCCCTTGTTGCCAAAGGCACCTCGAAGCTCACTGGAGTTGAGCACCTTATGCGTGGCTACGAGGACCTGACTGGTAAGCTGTCCGCGGTAGGCGCAGAGTTTACCGTTGATTAGCCTGCCGACGAGCGCTAGAACCTGAACCATTTCACAAACCTTATGGTACTGGTGTAGCATAGCTATAGTAACCTGCTCCGGTACCGCTGGAGCTGTTGATGGAGGGTAGTGTGAAGATCGGAGTCTTGGGTTCTGGAGATGTGGGGCAGGCACTGGCTACTGGCTTTGCTAGCCTGGGCCATAGTGTCATGGTGGGTTCGCGGACGCCGGATAGCGCTAAGCTGGCCGAGTGGATGGAGCGTACTGCCGGCAGCGTGTCGACGGGTACTTTTGCCGATGCCGCGTTTTTTGGAGAGATTATTGTGCTTGCCACGCTATGGAGCGGTACCGGTAATGCGCTGACCCTGGCCGATGCCCCTCGCACTATGGGCGGCAAGCTGGTCATAGACGTGACTAATCCACTGGTATTCAAGAAGGATGGCCCACCGGAACTAGCGCTGGGCCATACCGACTCCGGCGGCGAACAAGTACAGCGCTGGCTCCCCCGCTCGCGGGTGGTGAAGGGCTTTAACATTATTAGCAATACACTCATGGTCAATCCCCAATTCCCGGATGGCATCCCCACCATGTTCATGTGCGGGAACGATCCGGAGGCGAAGGGCCGGGTGCAAGAGCTCATGGTAAGCTTTGGCTGGAACGACGTTATAGATGTGGGTGACATTACGGGCTCACGGCTGCTGGAGCCACTCTGCCTGCTGTGGGTTACTTGTGGTATGCAGCTCCAGAACTGGAATATTGCCTTCAAACTGATGCAGAAATAAGCCTTACAGCGTGAGCACTTGGAACTAAAAAAGCCCCTTTCCACGGGGCTTTTTTGTGCTGTACTAGGCGACGACTTTGGCAATATCTTTCTTCATAGTTTCGTACTCGGCCTTGGTGAGCTCGCCCTTGGCGTAACGCTCATTCAGGATGTCCTGAGCAGTGTTCTGGCCCATCATGCTGTGACGCCAGTGCCCGTGGCCGCCGTGGTGGACGAGACGAATTACCAGCGCGACTACCAGGACAAAAAACAATAAGCCAAGCAGTGCATGGGCAATGCCAAATGGCTCATAGCCAGCTGGCATGGGGTACCCGTATCCATAATGCATCATAACCAACCCTTCATTACGAGCTAACCA
Source organism: Candidatus Saccharimonadia bacterium (assembly GCA_038230095.1). Classification (GTDB taxonomy): domain Bacteria; phylum Patescibacteriota; class Saccharimonadia; order UBA4664; family JBBRNT01; genus JBBRNT01. Next base: position 18,826 of record JBBRNT010000011.1, read on the forward strand.
TACACCAAGCAGCTGAGAAATACCTGAAGCCACTGGTAGCTTGATTTTCACCAGGCAAATAGTCCTGTCCTAGCTTGATTTTTTCACCCATTTCCGGTACAATTCTCAGGTTTAGATCTGTTATAACATCGTCGGGGTGTGGCGCAGTTGGTAGCGCGCCTGGTTTGGGACCAGGAGGCCGAAGGTTCGAGCCCTTTCACCCCGACCAAGACAATTGCCGAACGATTGTTCGACACTGGTCCTGGTCTACCACAAATTGCTGGTGGCCACATCAACGAGCGGGTATCGTATAGCGATTATTATGCTAGCCTTCCAAGCTGGAGATGAGGGTTTGATTCCCTCTACCCGCTCCAGAAATAGATACCGCCCGTGGGCGGTTTGTTTGTATAATGACGACACGCTCCCGTAGCTCAGCTGGATAGAGCAGTGGACTTCTAAGCCAATGGTCGCAAGTTCGAGTCTTGCCGGGAGCACCAAGTGTAATTATTCAATATAGCCAGGAGGCCAGCATACTACACAGCCTCGTCTTTATTATCGCCATTGTTCTGGGACCCAGCCTGGTCTCCCCTACTCTGCAGCGCATCGTGCGACCGGGAGCAAAGGTACTGCCCACACGAATTGCTCACTCCTGGACGGTGGCGGCCCTAGTGGCGGCGGTTCTGGGCATAGCCCTGAGCCACCTCTTTGCCAGCCCCATACACGCCAATCTGTTTATGCACGCGGTGGGCGGCGGCATTACCAGCTTCTGCCTGACCATGTCGGTGATCCGCCAGGCCCAGCTGAAGCTGACTCTGGCGCAGCTCGGCCTAGTGCTCCTCGGTGTAGGGTGCGTGCTGGGGGTGGCAAATGAGATCTTCGAGTATGCCCTGGAGATGCTCACGGCTGGCCGGCTGGTGTTCAGCCGGGATACCCACGATACCTGGCGCGATCTATGCGCCAATACAGTGGGTATGGGCGCGGCCTTTCTGGTGTGGCTGGCCCTAGCTAAGCCGCGCCGACAAGGCTAGCCAAAGCCAGCCACATCTGTTAGAATATGTCGGTCGTTTACCGCATTTGATGCTTGATCAATGTGTATATTTAACCGCAAGGCGAGCCGAACTAAGGAACCTAAGTGACTGATTGGCGAGGCAAGCGGAGTGGACGCGGAAGCTGGAGTGATAAGCGTAAGCTTATAACAAAAGCTGGAGCGTTGTAGCGACGCACGGCGGGTGTAGCTCAGTTGGTTAGAGCGCCAGTTTGTGGTACTGGATGTCGTGGGTTCGAGCCCCATCACTCGCCCCA
>JBBRNT010000012.1:0-14124 GCA_038230095.1 Candidatus Saccharimonadia bacterium
CCTTCCAGTTCACCAAGACCATCGACGTCTTCAACGTCTTCGATGCGACTGACCTGGAAGGCCCGGGGCTGATCAATGGCCCTGTGGTTGTCACCTACGGTGATTGCCCGGCGCCTGCGACCACCACCACCACGACCACCGTCGTGCCAACTGTGACCACGGCCCCACCCTTCGTGCCGCCAACGGGTACGCCCACGTTGCCCAACACAGGTTTCCCGGCAGAGCTGGTGGCGCTGGCCGCGCTGGCGATCCTACTGATCGGCCTCATGCTGGTCATGGTCAACCACAACCGTCCCACGGTCCACGTGGATCACCAAGACTGACCGCGCTGCGGCCACAACTAAGCCCCGGTTTCACTGCATTCGTATCGCAGTAGAACCGGGGCTTTCCCATGCCAACTAGAAAGAGAACGACCCCTACGGAAGACCGTAGGGGTCGTTTTAGATGGGACTAGGCGGCCCGTAGATGTCGGGCAAGATCACGCGGCATCCAGACCTGGGCGTCGGGTAGCCAGGTGGGCGGATGGGCTTTGCCGTGGGGGAGGGAACGAGCCCGGAAGCGGACGGCTTCACGGCTTCGCCGGACTAGCTTCAAGGCAGTCGCAGGCGTATCTGCAGCAGCTAGTTGTTCCATCCAGTAGCCCACGGTGTCGTAGTGACTGGCGTGGACCGGATCGGTGCAGTAACTGGGCATCATAGCGGACAGCTCTGATACGGTGGTACTGCTGACCGATGATGGGTTGTGCTCCAGGACAGAGAGGACACTGTCGAACTGCTCCCAGGCCCACTCGGTGAGATAGGCGTGACGAATTACGTCGTGGTCGGGAGTACCTGCATACCAGTCCTGGTCAGTGCCGCGGGTGGTCAGCCAGTAGCTGAGGAAGTCGCGGGCGAAAACGTCGAACTTGGCGATGAGTAGCTTCTGAACGTCGAAAATGTTCGCGACGCTTTCGTGAGTGACAGGGTCGGCCGTGTGGTCCAGGAGCAGGGCACGATTGTAATTGTTCCAGTCTAGAAACTGGGCCACCTGCTCCAGTCGCTTGGTGTTACGTACCTGACACTCGGAGAGCGTTTCTCCTAACTCAACGATGATTCGCTGAGCTGCCACCAGCCGAGCCTTGGCTGCGCCCGGGTTGGGCTTGCCGACGACGACAACGCCGTCTCCGAAGATGCTTCCAAGGAGCCGCCGGCGACTGGTCTCCGCTTGCTGGAGGCGACTGGCGGTGTCGTGCCGCAGTAGATTTAGCCCACCTTCGATCGTCCGCCAGTTCTCCATGGCAAACCAGAGGCTGGTCGTCAGCTCGGCCTGCTCGTATAAGGCACTGCGCTGCTGTGCCTGGCTGCCGGCAATGTGGAGAGGCGCTCGCTGGATAGTGGAGGTGGTATGGTACCCGTTTAGGAACTGCTGACGTTGCCCGGCTCTTTCGGCCTCTTGGACGGTACGGGGCTGAATGCCGGAATCTGCCTCACGGCGATAGCCAACAACCAGCTCGCCCAGAGCATTGACGGAATCGAGACGAGTGGCGGTAACGATGCCCAGCCCAAGTCTGTAGAAGTATCTAATGGTCCGCGCACGATCGGGACCGTCGTAGCGTTGGATGGCCTCGCTGGGCCAGGTGGAGGGGGAGTCGGACATGTTGTCACCTCGGGTACTTTCAGGAACAGTGGGCACTACTGTACCAGATATTAAGCGTAAAAGCAATATTCAATAAGACTGTATAATAGGACTATGATTCGATGCCAATGGGCAGTTAAATACCCTGAACTTATTCCGTACCATGACACCGTCTGGGGTCGCCCAACCCACGATGATCGGGTTATATTTGCGGCCTTGGGCCAGTGTATACTTCACGCTGGCTTACTCTGGACGACATTGCTGAAGAAGCGGGAGCAGTTTGCGGCAGCATTTGATGATTGGGATGTTGATACGATTGCCCGGTACGACGATAGCGACATAGCTAGATTACTTGAAGACCCACGGGTGATTCGAAATATCCAGAAACTATCTTCGGTGGTCCATGATGCGCGGAAGTTTCGCGAGGTGCAGAAAGAGTTCGGCAGCTTTGCTTCCTACGTGTGGAAGTATGTAGATGAGCCTCTCCAGCCTGACGATGCTCGCATGCAGCGGGTGGCCGAGAAGATGAGCCAGGATCTGAGAGCTCGCGGATTCAAGTTTACCGGCCCAGCTACATGCTATGGGCTGATGGAGGACGTAGGCATGGTAGCCGTCCACGATACGGCGTGCGAGGTAGGTAAGGAGATTCGGGCGAGCTTGTAACGGTGCTCGCCCCAGAGTATATTCGGGTCACTCGAACCTTATCGGAGGTGAGTATGCCAACGTACCTAGAAGTACACCATGAGCTCCGTCGTATGGGACGTACAGCCGATGAATTAGCCGCGTTTCTGAGAGCGCAAGCAATTGTCGGCCGGCGGTTTAGCCGGCGGCATAACCCCTTGGTGAGATACCTCAACCTGTGCTTTCTGGGGGCGGACTTTCGGGTGGCCTCGCACCGTGCATATCTGGAGTGGGGCAGTGACGGAGTACTCCAGCGCGTAACAATCCCACCGGCAGTGACCGAATTGCTCTGGGGCTTCGACGATCTCGGTCTGCACCGCTTCCTACGGGAGACCTGGTATCGTCGCTCTTGGCTCCGTCTCCGTGCCTACCTCCTGACCTGGCGCGGGCGTCCGCCTTCGGCATCAAAGTCCGCCAGCTAGGGCCTTACACTATTAGGCTGGCATCGTCACGGTGCCAGCCTAAACTACCCCCATAATATAGAATTGCATGGGAATGGCAGCGAACAGGATAAAACCCTTGACCGTGTTTCATCTGGTGTGCTAAGGTTAGCTAGGTCATTTTTTGGAGCTCATGTATGAGTACACAACTTACTAGCATCGCAGGAGGCTCGCTCAGCTAGATTTTGTTTCTTCATATATGAGCTCCGCGCCTCCAAGTAGAGAACGCGGAGTTTTGTTTATTCACATGTCGGATTGGTCCAAGTTCACCCGGCTTGCCGGGAGGAATAATGACAAATCACAATAGCAAATAAAATTGGGTAACTATGAAAGCTCGCAAGAGTGATCATAGGTATCACAATTTCACCAAACGTATTTGTATTATTCAGCTCGAATAGTGCAGATACAAAATGGCAATTTGATAGAAACAAATTCTAAAGATTTGTAGTTACAAATTGCTAGTCAAGTAGGACATTTATGTCCTGTAAGTAAAAAAGTTACTTAAGGGCGCATGAAGGATGCCTTGACGCAAAGTACCGAAGAAGGACGTAGAAGGCTGCGATAAGCCTCGGGGAGCTGTCAATCTAGCTTTGATCCGGGGATTTCCGAATGGGGCAACCCAGCAATGGTTATACATTGTTACTCATATCTGAATATATAGGGTATGTAGAGGGCACGCTGTGAACTGAAACATCTAAGTAGCAGCAGGAAGAGAAAGAAACCTCAATTCCGTTAGTAGTGGCGAACGAAAGCGGAAGAGCCAAAACTTTTATAGTTTTTGCATGTTAACTCATGCAAATAAGCTGACAGGCGAATACTATAACAGGGTTGTGAGATTACAAATGACCATAAAAGAACACTGCTAGCGGCACTTGTGCTGGTATGAGTGGTCTTTTATGCGACGATGGGCCTGTCAGCCCCCGGTAAGGTTAGAAAACGAGATATTAGTGGAACGGTCCTGGAATGGCCGGCCATAGAGGGTGCAAGCCCCGTACACGAAAATACCTTGTCCTTATATTTGTTTTCTCGAGTAGGCCGGGACACGTGAAACCCTGGTTGAATCTAGGAGGACCACCTCCTAAGGCTAAATATACTTTGCGATCGATAGTGAACTAGTACCGTGAGGGAAAGGCGAAAAGAACCCCGGAAGGGGAGTGAAATAGAACCTGAAATCATGTGCCTACAATGAGTCGGAGCTGCGCTCTTCACTGAAAGTGAGAGCGATAGTTCGCAGACTAGCTTTTCAGACCTGGTTCAGCACCAGGCGAAGATTAGCAGCTACAAACATATGCGAATTATCGCGTTCATCGTTAGTGATGAGCGTGGTGACGGCGTGCTTTTTGTAGAACGATCCAGCGAGTTAATTTCAGTGGCGTTAGGTTAAGGCATATGCCGGAGCCGTAGTGAAAGCGAGGAGTAAAATCCGCCATAGTCACTGGAATTAGACCCGAAACCGGGTGACCTAACCATGAGCAGGTTGAAGCGCAGGTAACACTGCGTGGAGGACCGAACCAGGGAGTGTTGCAAAACTCTTGGATGACTTGTGGTTAGCGGAGAAATTCCAATCGAACTCGGAGATAGCTGGTTCTCCTCGAAATAGCTTTAGGGCTAGCGTCACGAACTACCACGCGGGGGTAGAGCACTGATTAGGTAAGGGTCCGCAAGGATACCGCGCCCTGTCAAACTCCGAATACCGTGTGAGATTACCGTGGCAGTCAGAAAGTGGGGGCTAAGCTCCATTTTCAAAAGGAAAACAGTCCAGATCGCCATCTAAGGTCCCCAAATCTATACTAAGTGGGAAACGATGTGGAGATGCATAAACAACCAGGATGTTGGCTTAGAAGCAGCCATGCATTTAAAGAGTGCGTAACAGCTCACTGGTCAATTGTGACTCTGCGCGGAAAATATAACGGGGCTAAAGTATAGTACCGAAGATGCGAATTGTTTCAATTTATTGAAATAGTGGTAGAGGAGCGTTCCTCTCGCAGTGAAGCCGTGCCGGAAGGCTAGGTGGAGCGTGGGGAAGTGAGAATGCTGGAATGAGTAACTTTAAGGCAGGTGAGAATCCTGCCCTCCGAAAGAGCAAGGTTTCCTGGGCAACGATTATCGTCCCAGGGTTAGTCGGGCCTAAGCCGAGGCGAGTAGCGTAGGCGATGGACAACAGGTTGATATTCCTGTACCGGCAATGTTGTTCCCTAGAAATGCGCGGTCTGGTAACTTGAGCGGATTTTTGGCTATATCCGTCTAAGCGTCTAGCTCTACCGTAAGGTAGAGTGAAGCGCGAATGAAACGTCGTAAAAAGCGAATTCAAGTGACCCAAGCTGACTAGAAAAGTTTTTAGGTTAATAGGCATAGCCGCCCGTACCGCAAACCGACTCCGGTGCTCAGGTCGAGTAGACCAAGGAGTACGAGAGAACCCTTGTTAAGGAACTCGGCAATACAGCGACCGTAACTTCGGGATAAGGTCTGCCTCTGCGTTCCACACCATGTGGAAGGTATGTACGAAGTATTGAGCGCGGTTCTAAGTTTCGAAGATTCTTCTAAAAATCTTCACTCTTTGAGAACTGTGCGTCTTTGTAGCTTTGCACTAAGTGTGGAGCGCGGAGGCCGCAGCGAAAGAGCCCATGCAACTGTTTATCAAAAACACAGGTCTGTGCTAACACGAAAGTGGATGTATACGGACTGACGCCTGCCCAGTGCTGGAAGGTTAAGTGGAGCGGTGCAAGCTGCGAAATGAAGCCCCAGTAAACGGCGGCCGTAACTATAACGGTCCTAAGGTAGCGAAATTCCTTGTCGGGTAAGTTCCGACCCGCACGAATGGCGTAATGATATGGGCACTGTCTCAACAAGGGACTCGGTGAAATTGCAATAGCGGTAAAGATGCCGTTTACCCGCACCAAGACGGAAAGACCCCATGGAGCTTTACTACAACTTGGCATTGGGCCCGGTTGCAGTTTGTGTAGAATAGGTGGGAGGCTTTGAAGCGTTGGCGCTAGCCGACGTGGAGCCGAAATGTGAAATACCACCCTGACTGTTACTTTGTCCTAACCAGTACCGCAATTTGCGGACAATTCTTGTACGAAGAAGGTTGTTGGATCAAAAGTAAAGACATTAGGTCTTCGTTATATCCTGCAGCAATGCATAGCTATAACAAGATTTAATACTCCGAATAATGGTCCGACGACTTATACTTTCAAAACAAGCAAATGTCCTTTTATTGCTTGAAGAGGACTCGTTTTAACTCAACGAGCCCACGCCGCAAGGCAGCTTCAAGCAGTATGCAAATTGCCCGCAAGTTCCGGTACTGGAACAGTGTCTGGTGGGTAGTTTAACTGGGGCGGTTGCCTCCTAAAGAGTAACGGAGGCGTTCAAAGGTTGGCTAGGTTCGGATGGAAATCGAACCGATAGTGCAAACGCATAAGCCAGCTTGACTGTGAGGCCTACAAGCCGAACAGGTACGAAAGTAGGAGTTAGTGATCCGCTGCAAACACATCATTTATGATGGAGTGTGGAATCTGCAGCGCTCAACGGACAAAAGTTACCCTGGGGATAACAGGCTTATAACTTCCAAGAGTTCACATCGACGAAGTTGTTTGGCACCTCGATGTCGGCCCGTCGCATCCTGGAGGGGAAGCACCTTCCAAGGGTTTGGCTGTTCGCCAATTAAAGCGGTACGCGAGCTGGGTTCAGAACGTCGTGAGACAGTTCGGTCCCTATCTGGTGTGGGCGTAAGGAAATTTGAGAGGATTGGCTCCTAGTACGAGAGGACCGGAGTGAACGAACCTCTGGTGTATCGGTTGTCCTGCCAAGGGCATTGCCGAGTAGCTATGTTCGGAATGGATAAGCGCTGAAAGCATATAAGCGCGAAACCAACCTCAAGATGAGATTTCCCAATTAGACTCCATGTAGATTACGTGGTTGATAGGCACTAAGTGTAAGCACAGTAATGTGTTGAGCTGAGGTGTACTAATAGTCGATCGATTTTTTTACTTCACTTCGTCAGATTGGTCGTAAGACTAATGTGTCGAAGTGCCTTGACTAGCATTTTGTGATTACAATCAGTTCAACTGATTACATCCAATTTTATTTGCGACAATACTGGCACTCAAAAGTGCCGAGATCTCCAAAACAATTCGCCTTCGGGCCTATGGTTTGGAGGCCCCGGTGCTTTTGGCGCAGAGGATACACCGGTTCCCATCCCGAACACCGAAGTTAAGCTCTGCTGCGGCGATGATACTCCTCGTGGGGAAAGTAGCACAGTGCCGGACTAACAAAAAAGACTCGTTCACGCGGGTCTTTTTTGATGCCAAATGCCTCGAGTTTGTGTTTGGGCTACAATTGTTGCAAGATGGTAGGTGATAACGCTTATCGTATGAGTCGAATACCTAATATCTCGTCGTACTGGGACTATCAACTATGATGTTAGTATCGTGGTTGCTAATTGCGTAAGACCCCACAGTCTAGAACCCAAGGTGACCTGAAATGCGATGGAGTTGTTAATATATGTTCGATGCATCTATTGTGTCGGCTAACAGGCGGAAGAAGGGTATGATAAAGTGATGACAATCAATCCAACCAGCAAGAAGCGTCCGAAGAAATTGATTTACATACGACCGACCCATTATGGTACATGGTCTTGGGTCATCTTATCGCTGTTCTTGGTCATACTTGGCACCATCGTTAGTAGTAGCCAGGCCGCAACGGGTGCGCTAGCTAAAGCAAGTAGGTCCAGCTTGGCCCTGGAGATTATTGCTGGCGTTATTGTAGTGCTTGTTGTAGGTATAGTTTTGGTGGTATGGCGTAGTCGGCGTAAATCCCTGTAGTCGCGCGGGTATTTACGCGGAAGATTCTTGAATTTCTTTGGGTAAAAACTACGATCACGGAACTCTATGGCAGGCGAACTAGGAGGTACAACCAGGACTAATGGGGATTGTTGAAACTGGGATCTCTAGCTAGACTAGCAGTATGAACACCGCTGATGCAGAAATGACTACCACCGTTGCCACTAGCTGGTTTGGGGTGATGGCTAACTGGTTCCGCCCGACTAAGGGCACGCTATTCTCGCCCGCAGCGGACATTCTGATGGCGGGGGGTGCTTCGATTATCTTCTTTGCTATTGTGCAGATCTTCGTGAACCGAGCCGGTAGCATATTTCTATGGTCTTGGGCGGTATACTATGCGGCATTTATTGTGAACTATCCGCACTTTGCAGCATCTTATCTACTGATGTACCAAGACGCCAGGGCTGGTTTTCGCGACTTTGGTGGGAACCGGACCTTTGCGCTGAAGCTCTGGTGGGCTGGCGTATTGGTGCCCCTTGGGCTTCTCATGTACTTTGTGTTTGCATTGACCCAGTCAAGCTCGCTACAGATGGGCTACCTCGCAAACGCTATGTTCTTTTTCGTTGGCTGGCACTACATAAAGCAAATATTTGGCTGCGTTATTGTACTATCCTCCGCCAAGAAGGTGTACTACACCAAGTGGGAGCGGTGGAGTCTACTAACTGCGCTGTACTCGCTGTGGATGATCTCATTTGTGGGCGTGAACCTCTACGGTGGTACCACTAGCTACTACGGCATAAGCTATACGTCCTTGACGCTGCTTGGTGGGCTGATGACGGCGTTTTACGTATTACTGCTGGTCTCAACGGCCACTACGGTTATACTACTCGCACGCAAGGCGCTCGCTGGCCAACGGCCGCCTGTTTCGGCACTAGTCGCTATAGTGGCCATCTATGTGTGGTATTTGCCGGCACTGGCGCACCCGTTCTATTACTACATTATCCCATTCTTTCACTCGCTACAGTACCTACTATTCGTCCTGGCCTACAAGCGCAATAGCTCCGTTGTGCGGGCGTTTGCGGCTGAGCCAAATGTGCGCCTCACTCGGCCTGCCAAACACTCGCTGGGCATTATAACTACACTGGGTAGCTTGGCATTTATCGTCATACCAGCGGCAATAATCCTAGGGGCTATGACGGCCGGGCAAAGCGGCTCGCTAGAAACAGGTATTTACACCTGGTTTGGCGTGCTATCGCAGGTGCCAACGGCTAGCTGGGTGACTACACTTGGAGTACTACTTGTGGCCGGTGCGGGGCTGTATGTTCTTCGCAGCTTCGCTAAGCGGAATGCCGTAGGAGCGTTTACGCACTTCTTCGTAAAAGCGGTATTACTGGGCATTATCATGTTCTCGGTGTTGCCAACAATGCTGGACATACTTGGTAAAACCGGTGCACTACCGGGGCCATTTAGCTACAACCAGGTCATATTTGGTACATCGCTGTACCTATTCTTTGTAACTATCTTCATAAATATTCATCATTACTTTATTGATAATGTTATCTGGAAGCGCAACAACCCGTATATTCGTTCGATGATGACCACGCCGGAATAGCTTAGCCCATAGGCTGATGGCTAGTAATCTAATATACTGCAACTATGAAGCATAACCAAAAACAATCGCTTTCTGGGCCAGTTCGCTTCCAGTCGAGCCAGTGGCTCGCAATAGCCGGGGTGATGAGTCTGGTCGGCGTGTTCCTAGTCCTAGTTATACGTGCTTCCGGACCCTATGCGTCACTGGAGGCAGAGAGTGCTAGCTTGGCAGGGCCAACTCTAGCGATAGTAGATGCGGCTGCGGCAGGAGGTAGGGCTGTCGTGTTTAATGCACCTTCAAGCCCGACTATGATAAGACGCTTCCCCGGCGATCCCAACCCCAAGCTGTATAGCAAGGCCTACTGGGGAGGTGCGATAGACAATAATGGTAGCCCGAGCGCCCACGAGGCAGCTACCGGCGCATCCCTGTCTATCCGGCGAACGTTTTGGGTCTGGGATAGCACTAAAGGAAACTATTACGCTAACATGTACCCCACGGTGCAGGACGACCTGAGTCACAATAGGCTGCCTTTTGTCTCGATTAAATCCGGTGGCTGGTCGGCTACCGCTGCAGGAACCTATGACACTCAGATAGACGCTATGCTGCGTAAGCTAGACTCGTATGGCAAGCCTATCTGGCTCGTCTTCAACCATGAGCCTGAGGGCGGTGGGGGTAACGGCAATGTGCCTGACGACCCCGGCGGAGCACCGGCCTGGCGGGCTATGCAGCAGCATATTCGCGCACGAATGAACCTCGTAGGTACGAGGAATATTGCTTTTATGCCGGTGCTCATGTCGTACACCTGGAACACAGCGTCCGGCCGAAGGCCGGCCGACTGGTGGGTAGATGGAATCTGGGACGCCTATATTGCCGACCACTACCATGATGCCGTGAGCGGCGACATGTTTACAGCGCAGTGGACAAGCTTTGTGGCGTTTGCCGAGGCTAAGAACATGCCATTTGGCACGGCTGAGTGGGGCAACCGGGGCACCGATTCTGTCGCTGCGGCTGAAATGCAGGCGTTCTGGGACTGGTCATTTACTAATCACAAAGACCTGATCGCACAGACCTACTTCGATTCCGCCTCGAATAGCCCAACTGGCTCATGGGCACTGATAGGTGAGCCACTGATAAAGTTTAATACTATTCTGCGGTCTGACGGGCGAGTCCAGCGTATTAATGGTCTCTAGTCTGGCGTAGGGCGTAGAGGCCTATGCCGGCAGCCACAGCCACATTGAGTGACCCTTTGTGTCCGTGCATGGGTATTTCCAGTGTGGCATCGCAGCGGTCGCAGGTAGCTTGATCGAGGCCGGTGGTCTCACTACCGACAATAAGCGCTATGTGGCTCGCTGGAGCTGCGCTGAAGAGACTCTGGCTGCCTTGGCGATTGCACTCTAGAGCATAGAGTCGGTAGTTCTCTCGGCGCAGCGTAGCTATGACGGTGGGCAGGTCGGGGTAGTACTCCCAGGCCACAGTAGACTCGGCGCCAAGGGCAGACTTGGCGATGGCCTTGGTGTTGGCGGCGATAACGTGACCTGGACGAGTGTCCGCAGGGCGGCGGGGGGTGGGGGTGAGACCAACCAAGAAAACCCTGCCCACTCCGCAAGCGTCGGCGGTGCGCAGCATGGTACCTACATTATGTGCACTACGCACATCGACAATGACTAAGGTGAGTTGTGGTGAATTAGCTGCAGCCATATTGGATGATTATACCATAATAGGTATTGACAGCATAACTACAATATGGTAATATACCGATTATCTTTGGCGTAGGTGGTACTAAGCCCAAAAAGCTCAGGCAAAGGCATGAGTTTTTTGGTTGTTTTACCAAAGCGTAAGCATAGCCGTTTTGGCATAATATATAAGTGTAACGAAAGGTATTCTCATGGCTGGTACAAAAGTCGGTGGCATGAAAGCCGCTAAGACCAACAAACAACGTTACGGCGCAAATTTCTATGAAATGATTGGCCGCACAGGCGGTACTATTAGCCGCGGTGGTGGTTTTGCAAAGAACCGTGCCCTCGCAGTAGAAGCTGGCCGCAAAGGCGGCCAAGCAAGTCGTCGTCGCAAGGCTGAGCAAGAAGCCGCATAATCATAATCCTGATTCTAGAAAAGCTACCTTTAACCAGGTAGCTTTTTTTGGTTGGTGTGAGACGGTGGAGTTCCAGCTTGCAGGAGGGGAAGTCACGGGGTATTATTCTTACAGCATAACTATTTTGCCATCTAGCAAATAGAATTGGAGTCCGAATCCGATGCGAATAAATAATCGCAAACCGAAAGCTGCATCCCAGACCCGTGGCGTTGCTGGGGTAGTGGCACCGCTCAGAAAGCTTGATACACGAGTCTGGCTTGGCATATCCGTACTGCTCGTAGTAGGTGGCTTTATTCTAGTAAGGAGCAGAGCCGGAACCACGCCTGTGGTCGTAGACACTACCCTACCTAACCCCAGCAATATTGTGGCCTACGCTGACGACCAGCTCGTAACAGTAACCTGGACTGCGCCCGCGAATGCCGCTGCTAAGAACATTGTGGGATACTTTGTGACCTGGGGCCCACAGAGCACTGGTGTTTACGTGGGCTCAAAGCAGACCGCGCACGAAATAACCCAAATACAACCTCTGGCAAACGGCACGGTATATATTGTAAAGGTCCAATCTGTTCAGGGCTCAGTAGTGCAGGTAGGTACGAGCGGCTCATGGAACGGGGGGACGGCGCCAGAGAGCCATGCTAATGGAAAAGTGTCGCCAGGCGGAACCGTACTCGCTACCCCCTCCAGCGCGCGTGTTGACCAGCTCCGGCAACAAATGACCGGATTCTTTGACGACTTTAGCCTGCCGATGGGTGCCCTGGATGAACTTAAATGGAACCATGCCGCCTCAAGCTGCGCCAGGCCTGGCTCGGTCGGAACATTTATTAATGCCCAGTTCCACGCCCATAGTCAGGTTAGGTCGTCGCTCGACCCGTACTGCGACCGGTCAGAGATAATTGACCGGGCTCGAGCTACGTTTGATATTACTGGCCGGACGGAGTCTAACCCAGGCGTGGTAGTCGGTGATTTCGACGGGACTACCATGGAGAGCGGGCGAGATATTTGGTACATCGACTTAATCCCGCTCAATGCTCGAGTTGGCAATGTACCCCTGGACATTACTAGCCATGCCGATGCTGGGGACACTTCCATAGCGGATCCAGCAATGATAAGGTTGGTCCAAAACCGTACGAGCGTGAGTCTGAAGTACACCGATGCAACTAAAATACCTAGGGGCGTTAACCAAACATTTAACATTTGTCCAGACTTCAAGAATGATCTTGATTTCCAGTGGTGTGGCCAGGCCGCACCAGTAGTACATAGTGTCTTTCCGGAGGTCCCGATTATTCCGTGGACGGGCAAATTTCCTGTACCAAACGTCCGTGCTCACTGGCGGCTTGAGGTCTCGCCAACCAAGCTGAAGGTTTTCTTGAACGGTGTCGATATTCTTGAGGGCGATATGCCCACCGACTTTGCCAACACTAAAAAATACACAGTTGAGTCCAACTTATTCAGCTATAACACGGGCAAAGACTCACCCAATGAGAAGCCCCAGACGGCGCTGCTCCATTGGGATAATTTTGGTTTCAATGGGCCGGCACCCACAACAGTGGTACATAACTACCTAGACGGCGGGGCCAATGGTACCGTGCCGGTTATTGGCACCGGTAGCGTTGTAGCGCCATTCGTTCAGAACAACCACACTACCAAGATTAATATCGCCGATGTTATTGGTGCCCCTAGCCAATCAAGACTCATGTTTACCCTCCAAGATTACGGCGACCAGAGCTATACCTGGAATGCCGCCGACAATGTCGTTATTAATGGTCACAAGTACAATGTGGCAAGCCCGGCTGCAACTGAGCTAGGGCCTGTGCCAGCCGGTGATATTGCCAACAAGTACCTTCCATATGCCACCAGTATTAGCGTTAATCCTGCTGACTTGAAGCAGGGCACGAATGACATAGCATTTAATTTCATAGCTAGCGATGTAGATGAGCTGAATATTCACATTGAGCTGGAGTACGCCAAGGGCACCCAGCCAAGTTATTCACCGCCGAGCGCGGTATTTGGTGCATCTACGATTATGGCGGCGATTATGCCGGGCCTGCTGCCGCATGATGCCTACCTATATGTAGAGCAGGATATGGGACTAGTACCAGTTCAGGGTGATGGTATGACCCCACCCAGTCCTCAACCAACCCCCACCCCAACTCCTACGCCTATCCCGACTCCAACACCTCCCCCCAATCCGGTCCCAGCCCCTACGCCCAGCCCCAAGGCTGGGGATGTGAATGGAGATGGAGTTATCAATATATTTGATGCGAGTGTAGTGTCAGCTCACTGGCTTCAGAATGGACAAACAAGAACTACTGGGGACCTGAATGGTGATGGTGTAGTAAATATATTCGATGCATCTATTGTGTCGGCTAACTGGGGTAAGTAAATGAAGAGTAAGTATAGACAATTGACCACGTTCATAATTGCTGGTTTGATTGTTACTACCGGGCTGTTCGCATCCGCCGTATCCGGTGCAGGCTCGGCCACGTTTACGCTGACGCCGTCGACCGGTAGCTATGCAAATGGATCAACGGTGAGCGTTACTATTCGAGAGAATAGTGGTTCTGAGCTGGTGAATGGCGTGGAGGCAGATCTCAGCTTTGACCAGGCGAAGCTACAGTTTGTGAGTGTCGATGGGTCCACGAGCAACTTTGACCGTGCCTGGATTACTCCAACCTCGGCGGGCAAGGTGCTGATTGCGCGCACAAATGATGCTGGAGTTATCTCCGGATCCAAGATTGTGGCCGTAGTAAACTTCAAAGCGCTTGTAGGTACCGGTAGTACGCCGATTACTTTTGCCGCCACATCTGGTATTGTTCGCCCAAGTGACGGCGCAAACTTGTGGAACGGTTCTACCGCTGGTGCCAACTTCAGCTTTGCAACGCCAGCGCCCGTGCCAGCCCCGACCCCGACTCCTTCACCAAGCCC